>CAXXRY010000012.1:0-13277 GCA_963668335.2 Aminobacteriaceae bacterium | reverse complement strand
AAACAGCTTTCCGAATTAAAGAATTTGCTTGGCGACCATAGCGTTGTGGACCCACCTGACTCCATGCCGAACTCAGAAGTGAAACGCAATAGCGCCGATGGTAGTGTGGGGCTTCCCCATGTGAGAGTAGGACATCGCCAGGCTTTGAACGTAAATTGACCCTGTAGCTTGCCTATTTTGCCGCTGCGATGCTCATGTACTAACGTACACTGCGCTTTTCACGACAAAATCTGACAGCGCAACAGTGCCAATTTATCGTCCGAAGCAGTTATAAGTAAGACTTTGGATGAAAACAATTTAGTGTGGAGCGGTAGTTCAGTTGGTTAGAATACCGGCCTGTCACGCCGGGGGTCGCGGGTTCGAGTCCCGTCCGCTCCGCCACTTATATTAAGCCTCAGCAGAAATGCTGAGGCTTTTTGCGTTTAGGCTAAAGAAAACTGAGTGGAGGAGTTCGCGCTCTTTTTGGGAAATGAGCTGGTGTTATTTTAGAAATGGCTTATATTGTACTGAATAAAGGTTGTAACTAATGAAATCTTAAATAATGTCAGGGCGCGTAACGAATGTACAAATTGATCTCAGCAGAAAAGATACGTTTGTTGGAAAATGAACTGAACGTATCGAAGAATGAATTGCAATCTCACAAGGCGGATGAACAAAAGCTTTTTTTCAGGCTCTCTGAATTGGAGAAAGAAAATACGGAGCTTAAACAACGAGTTGGTTTTGGCATGGCTATGCTTGATCGGGTGCTTAGTTCTACAGAGCCGCTCAAACAGATTCGGGGATATCTGGCGAACTCTGCAGAGCAGACAGAGGGTTTTTTAACCTCATACAAAGCTGAAACCCGGGACGGGATTGCTCTGCTTAAAGAATTCCAAACAAGATTGCTCACCACGAAAGAGAATACAGCTAATGCCGGGGAACAGGTAAGTGCCCTGAAACTGAATGCGGAAGATATAGCCCGCTTTGTGGTTACCATTGATACGGTATCAGAACAGACCAACCTGCTTGCTCTGAATGCAGCTATTGAGGCAGCCCGAGCCGGAGAGCATGGCCGCGGGTTTGCTGTTGTGGCTGATGAAGTGAGGACTCTGGCGCAGACCGCTGGTGAGTCAGCTCAGCAGATCAAAGGAGTGGTTGGTCAGATTAGTGAGAATACCACCGCCTGCTATGATGATATGGGGCAGGTTCAGGAAGAGTTTGAGGTGCTGGGAAATGAAGTTGAGGAATTGGTCGATATTATTACCCACCTTATAGTCAACTCAGACAAACTCTATTCTGCGGTTAACCGAAGTTATAATCTTATTTTCTTACGTCTGGTTGAACTGGATCATATTTCCTGGAAGCTGGATATTTACCAGCATATCCGTAGCAATGAGACAAACAGCAGTGTTGTTAACGGGCATCACCAGTGTCGTTTGGGGCAATGGTATTATGAGGGGCGCGGAAAAGAGCAGTTTTCTCAGAGTGATACCTTCAGGCGTCTGGAAAAACCTCATGAAGAGGTGCATACATTTGGTAAAAAAGCGCTTGATGCATTGCATGAAAACCGAACCGAAGATGCTTTCCATTATCTGGAGCAGATGGAAAATGCGGCAGATAGAGTGATTGCCGCACTGGAACAACTAAGTGGAGAGGCGGCTTAGTTATTGGTGGATAAAGCAGTTGATGGATAGAGAAGATACTGAAGGGCTGACTTTCAGTATCTTCTTTTTTGCTGATGTCCTAAAAACTGGCGATCAGCTGCGGGATATTCTCCAGTGAAATTTCGTAACTGGCTGCTCCGTGTCGAATAGCTTCTTTTGGCATACCGTAGACTACACAGGATGCTTCATCTTGAGCATAGGTGTTCGCTCCGGCTTTTTTCATCTCCAGCATTCCCTTGACTCCGTCGTCTCCCATTCCGGTCATGATAATACCGATAGCATTATGTCCGGCAGCATTAGCGACGGAGCGGAACAGAACATCGACAGAAGGGCGGTGGCGGCTGACCAATGGGCCATCTTTGATAACGACGGCATACTGAGCACCATTGCGGGTAAGCAGCATATGCTTACCGCCATTGGCTATCAGTACGGTACCGGAGATCACCCGATCACCATCTCTGGCTTCTTTGACCGTGACGTCGCAGAGCTGATTCAGACGTTCGGCGAAGGCGGCAGTAAACTGCTCAGGCATATGCTGCACGACAACAATACCTGGTGTTGTACGCGGAAGCCTGGTCAGTACTTTTTCCAGTGCCTGTGTACCACCGGTTGAAGTGCCGATAGCAACAACCTTATCTGTTGTTGAAAAGACCTTTTTTTCCGAATGAGCCGGTAGAACCGCATCGGCGGTCAGTTTTTCCATTGGCTGCTGAAGCATTTTGGGTTTGGGGCGTGATGCGGCGCTGACTCTTGCCTGAGCGGCGGCTTTTACTGCCTGAATAAGGCGTTCTTTTGAGCTTTCTACAAAGGAGCGCAGTTCGCTATGGGGTTTGGTGATAATATCCACGGCACCGGCTGACATCGCCTGCATCGTAGTATCTGCCCCTTTTTGTGTCAGGGTAGAGCAGATAATGATGGGGGTTGGCCTTTCTGCCATGATTTTTTTCAGGAAGGTGATGCCATCCATGCGCGGCATTTCGATATCCAGAATAATCACATCCGGCCACTGTTTTTCCATATTACGCATAGCGAAAATAGGATCACGTGCAGAGCCAGAGATACGAATTCCCGGGGTTTGTTCAAGCTGTTCCTGAAGCAGCTTTCTGACCAAGGCAGAATCATCTACTAACTGAACGTTAATCATAGCGTATTACCAGTATTGCCTCTGTATTTGGTTATATGACAAATATGATACAGGTATCATCTGTTTATTATAGAGAGTTAGCTCTTTATTATGGAGTATTAACTCTGTTTTCTGAATATTGACGGACGAATCATACGTAAACCAGCATCAATACCCTGCAGGTTTTCTGTGTGGCTGATAAACAGGTGACCGCCGGGTTTCAACTGATTAACGACTCGCTTGACGACATCGGCTTTCTTTTCCTGATTAAAGTAAATTAATACATTGCGCAGGAATATGACATCAAACTGCCCCATAGTTGCCAGCTGTGCGTTCAGGTTTACCTGGCAGAACTTGATCCGCTCGCGCAGGGTTTTATTGATCAGCAGAGTGCCCTCCTGAGAACCTGTTCCGCGCAGACAGTATTTTTTCAGGTATGGTTGGGGAATACCTTCGTAGCGCAGCATCGGGTAGTGTCCGGCACGGGCTTTTTCCAGAACCCTCTGGCTGATATCCGAGCCGATAAGCTCCCAGTTTTTTCCTTCGTGAAGCTCATTCAGCAACATTGCCAGACTGTAGGTCTCTTCTCCTGATGAGCAGGCTGCGCTCCAGATACGGATAGGCATATAGCGGTAGTGAGGGAGGATCTGCTCACCCAGATAGTCGAAATGGGCAGATTCACGGAAAAAAAAGGTTTCATTGGTGGTCAACAGGTCGATAAGCATCTGCATTTCACCATTATCATCTTCGCTTTGTATCAGCTGATAGTAATCAAAATACGTAGTAAAGCCGTGGTGAACCAGACGGTTCGCCAGCCGAGATTCCAACAGTGTCTTTTTCGATGGGTTCAGGTTAATCCCTACCTGGTTATAGAGCAGCTCCCTAAAAAGCATAAACTCATACCGAGTAATAGGGTTAACTTCAGCAAGGCGATTGCCTGTGATTTCTGAAGCCAACGGATCGTTGTTGTCAGCGAAGCTGAGATTGGTAAACAAGTTAAATACCGACTTTTTCAATAGAAATAATTATCCGAAAATTACCCCTTATAACTGAGTCTGGCTGGTTTGGTTAAAACCAGTTGTCTGAATCGGGTCATAAAGGACAACTTTCTCCAAAGTGATAATACTGTATTCAAGCTACCGCTACTTCTAAGGTGTTCGGTAGCTTGAGATTATTGTGGATGCTTGCGAACTTAGAAGTTTACAAATTCAGCGTTATCAAGATCCATATTGTCAGTCCTGCGTCCTACCGGCTGAGCTATCGGTTGGTTCATTACTCCAGTCGGAGAGGCTGAACGCATCAGGTCCTGCACCTTGAAGAAGGCAACAGCCTGGATCAACTGGGTTGCCTGACCGCTAAGCTCTTCTGCTGTTGCTGCCAGCTCTTCTGAAGCAGATGCATTCTGCTGGGTTGCCTTATCCAACTGAACCATGGATTCATTGATTTGGGCAATGCCAGACGCCTGCTCTTCAGAAGAGGCCGTGATTTCTTCAACCAGATCTGCGGTCTTTTTAATGCTAGGTACGATTTCTTCAATCAGGTTACCGGCATTCTCAGCGATGCCTACGCTTCGGGTTGCCAGTTCGTTGATTTCCTGAGCGGTGGTGGAGCTGTTTTCTGCCAGTTTACGTACTTCTGATGCGACCACAGTGAAGCCTTTACCGTGCTCGCCGGCACGGGCTGCTTCAATCGCTGCGTTCAGGGAGAGTAGGTTAGTTTTGTAAGCAATATCTTCGATAAGACTGATCTTCTCAGCGATCTGCTTCATCGCTTCAACGGTCTGGATTACAGCCTTGCCGCCCTGTTCTGCTTGTTGGGCTGCAGTCGTCGCCATGTTGTTCGTGACGCGGGCATTTTCGGTGTTCTGCTGGACAGATGCATTCAGTTGTTCAACCGCTGCGGTGGTTTCTTCTACCCCGGATGCCTGCTCAGTTGCAGCCTGACTAATTCCCTGAGCTGTTGCGTTAACCTGCTGAGAAGCAGTACTCAGGTTGTTAGAGCCAGAGCGTACCTGTTGGATAACTTCATTCAGGCCATTGGTCATATCCATCATTGCACCGTAAACACCGGTTGCTTTGTCAGGATCGTTGAACTTGATGGTCAGATCACCATCAGCAATGCTACGGGCAATATCCTGCATTTCACGAGGTTCGCCACCCAGCGGACGACGGATAATACGAGTCAGAATATAAGCCAGGATAATGCCGACTAACACCGCGATACCACTTACCCAGATAACGGTGTTGATAGTTCGGTCGTTTACCTGGGTCACTGTCGTACCAAGTTCTTGCTGTTCATTCTGAATAGAGGATTTTACAAATTCACTGTTCTTAGCAACGATAGGTCCAATTCTTTCTAGCTCAGCCTTTACCAGATCATTGCGTTGGATAACAACCTGATTAATTTCTTTTACACCGACCAGATATTTCTCTCGAGCAAGACTAAACTTCTGCAGCTGTTCGCGTCTTTCTCTGGTACGGATCAGATTATCTAGTTTCTTCTCTTGCTGAGACAGCTCTCCTGTCATTTTCTGATACGCAGCATCAATATCCTTTTGCTGGTTGGCATCGGTATACTTCATGATCAGTAAGCGGGCTTGTAATAGTGACTCACTACTACGTAGTGCGTTAACCGCAATATCAGTTTCGGCATCAAGATAAGCGGAGTCAGCGATGTCTGCCAGCGCATTGGTCATTTCCCAACCCAATGGAGTCAAAACATCATAGAGTAGTGTATCGTGGCGTGTGTTCAGATCACTGACCGTAACAAAGGCCTGTTGATAGGTGTTGAACAACTGCTCTATTTGGTTAATTTTATCTGCACGTTCTGGATCTTGAATGTCTTTTTTTGCTTGTGTAATCAGTGTGTCCAGGCTGATTAAGTGATCCTGAAAGGCTTTTTTATTGCTTTCTGAATGGGTGCGTAAGTAAGCGAGGGCATACAAGCGAGCCTCCATCATGCTGGACTGCAAGCCTGATGCAATATTCGTGTTGCCTGCCAAAGTACGGAAATCGCTAAAGCCTTTTACTGCGTTAGTCAGGCCGATGTAAGCGGAAGAAGATACCATAATCAATAGAATGATTAGTAATCCGTATCCTAAGCCGATTTGGGTGCCAAGTCTGAGTTTATTTAACATAGTTATCACTCCAAGAGAGTTATTTTTTCCTGATTATATTTTTACAACTCTAAAGCTGTTCCTGAATGCCAATAGCGTTGGTTTGTTCGTTTTTATATTCCAGTTTGCTGGCCTGATTGGTGATTTCATTGAGTGTGGAGAGTTCTTCCACGGAAAGTACCTTGTCGATAGCCAGAAGGATAATAAATTCTCCGTTAACGTTACCCATAGCCTGGATAAAGTCAGTCCGGATGTTGGCGCCAAAGCTTGGTGGCGGCTGGATATGGTTTGAGTCGATTTCCAGGATTTCGCTGACCTCATCGACCAGCATTCCCAGTGTTTGAGCGTGTTTTCCGTGGATTACCTCAACAAGAACGATGGAGCTGCGCTTGGTGAGTGCACACTTTTTCCCTGCCAAACGGGCAGAAAGGTCAACAACCGGGACCACACTGCCGCGCAGGTTAATGACCCCACGGATAAAATCCGGTGTCATCGGTACACGGGTCATATTGGTCATCTCGATCAGCTCTTTTACATCGAGGATTTCGACTGCCAGTCTTTCGCCCGAGCAGAGAAAAGTCAGGTATTGTGTCACGTTGCCTGCTACGGACACTGCGCTGGATTGACCAGACGGTGTTATTTCTTGGGTCACGATACAGAGTCCTCTTGGTTCGTTATAAAACAGGGTTAATTCTGAAACAGGGTTAATTCTGGTGCAGATATCTCAGCATTTTTGCTCATAATTTCAGCTATCTGCTCTGCACGTTCAATAAGTTCCTGAATATTCAGGATCAAAGCGATACCTCCACTGCCGAGCACGGTGGCTCCGCTGATCCCGGCCAGGTTCTGGAATACAGCACCAAGTGGTTTTATTACTGTCTGCTGTTCACCTAGCAGGGTATCGACAACGAGTGCTGCACGGGTGCGGCCGAAGCGGACGATCACTAGTGACTCACGCTGTTCACTGCTCGCTGGCGGAAGACCGAAGAACTGACGCAGATGAATAAACGGCATCACTTCACCCCGGAAATTCACATAGTTCTTATTCTGCTGCAGTTGCTCGGCTCCGAACTCGATACACTCCTGAACCATACTGAGAGGAATGATGTAGGATTCATTCTCAACTCCGACCAGGAAGCCGTCGATAATGGCCAGTGTCAATGGCAGTCGAATAGTAGTTTTGGTGCCTTTACCTCTTTCACTTTCTAACTCAATCGCCCCGCGCAGGGATTCGATATTGCGCTTCACCACATCCATACCGACACCGCGGCCGGAAAGGTTAGATGCTTCTTTTTTGGTGCTTAATCCGGGCTCAAAAATAAGTTGAAGAAGTTCCTGATGGCTCAGTATCTGATCCGGTGAAACCAGTCCGATGGCTTCGGCTTTGGTGCGTATCTTATCTACATCCAGTCCCGCACCATCGTCAGTGACTTCAACCACAATATGCCCTGAGTCATGATAAGCATTCAGAGTTAAGGTACCTTTGGTCGGTTTGCCCGCTGCGATACGGTCTTCCGGTAGCTCAATACCATGATCCAGTGAGTTGCGTACCAGGTGAGTCAGGGGATCATTGAGTTTCTCCACTACAGATTTGTCCAGCTCACTCTCACCACCGCTGATGGCAAGATCGATCTCTTTGCCAAGTTCTTTACTGACATCACGAACCACGCGTTTAAAACGGGAGAAGGTTTCACCTATCTGCACCATTCGCAACTGAAGTGCGGTATCACGGATCTCTTCAACCAGCAGCTCCATGCTGGAAGCGGCGTCATTCAGGTTTGGCTGGTTAAGGTAGCCCAGTTGGGTGCGTATGGAAGCACTGGAAATAACCAGCTCTCCAACCAGGTTAATAAGTTGGCCGAGCTTCTGTGCATCGACACGGATGGACCGGCCTTCCTTGGTGACCTTTTCTTTGATTACCGCCTGCTTTTTCAGGGCCTCTTTAACTACGGTTTTATCGATAACCTGCTGTTCGACAAGGATCTTACCAATCGGTTTTTTATCTTCTTCTGTTTCCGAAGCTTGCTGAGCATGCAACCCTTGCTCCAGCTCGGATTCAGTTACAGCCCCGATGCTCAGTAACAGCTCGCCCAGTGGTTTGAGGTCACTTTCGGAAACCTCATGAAGCATGTTGATATATTCTGAATGCCTCGATTGGGGGGGGAAGGATGCGGATATCGCAGTCTTCCTGAACAAATTCGAATACCTCGCTGATTTCGCTCTTGCTGGCGGAGCTGTTGAAGGCAATGCGGAAAGAAAGATAGCAGCTTTCTGGGTCCATCTCTGCGCCATTTTCTTCTTCCGGGTGGTATAGGGTGATCACCTTGATGATCTCACCAAGATTACTCAGATAGCGGAGGAAGGATAGGGGGTCAAATCCGTTGCGGAAAGTATCAGGCTTAAAGTCGAGGGAGATAAACCAGTGTTTTTTCGGCATAGGCCTGCTCTTCAAATAGCTTTTCTACATGGGCGGCCGGATCTGCCAGAGTAATATCGCTGGTTGGTGCCGCCTGGCTGTCGGTGCCTTCCAGTTCAGCAATAAGTTGCTTTCCCTGTTCTTTCAGCTCGTCAGGGATAGCTTCGTCATTTGACCGGGCGGCAAATTCTACCAGAGCTGCGGTATGGTCTTTACACTGCAACAGCAGGGCGACCAGCTCTTGATCTACAGGGCGATCACCGGTACGGGCTTTATCCAGTTCAGTCTCGACCGGATGGGTAAAGCTGACAATATAGTCAAAGCCAAAGATGCCGCCGGAGCCTTTGATGGTATGCATAGCGCGAAAGACACTGTTTAGGTGCTCCGCATCCTCAGGTTCTTCTTCCATCATCAGCAGGGCGTCTTCCATCTCCTGCAATAACTCTTCGGATTCCTGAAGGAATATCTGTTTAGCTTCATCACTCATGGTTATACCTCCGCCTTATCTGCAGAAATTACCACTGGATCAGAAAAGCGGCTGATCAGATCGAGCATCTCCAGCGCTTCGATAACTATCGGGCTGTGTTCAACAAAGCGAACTGGCTTTTTAAGACGCTCGCTGTCGTATTTCATTTGTAATAGGATCTGGATCCCGGCACTGTCTAACTCATCAACCTGAGATAGATTGACTTCAATCTCTTTTGCTTTGTCCCAGTCCCGGTACAGTTCCGTTTTCAGCTCAGTTGCGGTGTAAATGGACATTTCACTACCGACAGTGAGCTGCAATGTGTCTTCTTGCTGTTGTGTTGTAACAATTCCCATTTTATTCTCCGTTTACCTGGGTGGCTGATACCTTGTCTGCCACCTGGTTGCCATTACTGAACGTTATATATGTTGTGTTGGGAACGTGATTCTTCTTTAAGCTACTTTCTGGGTTAAGGCAGTATCAGTTTCGCTACGGCGTCCAGCATTTGTTTTGGCTGGAAGGGTTTCACTACCCATGCCTTAGCCCCTGCAGCTTTACCCTCGGCCATTTTCGCCTGACCGGATTCAGTCGTTAGCATAATGACTGGGGTGAATTTGTACTTTGGGTTGGTCCTGACTGATTTCAGAAATTCGATGCCATCCATATTCGGCATATTGACATCACTGATGATCAGGTGAATTTTCTGACCATTCAGTTTGGTCAGAGCATCCTTACCATCAACCCCTTCCAGAACGTTGTAGCCGGCACCGCGCAAGGCAATGCCAACCACGTGGCGTATAGATGCAGAATCGTCAACAACTAGTATGTTTTTGGACATCTAATGACTCCTTCCCTTATGGTTGAAAATCTAAAAAAATGAGATAGATGATGCAGCAGCGTCGCTGTCACCCCGCCCGGAACCATCACAGCTATGGTTCACAAACTGCTCTGAGGTAACATATTCCTGTTTCATGGATTCAATCAGAGACTTAACATCCAGTGGTTCCAGTATTTCACCTGAATTGCGTCTCTCATAGCGTTCCTGAGCTAGTGCTGACATATTGTCCATACTGGAGACAACCTGGGCAATTATTTGGCTAATGCGGTCCTGAAACTGGAAGGCCACTAGCATCTGTTCAATTTCGCCATGAGTCTGCAGGCTTAGCTCAAGTAGTTTGTTCCCTTCTTCCCTCAGTTTGTCGCTCCGGGTGGTCAGGTTACCTATTACCCCTTCGATCACTTCCTGGCTGGATGAAATAGCATCGGTGATTGATTCATTGGTCTGGTTGGAGACTTCGGAGAGCTCCTGAACGATATTCGCGACCTCTGCCATTTTTTCAATAATATGCTCACCGGTTTCACCTGACTGGGAAGATAGCTTGCGAACTTCATCGGCTACCACGGCGAATCCACGGCCTGACTCACCGGCACGGGCGGCTTCAATGGCAGCATTGAGTGCAAGCAGGCTGGTTTGGTCGGCAATCGCCCCGACATCACTGGCCATGGATTCCAGCTCGGAGGTGTATTGGGTCAGGTTGCTGATTCGGGATGCAAGCTGATTATTAGAGTTTTCAATCTGAAGGAATTTCTCGGAGATATTTTCCAGACGATGGCGATCCTGTTCATCGTTGTGCAGGACATGTCCTTCGTCTCCAAGGTGTGATGCTTGAGTGACCTGGTTCATCTCATTTGCCAGTACGGCAAATTTTTCTGTCAGAGTGGATATGTTGTCTTCCATCTGGCCGGAGCAGGTCTGCAATTGGCGCTGCCAAATAGGGGCTACTTGGCTGAATACATTGTAAGTGTCATTAAGTTGTTGTGTTAATAGTGACACTCTGTCAGAGAGTTCCTGATTAAGGTGTTCATCTGCCTGTTGATTTTGTTCTAATGTTTGAGTTTCGTTCGCACTTTTTACCGCCAGAATCAGGCTGGCAGCGAGAAGGATAATGCCTGTACACCACATAATGACAGGAGGGAGTCCTGACAGCAGGGTGAAGTTAAGCAAAATTAAAAGCGCAAGGAAAAATTGAGCATAAGATGAATAGCTCTTAGTCATAAATGTACCCACTGACATATCTAATAATTTTACAAAACAGCGTTGAATGAAAATGCACTCATATTGCTGCTGGTTATACTAATTAAGTTTTTTATGATGTAATTATATCTACGGTAAAAAGCAATCATTGACAACAAAATTTGACTGGCAATCCATGAATTCTTGGTTACTGTCATTTTTACGACGATACAATGTACTATTTTTTAACAAATTTTAACAGCTAATTAAACTTAGTTGATGTTTTCTGGATTCTGCAACTTTTTTCGTAAAAGAGCAAAGAGTGGGATATCTATCGAAAGAAGCTTTGTGGTTGCTTGATAAAACAAAAAAGGGGCGCTACACCCCTTTATAGGACGGGAAGTAAGGCTTTAATCATATACCAGATGATGCAACAGATAGCTTTCAGCTTGTTCAAAACCCATATAGCGGCCCAGCGTTTTTTTCGGTACTTTTCTCAAATCTACGACAATCAGTCCATCCAGTGCGTTGTTAAACGCCGGATCCACATTAAAGCAGACCAGTTTACCGTTAAGACCCAGATACTGTCTCAGCAGAACTGGTACGCCTTTGCCGTCATCCAGACGAGCGATAACTCGTGACAACAGCTGCAGGTCACCGAGAGCGGTCAGCAGGCTGGTGTTCCATGAGGATGTCTTTGTTTCCAGAGGATTAGATGCTGTTACACATTTAGCGCTTTCAATATCGTAATGGTGCAGGGTCATGGTTTCAGCAAGTAGCTGCCTTGCTTCATGGCTGTACTCATTACTGATACTTACCGGGCCAAACAGGTGGGTATACTGCGGGTTACGCTGCACATAGGTTGCGATACCTTTCCAGAGTAGAAGCAGGGCACTCATGCTGCGCTGGTAATCTTCCGCAATTACGGAGCGGCCCATTTCGATCGCCATTCCACCATTCATACGCTTGAGGAAGCGCTCGTCATAGTTGAACAAAGTTCGGGAATAGAGTCCGTTCAGATTCTGGTTTCTGGTAATTTGGTCTACCACGCCCAGACGGTAAGCCCCCACGAGCTGTTGTTTTTCTTTGTCCCAGACAAATAAGTGCAGATATTGCTTGTCGAACTCATCAATATCCAGTTCCAACCCAGTGCCTTCACCTACCTGGCGGAAGTTAAGCTCTCTTAGACGACCAATCTCATGCATAACAGATGGAATGTGATCGGCAGTGGTACAGTAAACCTCAAACTCGCCACTGGAGAGCATATGATGATCTGCAGGAAGCTCGTTCAGATCTTGTTGAATATCTTCCAGGGGAAGTGCCGGTGCCACAGGCACAACATTGATGTCCTGAACCGCTATCTCTGATTCGGGTTGGTTTGCGGCCCGGTTCAGAAGGTAGGTGTTCAGCCTCAGGTAGTTCACCAGTTTCTGATCACAAAGGGTGTTTACTTCTTTATATTTAATGGTGTCACCGATGGCGATAGAGATGGTTTTCTGCTTCTTGTTCAACAGTTCCCTGCCCAACATCAGGGTGCGCAGAAGCGGGTGGATCTTGCCTGCCATATAGAAGCGCTGTGAATTGTGGCCGTTGATAAATATCGGGACAGCAACGGCTTTATTCCGGTGGATCAGTGAGCTGACCGAACGGCTCCACTCCTTGTCCTCCAGTTTTTTTTGTTTTCTGTCAACCAACTGAGAAACTTCACCAGCCGGGAACATCAGCAACAAGCCACCATTTGCCAGATGTTTGTTTGCAGTGCGCAGCGCTCTCAGATTGGCTTTATGTGCGTTCTGGCCTTCAAATACATCAACACCGATAAAGAGTTCGTCCAGCTCGGGAACGGTTTTCAGATACTGATTCGCCAGAATCTGGATATCGCTGCGAATTGTAAGCAGCATTTCTGCAAGGATAACGCCTTCGACACATCCTAGTGGATGGTTGGCAACCACCACGGTTGGTCCGGTTTTCGGTACGCTCTCCAGAGAGCCCCTCATAACCTGATAATCGATACCCAGGATCTCCAGAGTGAAACGAAGGAAAGCTTGCGTGTCGCAGCCGGCCGGCCGCTGGGCGTAGAACTTATCCAGTTTGCTTAATCCGGTTGCCCATTCGGCAACGGTCTCACCAATACCAAATGGCGTTTTTCTTGGAAGACGAAATGGACTTACGCAGTGCATAGTAACCTCAGAATTTCATATTAGCTGACCTGATCCTATGAATTAAACGTTGCAGAACGGCGTCAGAAAGATGAGAAGAAAATTACAAGTATGTTAAGCTTCAATTTCAGAGTATGGGATATTTATCGGAAGTTTGCCAAGCAGGTAGAATTAATATATTGAATTATATAAAAAATAAAAAGGCCTGACCGGGATGGCCAGACCTTTTGCTATTCACTTTTTAAGTTGATTTGTTTTAACTTTCTTACAAGAAATTTAACTTAGTCGAAGTTGTAGTCGGTCAGAATTGACTCACGACCGGTTGTCTGGTCATTAAAGAA
>CAXXRY010000011.1:0-21404 GCA_963668335.2 Aminobacteriaceae bacterium | reverse complement strand
CCCTGGAAGTCGTCGTCCAGAGTGCAGCGTTTGGCAGCGATGCACTCGTAGCATCCTCTGCACCCCCTGAGATTCTTATCCGCGAGCTGGATCAGCTCGGTCTCCGCGCCGAGGCTCTTCGCGCGCTCCAGAATCATGTTCAGATAGCGAAAGGTGTTGCCGTCGGCCCGGGGGCTTCCGTTCAGGGCGAGAAGTTTCATTCCGATCTCCTCCTTGGATTGTGTAAAATTCCGGTCCGCCCGCACGAGCGAGGCGGACCGGAAGAAAGCGTCTTACAGGTCGATGACGGCCTGCAACTTTTTTGTTCAGCTTCTGCTCCTTCGTCATCAGCGAGACGAAGATCGTCAGCGAGACGGCGATGGCGATGATGTAGAAGTATCCGGGCATGCCGCCGGGCCACTTGAAGGACGTCCAGGGAAAGCAGGTTCAGCCCGAGAGAGGCGATCATCTCCGGTCATCACGCCCGCCTCGTTCGCACGGTCCCCACAACAGCCCGATGATGAAGACGGGGAAGGTCGCGCTCATCAGCGTGCCCCAGCCGAAGGTCCCGAGGATGGGCGACCATGTCCCCCCTGTAGATGGAGAAGAAGATGGAGATGATGCCGATGGCGAACATCGTGATCCGGGACGCCGTGATCTGCCGGTTCTCGGGGATCTTCATCCGAGGGCGCTGGGCAGGTCTCTGGAGATGATCCCGGCGCAGATGGAGAGGAAGAGGCTTGCGGAGGACATCGCCGCAGCGAGCACCGCCGCGTAGACGAAAAGCTGCGCGACGAATCCCGCCTCGTCGGCGAAGACGAAGATCGCCCGGTCGGCCACCGCAAGCGGGTTCACCTTGCCGGTCGCCACGAGGAAGAGCACACCGTACGCCACCACCACCGCGAAGAACCCCACGACGGCGTGTGAGAGCGCAGAGCTAGAGGCTGAGCTTGGGCATCTCCTTCGGGTTCTTCAGCGCGTACATCCTGGTGAGCACCTGCGGCTGACCGATGGTGCCGAGGATGGGGATGAGCATCCAGACCCATGCTGATGGTTCCCGGCAGTCTGCCCCACGCCGTTTGAGGAAGTCGGGACCGAGCGGCTTGGTCACGTCGCCGCCGACCAACCTCCTTGAGAGAGGCCCACAGCCTGCATGACGTTGCTGAAGCCGCCGGTCATGGCGTAGAAGGAGACGATCATGATCACGCCCCGCCGCCACCATCACCAGCCCCTGGAACGCCTGCGTCAAAAGACCTCCGACCTCGCCGCTGATGGCGGTGTAGACCGTGAGGATGCCGAAGATGACGAACGCGGCGACGATCGGCTCCCACCCCAGAAGATGGGCGAAGAGCTCGGAACCGGCCTTGATCTGGGCGGAAAGGTAGGCGATACAGCCGAGGAAGATGACCACGGAGAGAAGCGCCTTGATGAGGCCTGTTTTTGTTGAAGCGGAGGTCGGAAATGTCGCCGAGGCTGGCCACTTCGCCGATCTCGGCCATCGCGCGGACCTTCTTGCCGAGGATGATGTAGGCCATGGTGAAGGCGGCAGAGGAGAGCATCCAGAAGGTCATGGGGTTGCCGGTCGCGTAGATGATACCGGGCACGCCCACCAGAGCGAACGCGCTGGCCACGGCGGCGGTGCTGGAGAGGCCCACCGCGAGCGGGCCCGAACATGCCGGTGCTGCCGAAGAAGGCCTTATTGGAGGGTCACCTTTCTCTTCGCCCCACCATCCGATGAGGAAGGAGGCGACGATCATCGCCACGGAAAACCCGATGATGAGTGTCTTTTCCATAGTTACGCACCCCTCCTTGTCGCTTGCGATTGTCGCCAGAAACTCGTCCCAGTCCTTATCGGAAAGCCATTCGCTCCTGAGGAACATGAAACCGACCGTCAACGTCAGCATACCACCGATCCAGTAGGTGAGCACGGTCCACGCGAAGGAGGGGTGAAGGCCCAGAATGGTGAAGGCCGGCATCTGCCCAGCGAACGCGTCGGAATAGTGCTTGGAGAGGATGAAGCTCGCCCCCCAGAGCACGCCCCACGCCAGCAGCGGGTAAATCAGAAACAGCGCGGAGACGACGCCCTTGCGGGCCACGCCGAGAAACATGTGCACGAACATAAGAACGACTCCGAGAATCATTGCGGGCAAAAACAGCTTCTGCATGCCAAGTACGGTGATGCCGAGCCACAGGAACGCGATGAGGACCATGAGTGCGGATCTCTTCCTGGAAATATCCATTACCTATCCCCTCCTTCGAATGTGCGACGCTCGACGGCCGCGAATTTTCGGCGAGCTTCCCGGCGCGTCTAAATGAAACATGAATCACTCTTCATAATGCGCACAGAATAGCACGCTTCCCCGAAGCCTGTCAAGGACCTTCCGTCATTTTTCTGTTATTTCAGTCTATAGAAACGGGGAGGAGTGCGCGCTTGCGAACACACTGCAACGCGCTCCGGCATCGCTGCATACAATGGACGATTCTGATCAACGCCGTTCCGTCCTTTTCCCGGTCGGGCGAGATATGCGAAGATCGCGGCGCCCCTTCTGTGCTATCATGTGAGGCGAAGCAATTCCTCGAACGGGGTGGTAACGTGAATCTGGTCAAAAAACCGAAGACGGCCCGGGGGGCTGAGACGCTGCAACGCATCTGCGACGCGGCGGAGGAGCTGTTCGCGGAGAGCGGGTACTACAACACGCAGATAAGCGACATCGCGAAAAAAGCGGGAATCGCCTCCGGGACGTTCTATATCTACTTTCCCGACAAGATCAGCGCGTTCCGCTATCTTCTGGACGAACTGGGACGCCGCCTCAGGCGGGAGATACGCGCCGCGGCTTCCGGGGCGCGGACGCAACAGGAGGCCGAGTTCGTCGGGCTCAAGACGTTCCTCTCTTTCGCCTCGAAGCACATCGGTCTCTTCAAGATCGTCTGGCAGGCGCAGTTCGTGGATATGGACGCCTTTAAAAATTACTACGAGAGCTTCGCCGCCCGCTACGTCACGCGCATCGGCGACGCGCAGAAGCGCGGAGAATTCACGGAGATCAACCCGGAGTACTTCTCCTACATCCTGATGGGAATCTATAACTTCGTGGCCCTGAAATGCATCGTCTTCGACGGCAAGGAACCGACGGACGAGCTGGTGGAGGAGATCTTCAAGTTCATCAGGCACGGGGCGTTCGCGCCGCACGCGGACGGTGCGGAGTAAAACCCGCCTTTTTTCTCCCGCCCGAGCCCCGCATGGCGAAGATCGGGAGCGGTTATATCCGCTCCCCGTACTGAACACTACACGCAATGGAAGGGACGTGGTATGCGGCGTCGGCCCTTTCCGGCGCGATGCATGATATCTTCTTTCATCTGTTTTCCGAATCTCTGACCCTTTTTGCATCCTTTTCGAAGTCGGCGAATTCCATGGCGATCGCGAGAAATTTGTCCGAGATGTTCAAAAACGCGTCGCACAGATCGGGGTCGAACTGCGTCCCTCTGCCCTTCATAACCATCCCAACGGCTTCTCCGTGAGGAATCGGCGGTTTGTAGACGCGACGGCTGATGATCGCGTCGTACACGTCCGCGATCGCCATGATCCGCGCGCCGAGCGGGATCTCGTCCCCTTTCAGCCCCAGGGGATACCCTTCTCCATCCCACCGCTCATGATGGCTGTACGCGATCTCCTTGGCCAGACAGAGAAAGGAGTTGCCCCCCAGTTTTTCCTCCGCCTTCGCGAGCGTGTCGTGGCCGTACGCGGTATGCTTCTTCATTTCGACGAACTGCTCGTCCGAGAACGACCCCGGCTTCAACAGGATGTCGTCGGGAACTCCCACCTTGCCCACGTCGTGCAGCGGTGCGGAAAGGTAGAGCAATTCGATGACCTCCGCCCCTAGATACGTCGTGAAACGAGGATGCTTGGCGGCTTCCACGGCAAGAGCCTTGACGTAGTTCTGCGTTCGGTTAATATGCCCTCCCGTCTCAGGGTCTCGACATTCGCACAAGGTCGCCAGACATTCGATGGTGGCCTCTCTGGTCAGCTCCAGCTCCAAAGTCCGTTCTTTCACGAGCGACTCCAGATGGTCTCTGTGCTTTTTCAGTTCCAATTGGTTGCGTACCCGTATCGTGACGAGAGCCGGACGAAACGGCTTGGTGATATAGTCCACGGCGCCCAGCGCCAAACCTCGGGCTTCTTCGTCCTCCTCGGTCAGAGCCGTGATGAAGATCACGGGGATGTTTTCCGTCCGCGGGTTTTCTTTAAGTTTGGCGCACACCTCGTATCCATCCATACCCGGCATCATGATGTCCAGAAGAATGATGTCCGGTTGCGGCTCGGAGGCGGCCAGGCGAAGCGCCTTTTCTCCGTCCTTGGCCGCAAGAATCGAGTACTCGTCCTTGAGCGCCTCCATGAGGACATGGATGTTCACAGGCGTATCGTCCACAATCAAGACTCTCGGCTTATTTGTATTCAGCATTCTTCTCACTCCGCTTCCTTTTCTATGGCATCCGCCAGAGTCTCAAGTTCGACCTTCGCCTCGTCCGTGTCGAAATTGTCGAGATACTCCGCAGCCCTCCCGGCGATAGTCGCCAATGGAGCGGGAAGAGCCATGTTCCGCAGTTCGTGCAGTTTTTCCAACGCCCATGGCACATTTTCGTCCACGGCTGCGGCGATCTCCCGCGACAGCTTCGCCGCGACCTTCGGGGCGAAAATCGCCTGCGGTTCGCTCCGAGGGAGCTTCTCCGTTTCGACCTCCGGGTGCGGAAAAAGTTGCTGCAAGGAACCGCGGAGCACGAGCAAACGATCCTCCATCTCCGCAAGAAGGTCCGTCGCGTCCTTTCTTCCCGTTTTGAGCGAGCGTTCAAGCTCCGCAGCCACCCTCGAAAGATCGTCCGCCCCCAGATTCGCAGCCACGCCTTTGATTGTATGCGCATACCGCGCGGCTTCGACGCTCTTGTCGGAACGGAGAAGACCGGCGATCTCCCGAGCGGCGTCGAGGTATTTATCCCGGAACTGCGCCAAAAGCTTTCTATAGAGCGGACGATTACCCGAAACCTTCGCCAGACCCGATTTCACATTGATTCCAGGGACTCCCTTCAACGGCAGATCGCTTTGATTCAGCCCCTCTTCAAGCATTTTGGACAGCGGCACGAAGTTCTCCGGCAAAGCGCGTTCGCCGGGTCGTATCCAACGAAGCAGCGTCCGAAGAAGCAACGAGGGGTCGATGGGCTTGGTGACGTGTTCGTTCATACCGGCGTCGAGACTTTTCTCTCTGTCGCCCGCCATTGCATGAGCGGTCATGGCGATGATCGGCAGTTCCGCGACGTCAGTTTTTTTCAGCCTTCGTATTTCCCGCGTAGCCGTGAAGCCGTCCATTTCCGGCATTTGAATATCCATGAAGACGAGATCATACGATGAACGGTCGACCGCCGCGACCGCTTCGATTCCGTTGGTTACCACGTCGACCGCCATACCGGCCTTTTCGAGCAGCTCGACGGCGATCTGTCGGTTGATCTCGTTGTCCTCGGCGAGCAGAATGCGCGCTCCCCGGATACGGTGCATCCCCTCGGGTTCACTACTTCCCGGCGCCGGAGACGAGCTCTTGAAACGAGCGCCATGTCCGAATACGCCCATTATAGTATCGAAAAGCACCGACTGATTGACCGGCTTCATCAGGAACGCGTCCGCTCCCGCTTCTTCGGCGCTCCGTCGGATCTCGTCCTGTCCGTACGCCGTGATCATGATGATACGCGGAACGAGGATGAGGTCCGGGCAGGATCGTATCCGCGCAACGGTCTCGACGCCGTTCATTCCGCCCATTTTCCAGTCCATCAACACCAGCTGGTAAGAATTTCCCCGTGCGGAGGCTTCCTTCAGCTCTTCGAGCGCGGCCTCTCCCGACTGCACGGCGATAACCCGGAAGGAGAACGACTCCAAACTTTTTGTAAACAGCGCGCGCGCCGTCGCATTGTCGTCGACCACCAACGTCCGCATGCCTCGAAGATCCACCGCCGGAACATAGCGTTCGCGAACATCCTCCGTTCCTCGCCCTAACGAAACGGTAAAAATGAAGGAGCTGCCCATCCCCGGTTCGCTCTCCACACGGATATCTCCCCGCATCATCTCCGTCAGACGTTTACAGATGGCCAGACCTAAACCAGTTCCCCCGTACTTCCGTGTGTGCGAACCGTCCGCCTGGCTGAAGGATTGAAAGAGACGCGCCCGTTGTTTTTCGGTGAGACCGATGCCGCTGTCCTTCACCATGCAGCGTAGAACAACCGTTTCTTCATTCTGCCGCTCGATTTCGACGCGACGACGATCTCGCCCTTCTCCGTGAACTTGACGGCGTTGTTGACCAGATTGATGAATATCTGCCCAAGCCGGAGGGGGTCGCCTACCAAGGCGTCCGGGACATCCGGCCGGACGTTGAAAAACAGCTCCAGCCCCTTCTCCTCGGCCTTGATAGCCACGATGTTCGCAAGGTTGGAAAGCACCTCGTCAAGTGAAAACGGGATGTTCTCCATCTCCATCTTTCCCGCTTCTATCTTGGAAAAATCGAGGATATCGTTGATGAGCCCCAGAAGAGTATGCGCAGCGGCCTGAATCTTGGAGACATAGTCGTGTTGCTTCGCGGTCAGTTCGGTCTGCAGCGCGAGGTGACTCATGCCGATGATCGCGTTCATCGGAGTACGTATCTCATGGCTCATGCGGGCCAGGAAGTCGCTTTTCGCCTTGTTGGCTCCGTCCGCCTCCTTTTTCGCGGCATCAAGATCCTCCATGATGTTGAGCATCGCCCTGCGCGCCTTGCCCAGCTCTTCGACCTGTTCCCGAAGCGCGCTATTGGCGCTTTCGCGTTGTTCGAACGACGATTTGAGCTGGGCGGCCATGGAGTTGAAGGCCTCCGCGAAGTCGCCCATAAAACTGACGTGCTGCTCGTAGTCTCCATTGGCGATCTGCTGCGTGGTCCATGTCAGATGGCGCAAGCTCGCCTGCAAGCTCTTGATGGAAGAGGCGACGGCAAGCTTGCTGGAGGGAGGGGTAAAATCCAATCGCCCCTTGGAAAGGGCGAAAACCGCCTCCGTCGCGGTCGCGTACTCTCCGATGAACGCGTTGACGAACCCGTAGACTTGCTTCAACTCGTCGTCGGGGTGCCCCGGCGGCAAGAAGAGCGGCTTCGGAGCGCCTCCCTTGAGGAGAAGAGAGAACGCTTCGCTTATCTTATCGAGGGCGGCCGGATCGACGAGCAGCATGATTCATTCCGCGGGCAGCTGTTCGATATTGAAGCGACACACGCGGTCGCCCGAGCACCAACAATCCACTTCCCTCGCGGCGAACTTTCTACCGGCGTACTCGCCAAGCAGACCGGCGAGAAAGCCTTCGTCGTATACGCAGATAGTTTCGTCGCACACGGGAAGTCCGGAGCAGTCCAGATCCTCCGCCACGGTCAGGATGAAACGCATGTTCTCCGGATCCGCTTCCTCGATCTGCAGTATGCCCACTTTCAACGTCTCCAGAAGCTCCTTGGTACGCTTGACGAAAGTGTTGAAATCCCACGTCTTGTCGATGAACGCTTTGCAGAACTCGCGCCCCGCCATCTCGCCGGCCTTGCGGAAAATATCGTCGGCGGCCTCGACCCCGTACCGCTGGATCATGACGTCGCGGAGGGTGAACTGCATCAGTCGGTAGACGCTCAGATCCATCTGGTTGCCGAGGTTCGGACGTCCTTCGCCGATGTCGCCTATCATCCCCCAGTGGAACATCTGCTCGCTTCTTTCTTCCTTGAACATGCCGATCTCCTCCTCCGCAACGAAACTCTTCAAAGCGCGCCGGCTACTCCACGATCTTGTATTTCGGGTCCTCCCCCTGTGCGATCAGGAAGTCGTTCACTTCCTGCTTGAGTTGCATCATGCGCTCCTCGCGCCCGACCACGAGACGGCTGAAGCGCTCCAGCTCTTCGAGGTTGGCGCGCACCTCCCGCTCGATAGTCTTCCGCTCCGTAATGTCCTCCACGGTCGCGATCACGCCGGATGAGGGCCTCCCCGATTCAAGCGGATTGAACGCGGCGCGCATGAAGAACGTTCTGCCCCCCGTGACGGACGTAAACTCCCCTTCGTAGACTGAGGGTTCTCCCGCGAGCGCGGCCCCGATTCTTTCGCGCATCTCCGGCGTACACCGGCGAAGGGCGTCGAAACCGATCAACGTCTCCCGCGTCGCGCCCATGATCTCCATATACCTCTGGTTGCAGTCCGTGATCACGCCCTCGCGGTCGAAGCGCGCCAACCCCAACGGGGATTTCTCGAAGATGATTCTGTGGCGCATCTCGCTCTCCCGCAGCGCGGCTTCCGCTTTTTTCGCCTCGGTGATATCTTCGAGCGTGGCGATGACGCCAGTGGGTTTTTTGCCCGGCTCGATCGGATTGAACACGACCCGGAGATAGAGCATCCTGCCTCCGTTAACCGACGTGTATTCATTCTCGTACACCGAAGGCTCCCCCTCAAGCGCGATGCGTATCTTTTCCCGCATCTCCGGCGAACTCCGGCGAGCCGTGTTGAAACCGATCAGTTGCTCCCGGGTGGAGCCCATAAGCTCGACGAACTTGTCGTTGCAGTCCAGAATTTCGCCGTCGTCGCTGAAACGGATCATTCCCAGCGGGGACTTTTCGAAGATGATCCTGTGCCGCATCTCGCTCTCGCGTATGTGCGCCTCCTGTGTCCTGACGATTTCCGTGAGCACCGAGGAAAAGATGATGATCAGAATGACGCTCACGAGCCCGACGCCTATCGAGATCAGCAACAGCATCTTTTGAATGGCGCGGGTCGCGCTCAACACATCCCTCTCCCGGGCCACTGCGGCGAAGATCCATCCTGTAGCGTCGGAACGTACGCTGCTCAGAATATGCGTTTCACCGTCGATCGTCGCGCTGAAGAGCGCGTTCGGCTCGAACATCCGTTCGAATCCTTCTATGCCGAGTTCGGAGACGTTTTTCAAATCGCTTTCCGGAAACGCGAGATCCGTCAGTGCGATACCGGATTTATGAATCATCATGACCCGGCCGCTCTCGTCGATCACCTTTCTGGAGAGCAGTATCGCCAGCCTGCGCATGGAGATGTCGATCGCTACAACGCCATGAGAATCTCCGTCCATGTTTTTAAAACTCCGAACGAACCGTACCACGATTTCCCCGGTGGACAACTCAAGATACGGCTCCATTTCAACGACTCTCCCCGCCGCGCGCATCCCCTTTGCGTACCACTGCTGCGACCGTGGATCGAAATCATCCGCGACGTCCGCTTCGGGCCATTGCACATACCCCGCGTCCTCGGTCGCCATGCACACACGAAGCGTTCCGGGGTGGTACATCGCATACTGCTCGAATAGTCCGTAGATTTCCCGTTCAGCCCCGCCGTCGCCCGAAGAGAGCGTTTCGATTTTCTTGCCGGAGAGCACACACCCCCGCATATCGGGATCCGCCTCTCTTACAAGAGCAAGAGGAGAGCCTGCAAACTGGTCGATATCATTGCGCACTTCGTCGTAAAAAAACTCGGTCATCGCGGTGAGGGTGCTCATTTGCCGCCGGGCGTGACGCTCGAAATTCCGCAGTGATTCTTTTGCGGAATACATGCTTGCCGCAAGACCGACGAGAAGAACGGAAACGAAAATAATACTCATAAATCCGGCATTCATTCTGAACTTGAGCGACGTGAACATCACGAAATCTCTCCTCCGGAATCGGAAGCTTTAAAGCGGAAACAAAAAACCTGATTATTACAATTTAAAGCGCATTATCACCATATTCATCGAATTAAACTCATCAAATTATTCAATTTCAGCATTCTGTATTATTACCATATTTCTATATTGCAAGCGCATGATATCACATCAACTAAAGGCGAACAATACAAGCGATAGGCTTCATACGCAATACTGCTGGAAGAAAAAACGCGCGGCCCCCGGGCGGTTTTCCTCCGGGGGCCGCTTCATGCTCTTTACAACGAGTGTGTGCTGAACTGGTCCCGAATGCCTTTCACGGCCGCCGCAAGGGCGTCGGGGTCGAGAACCATCTCCATCATGCTGATCTGCTCTTCCCAAGCGGCAGAATCGCATTCATTGCGAATGTCGCCGTCGAATATATGGTACACGGGGAGTCCCAACGAGACTCCCGCGAGAGGGCCTGCATAGGTCGGATCGCCGTTGCTCACGGTCTCGGCGTAGATCTCCGCGCCTTCTGCGTCGGAGGAACCGAGTATGACGACAACGTTTTCAGCTCCGAACTTCTCGGCAGCGTCCTTGATACGCTGCTGATTCTGCAGGTCCATCGCTCCCGCGGCGGTTCAGACGAAGCACTCCGTCACGGAGAATTCGATGGAAGCGCCGCTCGCCTTCAGACATGCCTCCATGGCGGGTCCGGGGACGCCGTCCCGCTCACCGAGGAGAAGCAGTTTCTTGCCTGTCAGTTTGCCCATTATTCCACCTCCTTTCTGCTTTTTCAGGGTACCGTCAAAAGAGGATTTCGTCCAGAGTCTCAGGAATAAATCGACGGGAAAGAAAAACGGCGCCCCGCCGCGGAGGGAGGAGACGCCGTCTGAGCGTGCAGTGCGCGGAGAGCGCGCTACCGAGAGAGACCGGGGCAGAACCCCGCCCAGAGAATTCCCTTGGGAAGCAGGAGCGGAAGGAGCGCGTCGGGTCGTCCGAGCGGGAGCGACGCGATACTTTCGACGTGTTCCTGGGGGAGCATATCCAGCTCGGTCCCTTCGTCGGAACAGTTCACAGTGAACAGACCGTTGGCGAGGTTCAAAAATTCGCCGACCGCCGCCGACGCCATCTCGTCGAACGAGTCTATTTCAAAATCGGTAAAACGGCGTGCGAGATCGACGAAGACTTCGTCTTCTGCGGCGATGAAGACCGTCACGCGATGGTCGCCCTTCATGCGCTGGACGAATCCGCGCAAATTCTTGTACTGCTCTTCGGCCAACGGGTCGATCGCGGCGCCGGGGTCGATGAAACGGATGATGCTCCGCATAAAGACTGTAGCCCAGCTCCTGACAACAGCCTTGCCCGCTCCCGGCTGCCCTACGAGAATGGAGGAGACCACGCCTTCGACGTCGTTCGCCTTGACAGCCTCGTACCCCTCCTCCGAGAGACCGGCGTTCTTGCGATACTTTTCAAGCACAAGGAGGAAGCCGTCGTGCGACAGTATTCCGTCCTGGACGAGAATCTGCCCGAGGAGCACGTGTTCGCTCTTCTGTGCGGAGATGATGGATTCAAAGCTGATCGACGGAGAGATACCCTCTCTCGATGGCGAGTTCGCCGAAGCGGCGGTCGACCTTCTTCTGCATCTCGTTGATCTCGACGACCTGGTCCGGGCTCATGTACCCCTGCGCAAGCGCGAGCATCCCAAAAAGCGGACGCACCTCACCGAGTCGTCCCAGGGCGTCCGAAAGAGTGCTGGGCGTGACGAACCCCTCCTGGAGAAGAAACTGTCCGAAAAGTCTTGAGAACACTACTCCCACTCCCCTTCCAGAATACGGCGTATCAGTTTGAGCACGGCCTCCCGCTCGAACGGTTTTTGTATGAAATCCACCGCGCCGGAGTCGATGGCCGCTTTTAAGTTCTTGCTTGTTCCCGTGGAGGAAGCCATGATCACTCGCGCCGACGGGGGTCGTGCGCACGTATCTCGGAAAGCGCCTGGATACCTGTCTTTCGGGCATAACGATGTCCATGAAGACGATGTCCGGACGGTGTTGACGATACATCTCCACCGCCTGATTCCCGTCGGTGGCTTCAAAGACCGTTCCCACAGGGCTTTCATTTAATATATGACGCAACATTTTTCGCACTACTGCGGAATCGTCGCAGAGAAGCGCTGTGTATTTTTTTTCCACGGAAGTAGCCCTCCCTAATATGGAGTTCTCTCATCCAAGAACTCTTTTTGAGAATTATAGCATGAAGCGCAATGTACAAGCAGATGGATGAAGAATTTATTCACTAAAGAAATATCGGGCATTTAAAAAGCTCGCAAGTTTTTTCAGCATGCTCCCTTTTCATAAGGCATGTCTCAAGACTCTCCGCACACTGTGAATACGCATGAAAACGTGAGCATTGACAAATGCGGACGGGGGTATTAGCATCGTTTTTGAACCGTCTTGATTTCACAGTTTATGTATAAATATAAAATATTTTGACTTTTATCTAGGAGGCGATGGCGTGCGCAACGCGGTCTTTCTTGGTCCTTCCGGCGGAGGAAAGTCGGAGATCTCCATCAACACGGCGCTGCAAGCGGCAAAAGAGAGCGGCCCGCCGTTCACTTCTTCGACATGGACCAGACGAAGCCGCTCTTCCGCTCCCGGACCTGCCGCGAACTATTGGAGCGCTCCGGCGTCGTCTTCCACTCGGGGCCCAATTCCTCGACTCCCCGATCATCCCCGACGCCGTCGCCGACTTCCTGCGAAACCCCGACTGCCGCTGCATCCTCGACGTGGGCGGCAACCTCGCCGGAGCGCGTCCGCTCGGACAACTCGCCGCCCTGCGCGAAGCCGACGCCGCCGCTTTTCTACGTGATCAACGTCTACCGCCCATTTTCCGACGAACAGAGCATCCGGGAGGACATGGAACACATCGTCGCCTCGCCCGCATCCCCGCTCCGCGCGTGGTGAGCAATCCGAACCTGGGGCGGGAGACGACGCTCGACGACGTTCTTAAAGGACACCGCAGGCTGCTCCCTCTGCTGGAGCGGCTCGATGCGCCGTTCGACCGTCTCTGCGTCCGCCTCCCTCTTCTGGAATCGGTGCGTCCTCTCGTCGACTGTCCCGTCTCGGGAATCGCCCTTCACCTTGACGGAAGGGAGGTGAAACAACGGTGAAAATCACCATCAACGCCGAGTTCTGCAAGTCCTGCGGCCTCTGTATCGACGTTTGCAAACGGGACGTACTGGAAATCGGGCCGGAAACCAATTCCAAAGGATACCGGGCGGTCGTCGCGGCGCACCCCGAACACTGCGTCGGCTGCTCCGTATGCGCGGTTATGTGTCCCGAGGGCGCCATCGCGCTCACGAAATGACGGGAACGGAAGCACGCTCCCCACAACCCGCCACACGAAAGGATTGAGACTATGGAAAAGAAATTTCTGAAGGGAAACGAAGCCGTCGCCGAGGCTGCAATCCTTGCCGGGTGCCGCTTTTTCGCAGGCTACCCGATCACGCCCCAGAACGAGATCCCGGAGTACATGGCGCGGCGGATGCCGCAGGTCGGCGGGGTCTTCCTGCAGGGAGAGAGCGAAACGGCCTCCGTCTGCATGGTCTACGGCGCGGCGGCCATGGGGAAGCTCGCCATGACCTCTTCCTCGGGACCGGGGATCAGCCTGAAGGCCGAGGGAATCTCCACGCTCGCAGGGGCGCAGCTGCCGGCCGTCATCGTCCAACGTGATGCGCGGAGGGCCCGGACTCGGCACCATCCAGGCGGCGCAGTCGGACTATCTCCACGCCACAAAAGGCGATGGGGCACGGCGGATTCCGCGTGCTCGTCCTCGCACCGAGTACGGTGCAGGAGGCGATCGACCTCACATACAAGGCCTTCGGCCTCGCCGCGAAGTACCAGAACCCGACAGTCGTTCTGATGGATGGCTGGATCGGCTCGATGAAGGAGCCGGTAACGCTCCCCGAGGCGAAGGAGCCCGTGAAGAACGCGTACACCGGCTGGGGGGCGCGTTACTATAACCCCTCCGGAACCGATGTCGACGTGGTCACTTCCTGTTTGCTGGAACCCGACCGCCAGGAGCTGCTGAATATCCACTTCGGCGAGATGTACGACACCTGGGCGCGCGACGAAGTCATGGCCGAAAGAGTATATGCTCGGCGACGCCGAATGCGTGATTGTCGCCTACGGTACCGCGGCCCGCGCGGCCCGCACCGCGATAGGCTCTCTGCGCGAAAAGGGCGTAAAGGCGGGAATGCTTCGCCCCGATCTCCCTCTACCCCTTTCCGTACGATGCGCTGAAGCGGCTGGACAAGAGCCGCGTCCGCTTCATTCTGGACACGGAGATGACGCTTCCGGTTCAGATGAAGGACGACATACGCCTCGGCGTGAGCGACGCACTTCCCGTACATTCCTGCGGGCGCTCGGGGGGCGTGGTGCTGACGAACGAGGACATCGAGGACGCGTTGCTGCGGATCATCGAAGAGGAGGGGAAGTAGGATGGATGCGCTCTATGAACGCCCGAAATCTTTGACCAACAGGGCGACCGGCTACTGCCCCGGCTGTCTGCACGGCGTGGCCACCCGCCTGATCGCCGAACTGATCGACGAGCTGGACGCGCGCGCCGACACCGTCGCGGTGCTTCCCGTCGGCTGCGGCACGCTGGGGATGTTCCACTTCAACACGGATATCGTCGTCTCGCCTCACGGACGGACTCCCGCCGTAGCCACGGGCGTGAAGCGCTCCGCTCCGGAGAAACTCGTCTTTTCCTACCAGGGGGACGGCGACCTCGCCGCCATCGGCCTCGCGGAGATCATGCACGCCGCGAACCGGGGAGAGAACTTCACCGTTATCTTCATCAACAACAGCACCTACGGCATGACGGGCGGCCAGATGGCCCCGACGACGCTCGTCGGCCAGAAGTCGACCACGACGCCGGGGGGGGCGCCAACCCCGCCGAGACGGGCTATCCGATGATGATGTGCGAAATTCTGTCGCAGCTCCGCGCGCCGCGCTACATAGCGCGCTTCTCGCTCGGACTTGCCCGGCGAATGTGATTCAGGCGAAGAAGGGTCTCCGGAAATCCTTCGAGCTGCAGCGTGCAGGGAAGGGCTTCACCTTTGTCGAACTGCTCTCGAACTGCCCGACGAACTGGGGGCTTTCGCCGCTGGAGTGCCTGGACTGGATGCGGGAGAACACCATGAAGGCCTTCCCGCTGGGCGTCTTCAGGGACAGGGAGGACTGATCATGGAGAAGAAGATTACCATCGCGGGCTTCGGCGGCCAGGGAGTGATGTCCATCGGCCAGATGCTGGGGTATGCCTCCTGCAAAGCGGGCGGGAACGCGCTCTTCCTGCCGAAATACGGCCCCGAACAGCGCGGCGGCACCGCGAACTGCACAGTGACCCTCGCCAACACGGATATCGGCGCTCCGGAGTCGCGTTACGTCGATACGCTAGATCGCGCTGAACCAACCGTCGCTGGAACGCTTCCTCGGTTCAGTCCGTCCGGGGGGGGCTCGTCCTGCTCAACAGTTCGCTTTGCCGCTGGACCGGAGGGCGGGAGGATGTGAAGCTCGCCGAGATTCCGGCCGACGACATCGCGCGCGAGATCGGCTCTCCGAAAGTGGCGAACATCGTCGTCATCGGCGCGTACATCGCGCTGAGCGGCGTCCTCACCGAGCGGCAGATGCTCGACGCCATCGAGGAGAAACTGGGGAAGCGCCCCGAACTGCTCGAAATGAACCGGCTCGCGTTGAAACGAGGAATGGAATCCGCGACGCCGAAGACGTAAGACGGCGTTCCGCCATGCGGACGGGGTCGCTCTTCGCCGTGCCGCCTGGACGATTTTCCCCGCAGCATGCAGTATAATGTTGCGTTGCGGGTACACCCGCGCAACGCTTTTGTTACGGTTGCGCCGTATACTTTGCGGGATCGCCTTCGCCTCGACCCGACGTCGCCGGTCGGGGGGGGAGGCGGCTGAACGGGCCGCGGAACGCGGACCTACACGCAAGGAGGAGAACTGAATGAATCTGAAACGAATCGTAGTCTGCGCGCTGATGACGGCCCTCGTCGCATCGTGCGCCGCTGGAACGGCCTTCGCGTCGGAGATTGCTCCGCTCGAAGGACGGCTTACCCTGTACACCTCGCAGCCCGAGCGCGACGTGACCAAGCTCATCGCGGCTTTCAACGAGCGGAATCCGGACGTCGCGGTGGACGTCTTCCGCTCGGGAACCGAGGAGGTCGTCAGCAAGGTCCGTGCGGAGCATGCGGTACAGTCGGTGCTGGCGGACGTGCTTGCTTGTGGCGGACAGCGTCACCTTCGAGAGCCTCAAGGAGGACGGCATGCTCCTCCCGTACGACTCCCCCGAGACGAAGGGCATCCCGGAGGAGTACCTGGATAAAGACCGCACCTACGCGGGGACGAAGATCATAAGCACGGGCGTTATCTACAACACCACGAAAGTGAAAGAAACCTCCGGTCTCCTTCGCCGACCTGGCGAAAAGCGAGTATAAGGACAGGATCATCATGCCCAGCCCGCTCTACTCCGGCGCGGCTGCGTACAACCTCGGCGTGATGACCCGTACCGAGGGGCTCGGCTGGGAGTTCTACGAGGGACTGAAGGCGAACAACGTCCGCATCGAGAAGGGAAACGGCGCCATCCTCACCGCTGTGGTGGCGGGCGAGAAGGCCTGCGGGATCGTTGTCGACTTTATTACCGTCCGCTCGAAACGCGACGGCGCACCGGTGGAATTCGTCTATCCGCTCGAAGGTTCTCCAGCGGTCACCGAGCCGATCGGCATCCTGAAGACAACGGAAGTTCCCGAACTGGCGAAGGCCTTCGTCGACTTCGTCCTCTCCGCCGAGGGGCAGAAGGTGGCGGCCGAGATGGGGTACACTCCCGTCAAGGAGGGCGTCGAGGCCCCCGAAGGGCTGAAATCGGTGCGCGAAATCAAGAGCATGGTCTACGACATCGCCGTGCTGAAAGAGGCGCGTGAGGCCGAAAAGGCGCGATTCAGCGCCATGTTCCAGTAGAAACCGGGGAGAACGGTGCGCGTACGGCAATTTGCACACACTTTCGGAAGCCGCGCCCTAAAGGCAACTTTCTACGGCGCGGTCTTCCTCTTTTTTATAGCGCCGCTGCTTCGTCTGCTGCTGATGAGCTTCGCCGGGGAGTCCGGGTACGACCGCGTCGCACTATATCCGCCTCCTCGCCGAGGAGCGGACGTTGCTGGCCATCAGGAACACGGCGATCATCGGGACGAGCGCCACGGCGTTTTCCGTACTCTTCGGCGGCGGCTTCGCGTTCCTCGTCGCCTACGCGAACCTGAAGCGGCGTCGTCTTGCCGAGGTGCTGATCCTGCTCCCCTTCATCATCCCCTCGTACATCATCACGCTCTCCTGGACGGGGCTGCTCTCGGGAAACGGCGCGATCAACACGTGGCTGACCTCCGCGGGGGCTCCCCGCCGTCAATCTCTACTCCATGGGCGGCATCATCTTCGCCCATGGCATGTGCGCGACGCCCATCGTCTATATGATCGTGAAGGCCATGCTGCGGCGCATCCCCGTCGACCTCGATTGGGCCTCGATGGCCGCAGGGTACACGCGCCGCCAGACCATGCTCCGAATCAACCTCGCGCTTGCCGCGCCCCGCCGTGGCGAGCGGCGCGATGCTCTCCTTCCTGGCCACCATCGACAACTTTTCCATCCCGGCCTTCCTCGGCATCTCCTCGGGCATACCGGTGCTGAGCACCTACATCTACGAGAAGGCGATCGGCTTCGGCCCCTCCTCCTTCTCCGACGCGGCGGTGCTCTCGGTGCTGCTCTCCCCTCCTCGCCGTCGGCGGCACGCTCCTCGAAGGCTTCTTCGTCAAGCGGAGCCCCGGCCTGGAGAGCGTGGGAGAGGACGCCTCGACGCGCATAGAGCTGCCGCCGAAGGGTCCGCGCCGCGGTCGAATGGTCGCTGCTGGGCGGGCTCTTCGCGTTCAACATCGTCCCGCTGCTCTTCATGGCGCTCAGCGCGATGCAGAAGCGGTACGGCCTGGGGTACGCTGCGGACAACCTCACGATGGAGAATTTTCGCGCGCTGCTGACCAACACCGGGGTGCTCCACGCCGTACGGAACAGCCTGCTGCTGGCCTCGGTGACGTGCGCCGTCTGCATCGTCGTCGGGACGGCGGCCGCCTACCTCAAGGTCCGCAAGAAAAGCGGCGCTGTGAAGGTGCTCGAAAAGAGCGCCTCCCTCGCGTACGCCATCCCCGGCATCGTGCTGGCTCTCTCGATGATCTTCCACTGGGTGGAGCCGATTCCCGGGGTGCGCCCTCGCATCTACGGGACCATCGGCATCCTGGCGGTCGCCTACGTCACCCGCTACCTCGTGCTCCAGATCAAGGGGAGCGTGAACGCGATGCTCACCGTGGAGCCCGCGCTCGAGGAGGCGGCCAGAGCCGGAGGGAGCGGCGCGCTCGCCGTCTGGCTGAAAATCCTGATCCCGCTGCTGGCCAAACCCGTGCTGGCGGAGCGCGTTTCTCGTCTTCATCCCGGCGATGACCGAGCTGACGCTCTCCTCCATTCTTTCGGCCGCGGGGACGAAGACCATCGGGTTGACCGTCTTCAATTTCCAGCAGGCGGGGTGATTACAGCCTCGCGGCGGCGATGTCCGCCGTCGTCGTGCTCCTCGTGCTGGGGGGCTACGGCGCCGCGCTGGCATACAAAAAACTATTCGAGCGGCAAAAGGAGAAAAAGAATGAAACGACTGAAGCTGGAGCGCGTATCCCACTGGTTCGGCCGGACGCGGGCGCTCGATGACATACGGCTCGAAATAGGGGAATCGGAGTTCGTCGCGGTCCTCGGTCCGAGCGGCTGCGGCAAGACGACCCTGCTCCGCATACTCGGCGGCTTCCTCCGGCCGACGGAAGGCACTGTGACTTTCGGCGACGACGTCTACTCCTCGCCCCTCGTCCACGTGCCCGTCGAGCGACGCGACCTCGGGATGGTCTTCCAGTCGTTCGCGCTCTGGCCGCATATGACGGTGCGCCGCCACGTCGAGTTTCCCCTGAAGAGTCCCCGCCACAAGGGGACGAGTGAACGGGAGAAGCGGGAAGCGGTGGAACGGACCCTGGAAGCGACGGGGCTGACGTCGCTGCAGCACCGTTTGCCCGGCGAGCTTTCCGGAGGCCAGCGGCAGCGCGTCTCCCTGGCCCGCGCCATCGTCTCCAAGCCCTCCATCCTGCTGATGGACGAACCGCTGAGCGCTCTCGACCAGGAGCTGCGGATCGAGATGCGCCGAGAAATTCAGGACATCCACAGGCTCACCGGCGCGACCGTCGTCTACGTCACCCACGACCAGGGGGAGGCGCTCGCGATGGCAGATCGACTCGTCATCATGAAGGACGGACGCATCGAACAGGCGGGAACTCCGAGGGAGGTCTACCTCCATCCGCAGACGCCCTTCGCAGCCGGGTTCGTCAGCAAATGCAACTTCGTCAAGGGGACATGGACGGGGGACCGGTTTGCCGTACAGGAGGATCCGTCGCTGCTCTTCGACGGCGCGGCCGTTCCCGAAGTCTTCAGGGGAATGGGCGTCTATCCGGTCCGCCCCGAGCAGCTCCGCATCGCCGCCCGAGGACGGGGATTGGAGGGAAAGATCGCCAACAAGCAGTACAACGGCAGGGAGATTCACTACTCTATACGCTGCCAGGGGGCCATCTTCACCGTCTACGCCGACGCCTTCGAGGACTACCGCCCCGGAGACGCCGTCCGCCTCGCCTTCGAGGGAACCGTCCGGGAGGGGCGAGAGGACGGACTGGACAGGGAGGCCTTCATGGTGTACAACAGACCGGCGCACATGGACCGCACCGCCGGGGAGCGAGCGCCCGTCCCACCTTCGGGAGAGACCGCCGAAACGCACCGGCATGTATAAAAAAGAAAAGGGAGATCATATGCAACCGCTTTTTGACCTGCACACGCATACACTGGCCAGCGGGCACGCCTACAGCACGCTGATGGAGAACATAGAAGCCGCGAGCGAACGCGGGCTCGCCGCGATGGGTTTTTCCGAGCACGCCCCGACGATGTCGGGCGCGCCCGACCCCATGTACTTCATGAACTTCAAAATCATCCCCGACACCATCATGGGCGTCCGCATCTACCGCGGCATCGAGGCCAACATTCTCGACTTCAACGGCGCCGTCGACGTGGACGCGTCGCTGGCCTCGCGGCTGGACTACGTCATCGCCAGTCCTGCACCCCCCCATTCATCTCGTCGGGGACGAGGGAGGAGAACACCCGCGCCCTCGTCGGCGCGATGCAGCGCCCCTTCGTGACAATCATCGGCCACCCCGACGACGACCGCTACCCGCTCGACTACACGGAACTCGCCGCCGCGGCCGCGAAGGAACATGTAGCGCTGGAGCTGAACAACTCCAGCTTCCGCCCGAGCACGGGCCGGTGTGAACGGACGCAAGAACGCTATCAGCCTGCTGAACGCCTGCCGCATCCACGACGCCCGAGTCGTCATGAACAGCGACTCCCACATCGCCTTCGACGTCGGCGACCTGGCGCTCTGCGAGGAGCTGCTCGAAGAGACGAACTTCCCCCGCGAACTCGTGCTGAACTACACTCTTGAGGGCCTGGAATACGTGCTCAAGGAAGGCGTCTCGCTCCCCGACCGCGAAAAGCTCCTCTGCGCGTCGGGCAGGACGGCCCAATCAAGAATGTGAGCCGTTTATAACTATACGGGTTCTTTGATGTCCAGCTTCTCCTTCAGCGCCTCCTGAAGAATGAAGGAGACGTTGACGTCTTCCCGTTTCTTGAGTTCCTCTTCCATCCATGCGGGGATCGTCAGCGTCTTCTTGACGGCCCTTTCGGCTCCACGCGCGGCGGACCGGGGGCATCACCGCCACGACGGACTGAACGAAGCCTCCCTCGTCGGGAAGAAGAACACGCTCCGGAGACTTCGGAAGCGGGATTTCATCCTTTTGCGCCTCGCGGAAGAAGTACATGCAGTCTTCGAGGATGGCCTGAGCCTCGACAATTGCTCTCTTCGACGGTGTTCGCCGATGTGAAGCAGTTGTCGAGGTCCGGGAAACGGACGGTCCATCCGTTCCCGTCGGGAGAGAAGACCGCCGGATAGTTATAAAAGTTCGGACGATTCATAGTGTCCACCTGCCTTTCTCATCGGCCACGAGCATCGCGCTCATCGCTCGTCGTTGATCTGAAACCTTTTTTTTAAGCGTCGCGAGCTAGGTCCCTCGAGCCGCTCACACACCGAGGTCGTTCTTTCAGCGCATCCTGAAGGGCGCCGGAGAAATTGATATTCGCCTCTATCCCCAGCTTGTTGAGCCAGTTAGGGATGGTGACGCTCTTTTGTGATACTCTTATTCGCCTCTTCCTCCCGAACGATATCCATGCGGACCGTTACGAGCACGACAGCCTCCCTTTTTTTTCACGACCAGCTTGTCGAAGGGAGTGGGCGCAGAAACAACGTCGCCGTCCTGTTCCGAGTAGTACAAGAATCCTTCGAGGGCCTCCTTGGCTCTGGAGATCGCCTCTTCTTCGGTTTTTCCGAAGGTGACGCAGCCGGGAAGGTCCGGGAACTCGACCGAAACAGTACTTCCGTTTCGAGAGAAGATTGCCGGATACGTACGAACATCTTTGCCCCCTCTGTTAGGCATGGGCTTTCCTCCTTTCCATACGGTATATCTATTTTTGGGTTGTTGCGGCGCTCACGCCCGCCATTTTGAAGATCGTCTTCG
>CAXXRY010000010.1:0-168267 GCA_963668335.2 Aminobacteriaceae bacterium | reverse complement strand
CCGGGCTGGAAGACTTCCTCAAGCCTCCGGAGCAGGCGGGAACGGTCCTCTTCAAAGTCCATGTCGATGAAGTCGATGACGACGATACCGCCGATAGCCCGGAGTCTGAGCTGACGCGCAATTTCCGACGCAGCTTCGAGGTTGGTCTCCAGGACGGTATGACGAAGATCCGTCTTTCCGATATATTTTCCTGTGTTGACGTCGATGACGGTAAGCGCCCTCTGTGTGGTCGATGATCAGGTAGGCGCCCGATTTGAGCCAGACTTTGCGTTCAAGAGCAGCGTCGATCTCCTTCTCCACTCCGTAGTGCTCGAAAAGCGGAATCGTCCCCTTGTACAGCGAAAGCTCCGGGGGTTCGCCTCCGCAGAGGCTCGACAGGTGCCCGCTGACATTTTCAAACTCTTCCGGGCCGTCCACGATGATCTCCGAGACCTGTTCGGTGAGCTCGTCCCGCAAAACTCTCCCCCAGGAGACCGAGATCCCTGTAGAGAAGGCAGGGCGCGCTCTGGGTCCGTCCCGTATGCTCTATCTCGCGCCACAGGGCAAGCAGCGTCTCCACGTCCGTGGGCGAGCGATTCATCGTCCACGCCCTTCCGCTGCTGTCCGGAACGATAATCCCCGTAGTCGCCGCGAAGCTCGCGGGCGATCGCCTTCAGGCGTTTTCGCTCGTTCTCGTCGACGATCCGCTTGGAGACTCCGGACTCCTGTCCGCCGGGAACGAGCACGACGTAGCGACCGGGGAGGGAGATTCTCGAGGTCACACACGCGCTCCCTTGTTCTTCCTGGCGGTCTTTGTCACCTGGACGAGAAGCTCTTTGTTCGGTTGGAGATCGAGCCCCCCTGGCGTCGTTGAGGTACAGAAAGGCGTTCTCCCCGTCGCCAAGGTTGACGAAGGATGCGTGAATACCGGGAAGCACGCTCTCGACCCTGGCCTTGTAGATCTCTCCCGCCTTCTGACGTTCCCACATACGCTCAACGAACAGGTCCGCCAAGCGACCGTCCTCGATAATGGCCACCCGCGTTTCCTCGGGGTCTATACAGTTCGCGATAATCTTCCTGTCGCGTTTCCGGCGGTGGACGCTCCCCGCGAAACGGACTTTCCTTCCTGCGGATCGAACGTCTTCCCTCGCTTCAGTACGGCGGTATCACAGCGTCGTGCACTTCCGCACGCTCGCTTCTGGCCTCCGCATTCTCAGACAAACGCAACTCCCTCCTCTTTTCGGAAAAAAATGTACAACAGAACGCTTCTCCTTCTCGTTTTCATGAGACAGGAGAAGATTCCCGCTGATTTCTTTATCTATACTCCGGAAAATCTCACTCGGATACTACGGATTCCCCGGTTACAACCTTTTCAGCGTCCGATCGAACTCCGCGGAGAGAGGATGCGTCAGCGGAAGCACACGGCGCCATTTCCATCTTCTTCCGCCATGTCGAGCCGCCCCACCGCCTCCCTCAGGATGAAGATATCGGGCCACCCCTCTATGATACCTCTTTTTTGGAGCGCCTTCACCAGAAAGCCCGGGGCTTCTTTGCGCCGGGTTCTCCAGAATGCACCTGAAGCCCAAGGGCTCCGCCCGCTCGAAAGCAAGCATGTCCCCCTGGTCCTTCATCTCCTGCAGGAACGATTCCAGCGGCGATACGCCGGCAGGATTCCCCCGGAGAGCGAGGATACACGACGAAGCCTCGCACCCACTTGTTCAGCGACTTTGCCTCCGCCGACCCCGGTTCTCCGGTCACAACGAACGCCCCGGTAAAGAAAAACCCCGGAGGAAGCGCCCTGTCCCACCTGAGAAGATCGTCTGTAGAAAAGGAGAGCAAGCGGACTTCAAGCGGCTCGCTCAGCGCCGGAACACCCACCGGGAGCTCCGGCCCGAGACTGATGCGCGGTCGAGGGGAAAAACCCTCCGAGAGCTGAAAGGAGATTCCTGCGCGATACCCGCTTCTGGAGAAGACGGACGGTATGGCAATAATGCGGAATAAAGCACGCTCTCCCCCGCTTCGCGTACGTCAGGCGAACTCTAAGCACGGGGCGCGCCCCCCTTCCTGCGCGGGAGGGAAGCATGCTCCGCAGGCGAGGCAGGCGACGCCGCACGCGACGCACTTGCCGTCCTCGCGGCAGTCGGGGGAGAGGATTTCCTCCCGGGAACGCATTCGTTCTCTCCAGAGGAACTCCTTCGTGACGCCTGCGGAGATGTGATCCCAAGGAAGCCCCCTCGTCCAGCGAGCGATCTCTGGAGACATAGTCGTGCGGATCCACCCCGGACTCCTCGAAGGCCTCCATCCACCGGGAAAAGGAGAACGTCTCGGTCCATCCGTCGAAGCGCGCTCCTTTCCGCCATGCGGCAAGGAGCACGGGCGCAAGCCGTCTGTCGCCGCGGGCGAAGACTCCCTCCATGAAGGATTGCTCGGGCTCGTGGTACTTCAGGGAGATCTTCCCACGGCCGACTTCGTTGAGCCGGTTCTTGACGTACCGTCCTCTCCGCCGCAGTTCGTCCACGGAAAGCTGTGCTTCCCACTGGAACGGAGTATGCGGCTTCGGGACGAACCCGGCCACGGAGACGGCGACCTGCACTCTCCTTCTTGATTCCCTTGCCAATGGAGTACGCGCGTTCGGTCAGGCGCACGATACCGTCGAGATCCTCGTCCGTCTCCGTGGGCAGCCCCATCATGAAGTAGAGCTTCACTCTGTCCCACCCCTTTAGTGAACGCGGTACGGAGAGAGTTCTCGAAGTCCTCTTCGCTCACTCCCTTGTTGATGACGTCGCGAAGGCGCTGCGTACCGGCCTCCGGAGCGAAGGTGATACCGCCGCGCCGCATCGACTCCATCTCCGCGGCAAGATTCACCGAGAAGGCATCCATCCGGAGGCTCGGGCAAGCTCAGTTTTGACGTTCTTTTCCGCAAGCATCGGCGAGAGCTCCCTGACGAGTTCGCCAATGCCGGAGTAGTCGCAGGATGCGAGGGAAAGAAGGCCGACCTCCTCCCACCCCGTCTTCTCAACCAATGAAACGATCCGCTCAGCGAGGGACGGACGGAACGCTCCCTGACGGGACGGGTCACCATGCCCGCCTGGCAGAAACGGCAGCCCCTGGTGCAGCCGCGGAAGAGTTCCACGGCAACTCGGTCGTGGACAATTCTCCTCCTGACGGCACAAGGAGCATCTCCGGAAAAAAAGGTTTCGTCCAGCGATTCGACGATGCGCCGCCGAACGGGGATCGTAACGCGTTTCCTGCCGCAGGACGGAAACTGACGCATCTCCTCGCCGACGTCGCATTCGACAAGCGCCGGAACGTACACCCCCTTCAATCTCGGAGAGCATCTCAAGTTTTTCTCTCCGGGAGAGCTTCCTTGGCGCCGGAAAGAAGCGTGATCACCTCCGGAAGCAGCTCCTCGCCGTCACCGACGCAGAAGAAGTCGATAAACGGAGCGAGCGGTTCCGGGGAGAGCGCGCCAACGCCTCCAGCAGCGACGAGCGGGTCATCTTCGGCACCTGTCCGCCGAAAGCAGCGGGATACGCCCCAGGTCCGAGCATGGTGAGGACATTCGTGTAGCTCAATTCATACTGCAAGGTGAAACCGACCACGTCGAACTCACGGAGAGGACGGCGGCTTTCAAGGGAGGTAAGCTGCGTCGCACGCGCCCGCATCTCTTCCTCAAGGTCGGTCCACGGGCAGTAGACACGGTCCGCGTCGCCGCACGGGAGATTCTTCAAGAGAAAGTAGAGAATCCTGGAATCCGAGGTAGCTCATCCCTATCTCGTACACGTCGTGGAAAGGCGAGGCAGAAGCGAACGATGGAATGCCCGTCCTTGGGAGGAATGACGCCGTATTCGCACCCGGCATAGCGGAGGATCGCTTCACATTGGAGAGGAGCGGCCACATCCCGTCGTTGTACTCGAAGAGAGCCGGCTGAACGGCTTCTTCGTTCGGGACGGCACGCTGCTCCGGCGTTGCGGATTCGTTCCTGCACTTCATAGATTACAATTCCTCCCTCGATATACACACCTGCGGACACCAGGATTTCTCATGTTTCCGCGCCGGTTTTTCCGGCGCGGTGATGATGCTCAGTATCTTTCAGCGTCGAAACGTACACGCTCTGGGCAAGTCCGAGCGCAACGGAAAACGAAAGCAGCGAACTTCCTCCGTAACTGACGAGCGGAAGGGGAAGCCCCGTTATGGGCAGGAGCCCCATGCTCATGCCGATGCTTTGCAGCATCTGAAACCAGAACCAGGTTGAAATCCGGCGATAAGAACCTTGGCCCTCCCGTCCTTGCTGTGCAGCCCGGCGTCCACGAGTCGCCAGAACAGAAGGGCGAAGAGTCCAAGGCATCACCAGCGCACCGATAAAACACCGAATTCCTCCGAGAAGACGCCAAAGATGAAGTCGGTATGCGGGTTCCGGCAAGAACTTGAGCTTGCTTTGCAGCCCCTCCATATATCGGGCGCCGAACAGCCCGCCGGAACCAAACGGCTATCCTCGACTGGATAACGTTGTACCCGGCGCCGAGCGGGTCGATCCACGGATCGAGAAAGACGCGTATCCGCATCTTCTGATACTCTCGTAAAAAACGCCATCCGAACGGCAGAAGCGCTGTGAAGAGAGCAAGCAGCCCGGCCGGATACCTCCATGGGGCTCCAGCAACGATTATTGCAACAAAGGAGATCACACCATAGACCATTGCACTTCCGGCGTCCGGTTTGAACAAGTACAAGGATCCCTGAAAGCGCGGGTACGGCGAGCCCCCCCAGAAAAGAGAAAAATCCAAGGGGGGGTACCTGCACAGATGCTTTGCAAGCACCAGAACCAGGGTGATCTTGACGAACTCCGTCGGTTGAAACCTGAAAAATCCGAGGTCAATCCATCGTTGCGAGCCCTTCACTGTGAGTCCCAGCACCATGACGCTCAACAAAAAGCACCAGCGAAAGGGCCGTACAGAAGATACGCCTCCCGCAGAAATTTTTCGTACCCTATCTTGAGCGTGAACAAAAAAGCCACCATCGACACGACGCCCCAGAGGAGCTGACGGACCGCAATCCGACTCCCCGCCCCTCGAAACCGGCTCCGGCGCTGAATATGGAGAGCACCCCAAGCAGAAAGAGCGCGCCTACGGAAAAAAGCTGCGCCTTGTCCAAGCCTGCGACACTCTCGCCAAGAGATAGTTTTTTTTCTTCCATTACATGTTCTCCCTCGTACGCGGCGTCTCCACATCCGACGGCGTCATACTCCGCGGGGACACGCTAGCCTCGTTCTCCCCTCTCTCGCCGCCGCAACCCCTCGTTTAATGCGAATCACCGGGATGTTCGCCACGAACGCCACGGATCTGTCCGCACGGTCGAAGTCCATCTCTATCTTGGATGTGTCGATATCCATGTACCTCGTGATCACCGCGATCATATCCTGCCGGAGATTGTCGAGCATCTCGGGGGAGATATCCGCTCGGTCGTGAATAAGTACGATCTGGAGACGCTCTTTTTGCTGTTGATTTTTGAACCGGACGGAACTGAAGAATTTTTTAAGAAATCCCATCGCCAACCCCCCTCTCCTCTCAGCTCTTCATCCCGAAGAGCTTGCGGATACCGGCGAAGAGTCCTCTGCCGTTTCCTCGTCGAGTTTCGGAAGGCAACCTCTTTCCCCGTCAAGCGCATGGCAATCCTCTGAAACGCGAGGGAGGCCGGAGAGCTGTCGGAGAAGGTAAGCGGCTCGCCGCGGTTGGCCGACTTCACCACGCTGTCGTCCTCCGGGACGACCCCTATGAGCTCGATCGCGAGTATATCGAGCACATCGGACACGTCAAGCATCTCTCCGTCGCGGACCATCTGCGCGCGGAGGCGGTTGACGATCAGGCGAATCGGCGCTTTCCCCATCGATTCGAGAAGACCGATGATCCTGTCGGCGTCGCGCACAGCCGGAACCTCCGGCGTAGCGATAACAAGCGCCTCGTCGGCGCCCACGGCCGCGTTCCGAAAACCGCTCTCGATTCCCGCCGGACTGTCGATCAAAATATACTCGAACTCCTGCCGGAGAAGGTTGCACAACTCCTCCATCTGCTCGGAGGACACAGCGTCCCTTCGTAACGGGTCTGAGCGGCAGGCAGCAGGAAGAGGTTGTCGACGCGTTTATCCCTGACGAGCGCCTGGTTCAGCCTGCAATTTCCTTCGAGGACATCGATAAAGTTGTAGACCACCCTGTTCTCAAGTCCCATCACCACGTCGAGGTTCCTGAGCCCGATATCGGCGTCGACCGCTACGACGCGGTGACCGGAGCGCGCAAGCGCTACCGAAAGATTCGATGTGGTGGTTGTCTTTCCCACCCCCTCCCTTTCCGGAGGTAATCACGATAACACGAGAATCCACAGCAAGATCTCTCCTTCCCTCCCGACCCGCCTTTTCAAGGCGATATTCGGGGGCTTATAACTTCAGTTCCCTCACGACGAGTGAATCGTTTTCCAGGGTGATCACAACGGCCTTTCCCCACCATTCCATCATATCAGCGCCGAGGGAAGAGCAGAGTTTTCCTCCAAGGCGCAGCTGCTTCGCTTCGAACTGCCCCGCCGAAATGCTGAACTCGCCGCCCTTCATCCCGGCGTGGACAACGCCCTTGAGCCTGCCGCGGACGAAAACATTTCCCGAGGCGCAGATTTCCGCCCCTTCGTTCATGTGCCCGAGGAGCACCACGTCGCCGTCGTGTTCCACCCTCTGTCCGGAGCGCAAAGACTGTATGAGAACGAGCGAGGCGCCCCCGCTCTCTTTCTTTTCACTCTTCGAGGTACATGGCTCACCGGTGGAAAAACCGGATGCGCGAAAGATTTCAAGCGTATCCGCATTGTAGGACATCCACGAAAGAACGCGGAAAGCCCCCTTCCAAACAAATTCCGAAAGAAAACGGAGCAGGAAAGCCCGGGAGAGCGCTCTCCCTTGGAAGTCGAGAGCAACTCCGATACCGCGGGTTAGACGGGCCGCTTCTCCCGAGAAGGCAAGCGCCTCTTGCAGCAGTTCTTCGTCCGTCTTCTCCTCCGGGAAGAGCATTCGTACACCGTATCCCGTTCCTTTCAGAAGAATCTCGGACACCCCGCGGCGTTCGACAGTATCCTTCGGATTTTCAAGAGATTCCACAGTTTCAGCCACAGTACCCCCCTCCTTCGGTAAAAACAAGCTCGCTTCTCCATATTTTATCCGGGGGGATGTTCAGCGGGATACTTCCGAACAGCCCTAACGGCTTTCATCATCCCCTTTTACGGAGTTTTCATCCTGGATTCTGGAACGAGGAGATACGAGAGCATCTCCCCTACCATGGGCGAGGCCACGGATCCTCCGTGAAGCCCGGCCTCAAGCATAGCCCACAGCGACATATTTCGCGGTTGTCCATCGGAGCGTACCCCACGAAGAGCGCGTGGTCGTCCCCGTGCGCATTCTGGGCGGTGCCGGTCTTTCCTGCGACGGTGATGCCGAACCCTCCAGCCCTCTGCGCCGTACCTCTTCGGACGACGTAATCCAGCCCTTTGCGAATGACGTTCAGCTGCGCGGGCGCCAAGTTCAGGTTCGGCCGCCTGCACCGGTTGTTTGTTTGCGAGGCGCGGTCGGACAAGCTTTCCCCCGTTGGCGATCACAGCGTACATTGTGGCGAGCTGGAGCGGCGTCGTCAGCAGAAATCCCTGCCCTATGGAATAATTTACGGTATCGCCTCGATACCAGCCCTCCTTGAAACGGGCCTTCTTCCAGTCGGGACCCGCCACAACCCCCCCGGCCTCTCCGGGAAGGTCGATTCCTGTGGGCTTCCCCAATCCGAAAAGCTCAACCCATTTCAGAAGGCGAGTAATCCCCAGCCTCAGGCCAACCTGATAAAAATAGACGTCGCACGAGTTCTGAAGCGCCCCCGTCAGGTTCATCGTCCCGTGCCCCGAACGTCTCCAGCAGCGGAATGTACGGTTTCCCAAGGTAAAGGAGCCTCCGCAGTGGAAAGTCGTCGTCGGCGTGATCTCTTTCTCGGCAAGGGCGGCGAGTCCAACAAGTATCTTGAAGGTCGACGCCGGGGGATAGAGCCCGGCGATGCTTCTGTCGAGCATCGGCTTCTGCGGGTCGGAGAGGAGCGCATTCCACTCCCTTCGCCGAAACGCCCCACGAGAGGGGATTGTTGTCGTACGACGGCGACGAGGCCAGCACAAGAACGTCACCTTCATGCACGTCCATCACGATCAGCGCCCCCCGGTATCCGTTGAGAAGATCGGCGGCAAGACGCTGCGCCCCGAGGTCGAGCGTCAGATGGAGATCTTCGCCTCGTCCGGCCGGATAGGTATCTATCTCCCGCACCCTGCGACCTCTGGCATCCACCTCGACGGATTCTCCTCCGGGTTCTCCGCGAAGAATCTCCTCGTACTCCCTCTCAATTCCCGTCTTCCCTATTTGATCCCCCCCGACGTAGCTCTTCCCCTCCATCTGGCGCAGCTCGCTCTCATTGATCTCGCCGACAAATCCTGTGACGTTCGACGCGATACTCCCCGCCGGGTAGGTCCTTCGGAGGACGGGGATCGGAAAGAACTTGCCGCGGAAACTCGGGGTCGGCCACAAGATCCGCCATCTGCGCGAGGGTAATGTTGGAGACCACGCGCACCACCCTGTAGGGCGCCCAGAACTGCCGCTTGACGTCCCGCCGAAGGTCGTCCGCGGATACCGGAATTCCGTGGCGCGGAGAGCAAAAGCGCAAGATTTTCCACCATGTTTTTCTTTTCAATATCAAGCGGGGTACCCCATTATATCGAATGTGGTGACGTTCGCCGCCAGCGGGACTCCGTTCCTGTCGAAAATCTCTCCCCGTATCGGTGCGAAACGGATGAACCGAAGGCGGTTGTTCGCTGCGAGGCGAACGTACGCATCGGCGTTGACAATCTGAAAAAAATAAAGCCCTCCCGCGAGCAGAAGAAGAGAAAACAGGAGAAACAGCTTCCACAGGGCTAGGCGCAGGTTCATCTCGGGGCGATGGTCAGGACATCCTGGTTTTTCAACCTCCACGCATAGGCGGCGCAGGCAAGAAGCACCAACGGAACAACGTGACTCTGCTGAAAGCAGGTACGCCTGCCACACTTCAATTCCCCCGCGCCCCCCACAGGAAAATCCTTCCGAGCCGCTATGGGCATGTTCGCGGACCAAAGGAGGAAACCGAAGAGTGTGATCGTCCTCCCTGAAATCGGGAGGGAATGCCATATCCATCGTACGGACATCAATGTCATGACGTATATCAAGGAGCTGATACCCGGAAAACCGGTCCAGCGTAAATCCCAGAGAATTCCCCCCAGGAACGCGGCCCAGATCACCCGTACTCCGTCCTCGGAGCGAAAGAACGAGAGAAAGACGAGAGTAAGCAAAAAAATCTCCGGGACGAGAACCTTCCCGGCGCCGAGAAACCCACAAAAAATCCTGTGCATACCACGCGAGCAGATAGGTCATAAACCGGACCTCCCCCCGGCCGGTTTATCCTGCGAAGGAGCGTGCAGGCCAAGAACTTCGAGCGCGTAGAGCTGCGAAAGGGACGAGCCCGGAAGAATCCGCCACGCCGTATACCCGCCGCTCGTCTCGCGGCGCTCTTCGCCGAGGCGGCCCAACGGAATCCCCGGGGGAAGGGCTTCACTGACCATTGCGGTACTCACACGCATCCCGCTTTTAAGCATCCTGTTCTCCGGCACGTACAACAGCCAGACTCCTCCTTCTCCATCTCCCGCGACGACGCCGAGATCTCGGGTCTCCTCGATAACCACCGGGATCATCAGAGACGAGGACGAGAGCAGCTCGACCCACGCAAAATCATCTTCCACACTGCTGACCCTTCCGGCGAGAAATCCGCTTTGCAGCGCGGGAGCTCCCACAACAATACCGTCTCGCGCCCCCTTGTTGATCCGCACTTCGGACCACCATGAGAGAGGCTCCCGCAGCGTGATACGTGCGTAGCGGACAAAACCGTCCAGTTCTCTCCGGAGATTGCGGGCATTCTCCATCGACCAGACGAGATTCAGACGCTCATTCTCCTCTTTCAGGGTTTTTAAGCGGTCCTGCAACACGTAACGGTCCGCGAACCAAACGGAGAACTCTCTCGTCGTCCTTTCGATGAAGACGGCAGGATACTCGGGGTAACGAAGAATCTCTCCGACGAAATCAACAGCCCCTCGGAAAAATTCTCTCCGGGGAGCCGCCGCAAGGAGAAGAAGGCTGGCGGCAAGGGCCAAAAGACCGTGTATCCACTCTCTTTCGCTGTTTTTTTCCGTCATGAGCAGGATCTCCGCCGTATACGACGATTACTTGGACCCCTTCTCCACAGAGAGGAGCACCTTCTTCATGTCGCCGAGATTCTCCAAGATTTTTCCTACGCCGCGAGCTACCGCGAAGAGCGGGTCTTCCGCCACGACCACCGGGGTATTCATCGCCTTCGACAAGCGCTCCGCCAGTCCGCGCAGCTGCGAAACGCCGCCCGACAGAAAGATCCCCTGGTCGACAATATCCTTGGCCAGTTCGGGAGGCGTCTGTTCGAGCGCAACCTTCACCATGTCCTCTATGCGCAGCAGAATGGGCTCCAGCGCCTCGCGTACCTCGACCGAGGTGACGACGTCGGCCTTCGGAAGGCCATCTGCGAGGTCACGCCCCTTGACGGCCATCTCAAGCTCCTTGTCGAGCGGAAGCGCGGACCCGATGGCGATCTTGACTTCCTCCGCCGTCGTATCCCCTATGAGCAGCGCATACCTCTGGCGAAGCATGGCGACGATGGCGTTGTCCATCTCCTTCCCGGCGGCTCGGAGCGAGTTGGTCACAACAATGCCGCCGAGAGAGAGGACGCCTACCTCGCTCGTCCCCCCGCCGATATCGAGGATCATGCTCCCGCGGGGTTCCTGGATCGGCAGCCCTACGCCGAGCGCCGCCGCGATAGGCTCTTCGATGACGTACGCCTCCTTGGCCCCGGCGCCGAGCGTGGCGTCGATAACCGCCTTCCGCTCGACCTCCGTAACCTCCGCAGGAACAGAGATCACGACCCGAGGGTGAGAGACGAACGGTTTCCCGCCGTTGGCTTTCCTGAGGCAGTGACGGATCAGTTCCTCGGTCATTTCGAAGTTCGCGATGACGCCGTCCTGCAGAGGCCAGATGGTGAAGACTCCTCCGGGCGTTTTCCCCGCCATCGCCTTTGCCTCCCGTCCGACGGCGATCACTTCCGTCGTTCCTCCTCTGGGGCGCTTCCGTATGGCAACAGCGGAGGGTTCGTTGATGACGACCCCCCGTCCTTTGACGTACACAACTATATTGGCAGTTCCGAGGTCGATACCGACGTCGCCGCCGAACACTCCCGCAAGAAATTTGAACACCTGCTTCAGTCCCCGCTTTCTAAGGCTCTCCGGGGAGAGCGATACCATGGCTCTCACCGTTGGCCACGACAAAATGTCCTAAAAGGTGTATATCCAGGATCTTCGTCCTCCGCGATACAAAATCAGTCAGCAGACGATCCTCGCGACTCGGCTGCAGCGAACCGTCGGGATGGTTGTGTACCAGCACCAAACCGTACGAATCCATCCGGACGGCTCTCCGTAACAGATATTTTACATCAAGATAGGCCCCCTCGGCTCCTCCGAAGGAAATCCTGTCGACATGAATCACGGATCCGTTGCTCCGGACGTGAATGGCGAAGATATATTCCCGCTCCTCGAATGCCAGCTCTCCGGCGATTTCGTCGAGGCTCCGCCGCCAGTCCTTGCCCTCCTGAAGATCTTTTCTCGAAGCTTCGAGACGCTTCCCAAGCTCAAGGGCGGCAAGGAGCACGCAGGCCTTCGCGTCGCCGAGTCCGTGAAAACCGAGCATCTCTTCCTCCGTAGCCCGCGCCAGTCCTTTTGCGCCTCCGAACTCATTCAGCACATCCGCCGAAAGCTCAAGGACGTCCTTTCCCCTGCTCCCGGTTCTGAGCAACACCGCGAGCAGCTCCGGAACGGAGAGCGATGAGGCGCCGCGAAGGCGAAGCCGCTCACGCGGCATCTCCTCTCGCGGCAACGAGGCCAGCTTCACGCTTTTTCCTCCGGCCAGAACGGGTTATGGCTACGTTCCGCACCGATAGTGGTTTCGGGACCGTGGCCGGGAAGCACTCGGAGTGTATCCGGAAGCGACGCCAGGCGAATCAGCGATTCATGCAGTCTTTCGCCGTTTCCTCCGGGAAGATCCGTACGGCCGACGCTGCGTGCGAAGAGGGTGTCTCCGGAGAGAAGAATGGTCTCTTCTCCAGCATCCGATGTCTCCGATACACGATAGCAAACGCATCCGGGCGTATGCCCCGGGGTCTCCAGCACCGATAGCGACATCACGCCGACGGAGAGCTGGTCGCCATCCTTCAGGCTGAAAAAATCCCTGACCCCTTTGAAATCATACCCCATCCATTCCGCCGCGTTCTGATCCGGCGAGCGAAGCATCTCCGCGTCTCCCGCGCCGATGTAGACCGGTAAAGAAATCGTCGCAAGGAGTTCGGGAAGCCCGCCGACGTGATCAAGATGTCCGTGGGTGAGGAGAACCGCCCGAACGACGACGCCATGAGCACGTGCGAACGAAAGTATTTCCTCCGTATCACCGGCCGGATCAACCAGAAAAGCGTCTCCCGAAGCGTCCCAGACAAGATACGAGTTGGTCCAGAGAGGCCCCAGGGGAAATCGTTTGTACTTCATCGCAAATCCCTTCCTTTTATGCGGTATGCGCATTCTTTCCGGCGCCGCGCAGCACACGACCGCAGGTTTCTTCTGCGAAAGGCGACGGACCGCGCCGTCGCCCGGAGCGTATGACTCAATGATCGATGATAAGCGTTACCGGACCGTCGTTCGCGATCTCCACAAGCATGTGCGCCTGGAATACGCCGCTCTCCACCTGGACGCCCCTCCTGGCCGCCGCGCTCTTGAACGATTCGTACATTCGATCCGCGTGACCGGGCTCACCCGCATCGACAAATGAAGGCCGTCTTCCCTTCCGGCAGTCTCCGTAGAGCGTGAACTGCGAGACCGCAAGCATGCTGCCGCCGACTTCGAGCAGCGACCTGTTCATCTTTCCCTCGTCATCCTCGAAGATACGGAGATTGACAATTTTCTCGGCCATCCAGTCCGCCTCCTGTTCGCCGTCGGCGTCGGAAACGCCGAGCAGGACGCACACCCCTTTTCCGATGGCTCCTTTTGTTTCTCCGTCCACAGAAACCTGTGCGGAGGAAACTCTTTGCACCACAGCCCTCACGACAGCGTCACCCCCGCGATACCTGGATCATGCCCTTTACGGCATTGAGCCTGGCAACTATAAGATATAAGTGTTCAAGGTCGCGGACACGAACTTCAAGCTTCATCCGCGCCTGATTGCCTCCGACAACTCCTGCCTTGATGCCCGTCATACTGCCGTCCCCCGCGGTTATTGCCTGGGCGACGTCGCCGAAAAGCCCCGCCCTGTCCACCGCTTCTATTTTCAGGCGCGCGGAGAATCTCCGGGTACCCGTCATCCCCCACGACACGCTGACCCGGCGTTCTTCGCGTGAATTTTTGACGTTTTCACAATCAACCCTGTGCACGGTGATCCCCCTGGTCCGAGTGGAAAACCCGATGATCGGGTCTCCGGGAACCGGCTCGCAGCAGTTGGAGAGAACGACCTGAACTCCGTCCGCCCCCTCGACCACGATATCGGAATCCCCCTTCTTCCCGGAAAACGAGGTATGCTTCTCAGGTTCGGGGGGAAGAGATTGCACTGGAACAGTTTGCGGCTGCGTCTTTCCAGCGAGGCGCTGCGCCACGAGAGAGACGCTCTGATGGCCGCCGCCTATCGCGGCAAGCAGCTCTTCGCCGTTCGAATACGCCGTGTCCCGGGCAATCTTGTTGAGCAAAGGAAGCAGTTCATCGAACTCTTCGAACTCGGGAGTCCCCCTCCGCTTGACTTCGCGTTCGAGCAGATCCCGGCCGCGCTGCATCTTCTCCAGGCGCTCGGTCTTTTCAAGGGCGCGGAAGTAGGCGCGTATCTTGCTCCTGGCCTTGCTGCTGCGGGCGATCTTGAGCCAATCTCTCGAAGGGGCTCCCTGCGGCGACGTGATGATCTTGACGATATCGCCGTTCTGCAGCTCGTACCCCATAGCGACGATTCGGTTGTTCACCATCGCGCCGACGCATCGCGTCCCCACCTGGGTATGGATGGCAAAGGCGAAGTCGAGCGGCGTCGAGCCTTTCGGAAGCGAAACGACTTCTCCTTGAGGCGTGAAAACGAAGACGTCCGAGGAGAGCACGTCGTCCTTCAGTCGCTCCAGGAATTCGGACGGTTCCGAGCCGTCGTGGTCCGCCTCGATCGCCTGGCGGATCCACGTCAGCTTCGCGTCGAGATCGTCGAGGGAGGCGCCTCCCTCTTTGTAGCGCCAGTGCGCCGCGATGCCGTACTCGGCCAGGGAGTTCATCTCCCAGGTGCGGATCTGCACTTCGAGAGGTTCCCCGGTCGGTCCGACCACCGTAGTGTGAAGCGACTGGTACATGTTCGACTTCGGATTGGCTATATAATCGTCGAACTGCCCCGGAATCGGCTTCCATATCGTGTGGACGATGCCGAGCACCGTATAGCAAGCGGCGATATCGTCCACCATCACCCGGAGGGCGAGCAGGTCGTAGAGTTGCTCCACGGGGAGCTTCTTCCTGTTCATCTTCTCGTAGATACTGAAAAAATGCTTCGCGCGCCCCTTTACCTTGCAGCGGATCCCCTCCTCTTCAAGGCGGGCGGTCAAGACTTCGAGCGCTTTCTTGACCACGGTCTCCCGTTCGGGAAGCTTTTTCCGGACACGGCGCCTGATTTCGTAGTACATCTCGGGATCGGCGTACTTGAAGGCAAGATCCTCGAGCCCGCGTTTCACCTGATAAATTCCGAGGCGATGCGCAAGCGGCGCGTAGATTTCGAGCGTCTCGCGAGCGATGCGCTGCTGTTTGTCCTTCCTGAGGGCTCCCAGGGTGCGCATATTGTGGAGGCGATCCGCAAGCTTGATGAGCACCACGCGGATGTCCTTGGCCATCACGACGAACATCTTCCGCAGGTTTTCCGCCTGGTAATCCTCGAAGGACTTGAAGGGGAGCTTGCCGAGTTTCGTTACCCCGTCGACCAACATCGCCACCGGAGCGCCGAAGGCGCCGGTCAACTTCTCCATGGTGATGTCGGTATCCTCGAGAACGTCGTGAAGAAGGGCGGCCATCAGCGTGACGTTGTCGAGCTGCATGTCCGCGAGAATGGAGGCGACGTTGATCGTGTGGACAATATACGGATCCCCGGTGGAACGACGCTGTTCCTTGTGGGCGGCCCCCGCCATTACAAGCGCTTCGCCGAGCTGCATCAGCTCTTCTCTGGAGAGATAGGCGATCACCTTCGACCAGAGTTCGTGCCATGCGAACTTGACCGATATAGCCCTCTCTTCCTCCGGAATACGGCCGATGTAGCTGTCCCGCAACTTTCCCGAGGTTTTTCTGTCAAGTTCCGCCGTTCCCCCGGCGCGCAAAGAGGAACCCTCGCCGCTCACGGCTGCGGGATACTGGTCGTGCGCCGCTCCCACACGTTCGGGATGGGTTCGGCTTTCCAGAATATTCTCGGTCAGTTTACTGGGATCCATTTTTGCCTCCGCTCATCATCAGGAGCCGTTCTCTCGGAAAAACGCCCGGATACGCCTTTCTATACGACAGCGTAATCGACGACGTACTGTAAACGTTCCTCGCCACGCCAACAATCGATCCGGGGACGGTAGACCCAACCGTCCGCTCCGGCGAGCGCCTCCCGTTCGTTCTCCCCGTGAAAGGCGAGAAGTCGGATTCCGCCCGCGTCGATCTGGATATGCTTGCCGTCTTTACCGAGAGGAAGCATCCGCTCCTTTCCCTTGCGGGCGAGAAAAAACATCGGGGCCGGGTTTCCGTTGCCGAAGGGACCGAGCATGCACGTTTCCTTCCAGGAATCGATGGATATCTCCTCCGGAGCCATCGCAATCGCCGTCACCGACGTCTCCTCGACCTTCATCGAGGAAAGGGACTGCTGGAGGTCGCGGCGGATGGAGTCCCAGTTCTCCCTGGAGACGGAAAAACCTGCGGCGTACTTGTGGCCCCCCCACGCCTCCAGTTTCGACGAGAGCGAGGAGAGCACCCCGACCGCGTCGGCGCCCTCGGGGACCCGGAGCGTACCCCGTATGCCGCCGTTCACAGGAGCCGCGAGCGCCACGGGAACTCCGGTGGAGCCGCATATCCTGCTGGCGACGCCGCTGAGTACCCCGACCGGCCAGGATTCGCCGAGAATGACGTTCACGCCTCCGGAAAGCACAAGCTCCGCCTCCTTCGATATCTTCAGCGAAAGCGACTGACGCTTCCGGTTCAGCGATATCAACGTCTCCACAGATTCATCAACGTTCGGGGAACCGAGAAGCACGTTCACCGCCGTATCGGCGAAGTCCATCCTCCCTGCGGCATTGATGCAGGGGATCACCTTCATCGAGAGAGTCTCCTCAGTCAGCACGCTGCCGGGCCGGGCGAGCCCGAGCCTTGAAAAGAGCCGGGCGAGCCCCTTCCGTGGAGCCGTCGAGAGAATATCCATACCGCGGCGGACAAGCGCTCTGTTGAGCTGCGTCAACGGCATACAGTCGGCTATCGTGGCGAGCGCGACGAGATCCATCATCGCCGCGAGGCGTTTCCGCGGAAGAAGCGAGTACTTCCAGGCCCAAGCCCAGAGTACCCCTGTCGCGCACAACGCCCGGCCCGCCTCGTTTTCCTCCGGCGCCGAACGGCGCGCGCCCGTATGAGGATTCACCACCGCCCCGTGAAGGGGAGCTCCTTCTTCGGGAAGGTGGTGGTCAAAGACGAAAACATTGACGCCCGACCGGGCGACCTTCTCCAGGATTTCCCCGTCCTTCGTGCCGCAGTCCACCACGATGAGCGTATCCCAGCCGATGTCGAGGAGCTGATCGAGCACGGATTCGTGAAGCCCGTACCCCTGCTCGTGGCGATGAGGAATGAAAAAACGGGCGCGTTCGGCCTTTCCCCGGCAGAGCTCCAGGGCGAGGGAAGCCGACGATACGCCGTCCGCGTCGTAATCGCCGTACACGAGCACCCTGCCGAGCGTTGGAAGGTTCCGCCATCGCTCGGCGGCTTCCGCGGCGTTCTCTCCAAGGGAAAGATCCTTCAAAAGCTCCTCGAACGGAATCTTTGAATCGAGAAACAGGTTCTCCCGCGCATCCTCCATTCCGGAGCAGTCCGGGAGGGAGGGTTCGCGTTCATCCCCGGCGGCCAGCGCGCGGCTCTTGAGGACGGCCGCCGTAAGCAACGAACACCCTATTCTGTCCGCAAGCTCCAGCGTCGAGGAATCCGGTTGAAAGAGTCGAAGCGAAGCGGAACGACAGAGCGCCGTCACAGGACTCCGTTCCCTTTCCGTTCCGTACCGTTGTGTTCGCTCAGGGCGCCGTCCTCAAGCGTATTGTCGTACGTACATCTTCCTGCTGTCTGAAAACACTTCATGCATTTATTCCTCGTTTCACCATGCGACGCCACGGAAAACACGCCTCTGCGTATCTTCCGCCTGCTCGCGGAATTTCTATACCGGAATTCCGTGACGAAGCTCACGGAAGCGCTCCGCAGAAAACCGCGGAGCCTGCTCACGAAGTATCGTGCAGCTCCGCTTCTTTTCTTTCCTTTTATTTATTGTAGTCGGTGAGGATGGAGAAGTAAACTCCCGAAAGAATCTACTTCTCGCCATCGGACTGGAGTCCGGGCCAGAGTGGAGGAATCTCCTCCTCCGGGAACTCGGCAAGTTTTTTGCCCACGGAAGCGCGCAGAAAGTCATCCACCCAGCGAAAAACATCGTGCCGTGCAATCGATTTCCGGAGAAGGCGCATACGGCGCTTCTTTTCATGATCGTCCATCGTAAATCCTAATGCGATTGCTTCCGCGACGGCGTCCACATCGTACGGGTTCACAAGCAGCGCGCTCTTGGCAAGCTGGATTGCTGCGCCGGCGAACTCGCTCAGGACGAGGACGCCTTTTCCGTCTCCCTTGCAGGCGCAGTACTCCTTGCAGACGAGATTCATCCCGTCTTTCAGGGAGGTGACAAGCGCCATATCCGCGCCGCGGTAGAGCGCGGCCAGCTCGGCGCGAGGAACGGAACCGTAACGCCAGTGTACCGGAACCCAACGCATCGTCGAATACTCCCCGTTGATCCTGCTGATGAGCAGCTCGATCTCCTGCTTCAGGTCAAGATACTCCCCCACGGACTCCCTGCTCGGGACGACGATCTGCATCAGGCTGAGTTTTTCACGAAGCTCGGGATGACGCTCCAGACAGCGCTGAAAACCCCGCAGCCGTTCGGGAATTCCTTTCGAGTAGTCAAGACGATCGACGCCAAGAATGTATTTTTGTGCGAACATCTCCCGCTGGATGTCCTTCGAGCGGGAAATTACCTCTTTCGAGGAGGCAAGGGAGGCGAACGACCGGTAATCGATGCTGATCGGCAGCGCGCCTACCAAAAAATCGTATTCGCCGATGCGGACCCGCACCACGTTTCCTCTTCCGGAAACGTGCATCTCCGGGAAGAAGACCTTCAGACAGTCGAGAAAGTTCCTCCTGTCACGCATCGTTTGAAAACCAACAAATGCGTAGTGAACCAGCTGCGAAAGAATCTCTTTTCTCTGCGGCATCTTCATGAAGATATCCACGCTGGGAAAGGGAATGTGCAGGAAGAAGGAGGCTTTGAGCGAAGGTTTTTTCTCGTGAAGAAGCTTCCCGAGCGGGATCAGGTGGTAGTCGTTCACCCAGATGAAATCATGCTCCTCGGTATGCTTCATCAGCACCTTCGCGAATTTTCTGTTCGCGGCAAGGTATCCTTCCCAGTACGAGGGATTGAAGTCGCACCGGCTCTGAAGATCGTGAAAGAGCGGCCAGAGCACCGAGTTCGAGAATCCGGAATAGAAGGAATCCACGTCCTCCTGGGTCAGCATCACCGGAAGCAGGCGGTAACCGCTCTCCTCGGAAACAGGTCCGAGAATACTGCGGATCGTTGAAAGAGAGACGTTCTCGTGCGTTCCCGCCCATCCGATCCAGAATCCGCCCTTGTTCTTCAGCACCGGGCTCAGCGCGTTGACAAGACCGCCCGACGCCTGGCGTCCGGTCAGTTTCCCGTCCTCCGTCGAGAGAGAGACGGGCAGGCGATTTGAAACCACCAGCAGACGTTCTTTCTTTTTCATCGTTTAATTTCCCTTCTTCCCTTTGTATCTTCATGAGCGCGTCCCTCCAGAGCGCTACGTGAAGCGCACGCCGCCGTCCTTTCGTTCACTCGTCCCTTTTGGTCAAATCCATCGTTCCCACTCCCCATCCGGCGAATTCAAAGAGACGAGGAGCGACATGTAACGCCGCACCTGCCCGGTAATGAGGAAGTTCTCGAGGACATACTGCCGTGCGTTTACTCCCATGCGCTCCCGCTTCCACTTGTGGGTGAGAAGATACCGAATACGAATGGCCGCGCCTTCGGGGGACCGCACGCGGAAACCGTTGAAGCGATTGATGATCTGCAGGCGAATTCCGCCGACATCCCCTCCGATAACTGGCTTCTTCTTCCACAAGCCTTCGGTCACCGTAAGGCCGAACCCCTCCTTGGTCGATTTCTGCATCACTACGGCTGCGCCGGACTGCAAGGCGTTGATCGTTCGGTGCGCATCCGCCGGAAGAAGTAAAACGTGGATATCCGGGTCGCCCGCCGCCGCCTCCTGAACCCTGGCGAGCACCTCGCCCGATTCCGGATCGTCGGTTGCGCCGCCTCCGGCGAGAACAAGGCGTATGTCCACGTGCTCGCGAGCAATCCTGTAGCTTTCGATGACTCCGAGGGGGTCCTTGAAGCGGTCGAACCGCGAGACCTGAAGGATAACCGGTTTATCCATAGGGATACCGAGTTCCTCGTAGGTCTTCGCAACCTCGCTTTTCGGTAGCGTTATATTCTTCTCGCTCAAGGGGTCGATACTCGGCGTGATCAGAAATTGAGGGTGCGGCAGCGTCTGGGCAAAGTCGGGAAGCGAAAAGATCGACGCGTCATACCCCTCCACATGCTTCTTGACAAACCGCCAGACCGATCGGTTCGGCGAGCTGACGTCGATATGGCAGCGCCAAATCCACTTGCCTTTTCTGTTCGGGAAATAGCCGAGCAGCGGCGCAGGCTGGGGATCGTGGATAAAGACATAATCAGCATCCTCAAGCACGTCCCGCAGCCTCTCCGCGTTTGTACGGTTCGTCTCGACGTACGCTTCGATCTGTTGTTCCGGCAGCCCTCCCGGCATCCCCTGCAACGAGTTGTGGAGAGTTTTTGTGCAGGCGAAAAAGTCGGGATTTCCTTCGATGACCTCCCAGGAGACGTCAAGCCCGAGCTCCTTCGAGAGCGGCACCATTGAAGAGAGAATTTCCGCCACGCCGCCTCCCTCTTTCGTCGAATTCACGTGGACGATTTTCTTCCCCCGCAGCATATCCGCGATGACCATCAGGCTGTCCATCGCATGGAAGCCGACAACCTCACCGTATTTTTTCAGCATCTCGGACATCGTTATTTCCCCCTCCTGTGCAGATTTTTTTCAAGAAGGGAAACAACCTGCCCCTTCAGCTCACCGAGGGAGAAGAGATAAGAATCGATCGCCCTTAGCGACTTCCGAAGGGGCTCCGTCTCTTCGCCGAACTGTTCGAGCCAGAGAGAAAAATCATCCTTCCCCTCGGGGGAGCGTCTCCTGCCGTCGATGAAGTGATGAAAGAAGCTCTGGCGGCTCGCCGTCTTCACCGCATGTGGAAAGTCCTTCAGAGAAGAGACCTCGCGTCCCGTGTCGAACATCATCTTGGTACAGGCGATGAAGTAGAACTCCCTGTCGCTCTTCTTCCAGCTCATAAAATCACCGTTTTCAAGACGCGCGTCCAGAAGATCCTCAAGGATCGAACGAATCTCGTTCAAATCGGCGCACGCTACGGGGTTGATCGCGCTGAGCGCCTCGGCAAGCTCTGTATCTCCAAGGCCGCTGTCGGCCCACGAGGCGAAGTCGTTGTTAAACTCGGATTCGGCGATATGGGGGCGCAACATCCTCCCCCAGAAGTGGTAGTAGATGGAACTGAGCGGCGTTTGCGGAAGCGCGGTTCGAAGCTCTCGTATGGATTGCGCGCGCACTCCGGTACTCAGCGTGAGCAGAGCGCATTCCATGAATCTGAACGGAAGAGTTTTTCCGTGTTCTGTCATTCCTGTTTCCTCCTTTTCTCGGCCGTTCTCATCTCCTTTTATTTACTGGCCATGATAATATTGAAAGAGTATAACACATAAACGCCTTGTTCTACAAATTTAGAACCTAATAACAAGCTCGCCCATGTTGGGCGAGCTTGTTGGAATAACGATATTCGAAAAAAAGGAACAGAGACTATGCCTTCTGAGGCGCCTTTATCCACCATTCGGCAAGCACGCCGGAGGCGATGTAGATGGAGCTGTACGTGCCGACCGCTATGCCGATGAGCAAAGCAAAAGAGAAGCTGCGAAGTACCGGCCCGCCCCAAAGGAAAAGAGCGATGACAGGGAGCAGAGTCGTCAGGGACGTGTTGATCGTCCTGGAGAGCACTTCGTTGATCGAGTTGTTCAGCAGACCGAGCATTCCGTTCCCGCGCAGCGTTTTCCAGTTCTCGCGCACTCTGTCGAGGACAACGATCGTGTCGTTGAGGGAGTAACCGACGATCGTGAGGATCGCCGCGATGAACGGCGAGGAGATCTCCATGCCGGTAAGGCTGAAGACGCCAAGCGTGATTATCGCGTCGTGCATCAGCGCGAGGACGCTCACCGCAGCAAAACGGAACTGGAAGCGGACGGTGATGTATGCGAGGATACCGGCGAGCGCCAGGAAGAGGGCCACGAAGGCCTCTTTCCGCAGCTCGGCGCCGACAACCGGACCGACTTTTTCGAGCCGGACGGTCTTCATATCGGGATACTTGGCCCGAAGAGCGTCGACGACCATTTTCCGGGCTTCGTCCTCGTTGGCGCTGATGCGAATGATGAAGCCGATATCGCTGTAGGACTGGATCACTGCGTTCCCCTGTCCAACCGAAGCCAAGACGTCGCGGACATCGCCTACCGAAACGCCCTGTGCGAACTCCACCTGCACCACATTGCCGCCCGTAAAGTCGATTCCCAGGTTCAGCCCCTTCGTGAAGACCAGGCCGATGCTGACGACGACGCAGATAAGGCTGATCAAGAGCGCAGCCCTGCGATATTTCATAAAGTCGATGAACATGATTTTCATAGTCTTTTCTCCACCTCTCTCAGGAACGGTGCGCAAGGGAGCTCGTCGCCCGTCCGCCCATGAAGTACTGGAGGAGAGAGCGCGTGACGAGGACATTGCAGAAGACGCTCGAAACGATACCGATGCTGAGCGTCACAGCAAATCCCCTGACCGGACCGCTGCCGAAGTAGAAGAGTACCGCCGCCGCGATGAGCGTCGTGACGTTCGCGTCGAAGATCGTCACGAGCGCTTTTTTGAATCCGGCGTCGATGGCCGCGAGAGGCGTCTTGCCGGCGCGCAGCTCTTCCTTCATGCGTTCATAGATAAGCACGTTGCCGTCCACCGCCATGCCGATAGTAAGCACGATACCCGCGATGCCGGGAAGGGTCAGCGTGGCCTTCAGCGAGATCAATCCCGCGAAGACAAGAAGGATGGCCACTGCAAGGGCCGCGTCCGCGGCTACACCGAGAAGGCGGTAGTACAGCAGCATGAAAAGGAAGACGAGAGACGCTCCAAGGAGACCGGCGCGGATACCGGAGTTGATGGAGTCTTCTCCGAGGCTCGGTCCCACGGAACGGTTCTCGATGACATCGACCGCTACCGGAAGCGCGCCCGCACGCAGCATGATGGAGAGACGGCTTGCCTCGGCCGCGGTGAAGCGGCCGGAGATCTGAGCGTTGCCGCCGGTGATGCGCTCCTGGACTACGGGAGCGGAAATAACGACGCCGTCGAGGACGATGGCGATCTGCCGTCCGATGTTCTCGGCAGTCGCAGCGTCGAAGAGCTTCGCTCCTTCGGAGCTGAACGTAAGGGCGACGACTGCGCGTCCGAGGTTGTCGTACTGTGTTCTGGCGTCGATGAGGTCTTTTCCGCCTACAAGGACTTTCCCAAGCAGGTAGTATCTTCCTTCGTCCGTCTTCGCGACTACGCCGCCATCTACGGAGGCGGCCTGCTGCTCAAGTTCGCTCTTTTGGGCCTCTATCTTCGCGACGGTCTCGTTCCAGCGCGCCTGCGCCCGGTCGAACTCGGCGTCGCTGTCGTAGTTCTTCCGCTCGGCTGCGGGAGGAATAGGCGACGTCGCCGCCGATACCTGCCGGAACTCGAGAAGCGCCGTTTTGCCTATGAGTTCCAACGCTGCGTCCGGATCTTGGATACCAGGAAGATCGACGATGACCCTGTCGGTTCCCTCCCGCTGAATAACGGGTTCCGCCACACCGTACTGGTCCACGCGATTCCGAAGCACCGCAAGAAGACGTTCGATGCTATCCTCCGTCACTTTGCTGTCCTCGGTGTCCTTCGCCTGTAGAACGATGTGGGCACCGCCCTTCAAATCAAGCCCCAGATTGATCCTTCCCTGAATGGGAAAGACCGAAAACAGAGCCGCAAGCACCACGATGGCGACTATCCCAAGCCGCCAGCGGTCTCGTCTCAACATAAGAATTCCCTCCGTTGTGTTCGCAAAATAGGTTGTTCATTCCCCCGCGAAAACACTCCCGCCAACGGGAAGGCAGACGGGACGCGAGCGGGGGGATCGCCTTGCGGCGACCTCCCCGTTTCCCCGCCGCACCTGCGGTTGCATCGGGAAGCGGTCGGGGCGCACTTCAAATCGAACCGGGAGATATGATCAGTTCTTTTCTTCTTCCTTCTCCCGTGCAGGCTCCTCCTTGGGAGCAGGATTCGCAGGAGCGCGCTTCGAAGCCACCGCCGACTTGAGAAGGCGTACCTTCACGCCGTCGGCTATTTCGACGACAAGGCTGTCGTCGCGGACTTCACGGATGGTCCCGAAGAAGCCGCCGATGGTAACCACCTGGTCGCCCCTCGTAAGAGACGAAAGTAACTCGTCCTGGGCGCGCTGCCGCTTCTTCTGGGGACGGATGATGAAGAAGTAGAAAATAACTACGAATATCGCAAGGGGGAAGAGCATTCCCATGAGACTCCCCTGTCCGCCTGCACCGCCTGCCACCTGTCCACACTGCTGTTCCAATAAAAACGCCTCCTTGATATTAGTGTGCAAGGTTGCTCCGCCCTGTCCTGCAAGACGAAAAACAACCCCGATTCGCTATCGATAAAACTGCTACCGCTCTCGATGCTTCAGGTAAAAAAGCAGTTTTTCCAGTTCTATCGAAATATCCACGCTGTAAAGCAACACGCTGTCCGGGACGGAGAGCGTCACAGGGGGGAAGTTGAGTATCCCCTTCACCGTGCCCGCGGCGACAACCCTGTCGGCAACGGACTGAGCCGCTCCAGTCGGAACGGTGATGATGATCACTTCGATGCCTTCCTCGCGAAGTACACGGGGAGCATCCTCTATGGAGTAGCAAGGAGTTCCCAGAATCTGCGTCCCGATCTTCAGAGGATCAACGTCGAAAAGTGCCTTTATCTGGAACTTCTCGTTCCGGAACGCCTGGTAGCCCAACAGCGCCTCGCCCAGCTTTCCAACGCCGGCCAGGCCGATGGACCAGAGCCTGGGAGAAGCGAGAATACCTCCGATATGCTTGAACAAACGATCAACATGATACCCCACGCCCCGCTTGCCTATCTCACCGAAGTACGAGAGGTCCTTCCGCACCTGGCTGGCCTTGAACGAGAGCATCTCTCCCATTTCCCTGGAAGAGACGACTTTCTGTCCCTCGGCCGCGAGCTGCTCCAAAAGGCGGTGATACTGAACAAGCCGCTCGACTGTGGGTTCCGCTATCTTCGTATCCTTCATGTGCGCACATCCTTCAAGAGTTGAGGCCGGGAGGCGGCGCCTCCAGCCGGCAGGATCATTCCTTCCAGGCGACGACTTCGATTTCCACAAGCGCTCCTTTGGGGAGCGCGCTCACTTCAACGAAGGAACGAGCCGGGGGCTCTTTCTCGAAATATGTCGCGTAGACGCCGTTGACCGCCGCGAAGTCATTCATACTGGTCGCGAATACGGTCGCCTTGACCACGTCGGCAAGAGAGTAGCCGGCCGCCTCAAGAACGGCTTTTACGTTGTTCAGAACCTGCTTGGCCTGCTCCGTGACGCCGCCCGGAACGAACTGTCCGGTCGCGGGATCGATGGGAATCTGCCCGGAGCAGAAGATAAAGGAGCCGGCCTTGATTGCCTGGCTATACGGCCCGACCGCTGCGGGCGCGTTGGTTGTGGAAATAATGTTCTTCAAAAGGAACGCCTCCTCGTGTTTGTATTTGACCTACCTGTTCGGATTTCCCCTGAACTGCGAGAGACGCGCGTACGGAGCGCGGTCGAGCTCCTCGGCGATGCGAAGAAGCTGGTTGTACTTCGCGACCCGGTCGATGCGCGCCGGGGCGCCCGTCTTGATCTGTCCCGCTCCGGTGGCCACGGCGAGATCGCTGATAAAGGAATCGTCGGTCTCGCCGGAACGGTGCGAGATGACGGTCGCGTAGCCGTAGCGCTTGGCGAGCGCGATGACGTTGAGCGTCTCGGAGAGCGAGCCGATCTGGTTGAGCTTGATGAGAACGGCGTTGGCCACTCCCTCCTCAATACCTCTCGACAGCTTCTCCGGGTTGGTGACGAAGAGGTCGTCGCCGACGATCTGGATCTTCGAGCCGAGGCGCTTCGTCATGACCGACCATCCGGCCCAGTCGTCCTCCGCCATGCCGTCCTCGATGGAGAGAATCGGGTAGTCCTTGCAGAGCTGCTCGTAGTAATCCACCATCTCCTCGGGAGTGAAGGACTTCTTCTCCCCCGCGAAATGATACTTCCCGTCCTTGAAGAACTCCGACGCAGCCGGATCGAGCGCAATGGAGATGTCCTTGCCCGGCGCGTACCCCGCCTTCTCCACCGCCTCGAGGATCAGGTCGATGGCCTCGCGGTTGCTCTTCAGGTCGGGGGCGAAACCGCCCTCGTCGCCGATGGCCGTGCTGTACCCGCGGGCGTGGATGGCCTTTTTCAGAGTATGGTACGTTTCGACGCCCATGCGCAGCGCCTCGGCGAAGGTCTCCGCTCCGTGGGGAACCAGCATGAACTCCTGGATATCGACGTTGTTGTCCGCGTGCGCTCCTCCGTTGACGACGTTCATCATCGGCGTCGGCAGCGAAAAGGGCCCAAGCCCGCCGATCCATGACCACAGGGGGAGATCGTGGTCGTCCGCCGCCGCGCGGGCTACAGCCAGCGATACGCCGAGAACGGCGTTGGCTCCCAGCTCGCCCTTGTTGGGCGTGCCATCGAGTTCAATAAGGGCCGCGTCGACCTCCGCCTGGTCGTCGGCGTCGAATCCCATCAGTTCAGGCGCAATTTTTTCATTGACGTTGTTGACTGCATTCAGTACTCCCTTGCCGAGGTAGCGCGGCCCTCCGTCGCGAAGCTCAACAGCCTCGTACGTTCCTGTCGATGCTCCCGAGGGAACCGCCGCTCTCCCGGATGCACCGCTGTCAAGCCACACTTCAACCTCGACCGTTGGATTGCCGCGAGAATCGAGTATCTCCCGGCCATGTACTCCAATAATACTGCTCATACACCTCAACTCCTTTTCAAGTACGCTCTTCGTCCGGAGAGGCTTTGAACACACCGGACGATTCCACCACACCATACACACGCCCAGGCAAGCGGGAGATTTCTCCGCACGCCGTGCGCAGTTTCACCACGGTCTTTCGGATGGATCCACCCTCCGCTCCTCCCGCAGGGACCATGCGTCCTCCGGCGGCATTCGCTTCAACGCCGCCTCGTCGGCGCACAGGACCTCCAGCGAGAGGAAACGCGAGGGGTAAGCAATCTCAACGGAATCGCCCACACGGATTTCCGCTGAAGGCTTGCACTGTCTTCCATTGATTCGAACCGCCCCGACTTCGATCATCTCTTGAGCAACTGTCCTCCGTTTGACGAGCCTTGCAAGCTTCAGAAATTTATCCAATCGCATCGATTCGTTCCTCCAGACACAAGACCACAGGGAAGTATATCAAAAAAGCCCCCTGAATTTCAATTCTTTCACAAAGTCCCTTTTCCTTTACCGCTCTTTAAAATCATGGCCAGCTCCTGGAAGCGGAGTAATTCGTCGTTGGCGGCTGTTCCCCTGGAGAGTTTCGTCTTCAGCAGATCATACTCACGTTTGTGTTTCCGTACAGAGAGAATATCCAGTAAGATCGTGAACGGATCGTTGGCCCGTTCAAGCTCGTCGCAGTAGACACCGCCGGCTGCAATCGCTTTCATGGGAAACATATCTCCGATATCGTGCCAGTAGATCTCCATCTCTTCCGCGGAAGACGCCGAAAGCAGCGCGGACGCAAGCGTCTGCAGGCGCGCGTCGGAGAGCATCGAGACTATTTCCACGGGGTCGGCCGATCGGCGGAGATCACAGTCCCTCCACAAAAGCGCGCACAACGCAGCCTCCACAAGGTCCGGAGACTGCTGTTCTTCGCAGGTCTCTTCGTCTGGAGGGACGTCGCGGACAGGTTCTCTCGTCTGCGAAGAGTGTTTCTTTCGCTGCTCTTCAAGCATCGGAATAAATTCATGATGCAATACTCCGAGCGCCGATTCGACGGCCGGAAGATACGGCGACGCGTCCACAGGGGAGAGCATCGCGATCCCCGAGATAATATCCTCCGAAGCTTTTCGGCGCTTCTCGGGAGTTCGGAGCATCTCCCTCCTGAGGTGTATGTGGTGGAGCACCAGCGGCCGGGCGGCTTCGAGGGCTCTGGAAAAGAGCGCCTTGCCGTCCGGAAGCGAGAGCAGATCGTCGGGATCCTTTCCCTCGGGAATTTCGACGACGCGGACATCCAGCCCCGCCTTTTGCAGCACATACATTCCGCGGATGGACGCCTCCTGCCCTGCGATATCCGAGTCGTAGCAGATGAAGCAGCGGTCGGTAAGGCGCCGGATAAGCAGCGCCTGCTCTTCCGTGAGGGAGGTGCCCAAAGAGGCCGCAGTCTCCTCGAAACCGTTCAGGTGGAGACGTATGGCATCCATGTACCCCTCCACGAGGATGAGCCTGTCCTTCGCTCGCGCCGCCTCCTTCGCTCTGTTCAGCAGGTAGAGCGAGCGCCGCTTGCTGTAGAGCACCCCTTCGGGACTGTTGATATACTTCGCTCCTTCGCCGTCGAGCAGCCTTCCTCCAAAGGCGAGCAGCCGTCCGGAAATGTCCCTGACGGGAAAGATGATCCTTCCGCGGAAACGGTCGTAAGGCCCGTTTCTCCCCTCCAGCACGAGCCCCGCGTCGAAAGCCTCGCGAAAGGAGACGCCTTCGTTGGAGAGCGCTTTCCAGAGAGCGTCCCAGGAGGGAGACGCCCAGCCGAGCTCGAAGGTCCGCCAGGCATCGCGCTGGAGATTTCGCCGGGCGAGGTACGCCCCGGCGTGTTCTCCCTCGGCTTTCTCCAGCAAGGAGCGGAAGTGGGAACACGCCCTCTCCATGATGTCGAAGAGACTGCGCTCCCTGACCGTACGCGCTCCCTCCGAGGAGAGCTGCACTCCGGCCCTTTCCGCGAGCGTTTCCAGCGCCTCCCGAAAGGAGAGGTTTTCTTTTTCCATGATGAAGGAGAAGACATCCCCTCCCTGACCGCAGCCGAAACAGTGGAACGTCTGGCGCGACGGAGAGACGTTGAACGACGGCGTCTTCTCATCGTGGAAGGGGCAGAGCCCGAGAAAGTTGTTTCCCGCCTTCTTCAGACGGACGTAATCGCCGATGACCTCCACTATATCAAGCCGATCCTTCACGCGGCGGACATCGTCTGATCGCACAAACAGGCACCTCCGGGAGAAAAAATAAAGGGGAGGTCTCCCTCCCCCTCTCGTAGTTATTGTACTCTCTTTTTCCGATTAGATGAAGAGCGGAGCCAGCACGAGCGCCACGACCGACATCAGCTTGATGAGGATGTTGAGGCTCGGGCCGGCCGTATCCTTGAACGGGTCGCCGACCGTGTCGCCCACGACTGCGGCGGCGTGCTCGGGCGTCCCTTTGCCCCCGAAGTTCCCCTCTTCGATGTACTTCTTCGCGTTGTCCCATGCGCCTCCGGCGTTGGACATGAAGATGGCGAGCATCACGCCCGTCACGATGGAACCGGCGAGCAGGCCGCCGAGCGCCTGGGCGCCGAGGCCGAAACCGACCACCAACGGGAAAGAACCGCGAGCAGACCGGGGATGATCATTTCTTTGAGCGCCGCAGCGGTGGAGATGTCGACACACTTCTCATACTCGGGCCGTCCCGTTCCCTCCATGATGCCCGGGATCTCACGGAACTGGCGACGGACCTCGTCAATCATGGCTTCCGCGGCGCGACCGACCGCCTGGATGGAGAGCGCGCTGAAGAGGAACGGAAGCATGCCGCCGAGGAAGAGGCCGACCATGACCTTCGGGTCGTTCAGGTCGATGGCCGTCAGTTTGACGGAGTGCGCGTACGCAGCAAAGAGCGCGAGCGCTGTAAGCGCCGCGGAACCGATCGCCAGTCCTTTGCCCATCGCCGCAGTCGTGTTGCCGATGGCGTCGAGCTTGTCGGTGATCTTGCGGACCTCCGGCGGAAGGTGACTCATCTCGGCGATACCGCCCGCATTGTCGGCTATGGGACCGTAGGCGTCGACGCTGAGGGCCATACCGGTGATCGAGAGCATGCCGACCGCCGCACAGGCAATACCGTAGAGACCGGCAAAATAGTAGCTGACAAGCGTCGCAGCACATATCAAAATGACGGGGATCACCGTCGACTTCATGCCCACCGCCACTCCCTGAAGAATAACCGTTGCAGGACCGGTCTTGGAAGCGTGCGCGATGTGTTTCACAGAGGCGTAGTCGCCCGACGTGTAAATTTCGGTGACGAAACCGATGAGAACGCCCACCGCCACTCCGGAGAGCACAGACCAGAAGAGAGAAAGACCGCCGAACATAAGGAACGAGAAGATGAACGCCCCGACGATCATAATGCCGCCCGTGACGAAAGTCCCTTACGCAGCGCGACAGCGGGGTTTCCCCCCTCCTCCACCTTGACGAAACGCGTTCCGACAATCGCCGCAAGAATGCCCACTCCGGCCATGACCATCGGGAAAGAGACGCCTTTCCAGCCGAAGAGAGCAAGTCCGAGCGCCATCGCCGCGATGATGGAGTTCACGTACGACTCGAAGAGGTCCGCGCCCATACCTGCGATATCCCCGACGTTGTCGCCGACGTTGTCCGCGATGACCGCCGGGTTCCTGGGATCGTCCTCGGGGATTCCCGCCTCGACCTTGCCGACCAGGTCGGCGCCGACATCCGCGGCCTTGGTGTAGATACCGCCGCCGACACGTGCGAAGAGGGCTATCGAGCTGGCGCCCATGCCGAAACCGGTGATCAGGTTAGGATCGCGGAAGATCGCGTAGCAGAAGACGATACCGAGGACACCGATGCCGACGACCGACATTCCCATGACGCTGCCGCCCCTGAAGGCGGTGAGCAGGGCTTCGTTCATCCCGCGCGTAGCGGCAAGAGCCGTCTTGCCGTTGGTGCGCGTTGCGACGATCATTCCGGCATACCCGGCGGCCGCGCTGCACAGACCGCCGACGATGAAGGAGAAGCCCGCCGAGAAGCCGATGAAGTAGATCAGGAGCACGCCGACCAGCAGAAGGAACGGAAGGAGATATTTGTACTCTCTGTACAAGAAGGCCATTGCGCCCTTGTGGATGATCTCGGAGAGCTCAAGAACCCGCGCAGTCTTCTCCGCCATCTCTCCCTCGGGCGCCTCTTCGGGGGCCTCCGAAACCTTGAACCAGGTGCATCCGAACAATACCTTCTGGCTGTACGTCAGGTAGGCGTAGAGCAAAGCAAGAGCTCCCGTGACCGCGACAAGCAGTGTCAACAAGAAAAGCAGCATTTCACAGACTCCTCCCAATAGGAAAATATGAAAAAAACCATCTTTTTTCCGCCCGTTCGTCGAACAGCAAGGCGAGTCGGGACGGCATACAACAGCTGACATTATAGTAATCTTTAATGTAAAAAACAAGGTTCATTTCTAAAAAACAGCGTTATTCACTACGTGCGAGATGAATATCAGCCCCTTCCTTCAGGGAATCTATCCCTTTCAACGGCAAAAGCAGTCCCGCGATGCTTCCGCGGATCATCTCGGCAACAAAGGGTTTGAGCGGAAGCCGCTTCCCGCGAACAGAGACCCTGACGCGCCACACGTTCGCAAATCGCTCCTGGAACGCTGCAATTCGCTCCGCCAGCGCCTTCTCCTCGCCCGGAACAAAGAGGAAATTGCCATCCCCTTTCCCGGCTTTTCTGTCGAAACACGCAAAAACGCCCTTCACTTCGGACGGCACGCTTTCCGCAGAACCCGCCCAGATCCTCGGCATGGGAATACCTTTCGCACCTTCGACGATGACGATGTCCTTCTCCGGAAAGAGCGCTGCGATCGTATCTCTGTTCGGTGCGGCTGCGGGCAGTTCCGTCCGGAGACCGTCGTTCCCCCAGTAGGCGCACGGTATACATTGGGACTTGATTTTTCCGGTATCCGTGCCCGAAGGGGAGAGCACGTCCCTGTCCGTATGTTTCATGAAGGCGAGAGAGAGCCCCCGTCCGGAAAGCTCTTCAAGAAGCGCGCGCGCAAGCGACGTTTTCCCGGAATTCTTGAACCCGGAGACTGCAATCAGGAGAGGCATGGTCCGCCTCCTTCGATATTCCCGTTCACTCATCGTTCCTCCTTCTTGATGATCGAGCGCATCCCCGCGGCGTCACCGCGAGACAAAAAAAGTTTTCCACATCGTCCGGTAACTTTCAAGAAGAAAGACAAACAGCGTCACCACGAGCGGCCCCATAAAAAGACCCAGGATCCCCCACGCGGCAAGCCCGCCGATGACGCCGATGAAGACGATGAGAAGGTGTACTTTCCCGCCCCCGGATATGAAAATCGGTCGCAGCAGACTGTCCACCATGCTCACGACGAGCACGCCCCACGCCAGCAATACGAGAGCCTGTGTCGTCTCCGACATGTAGAAAAGATACAGCGCCCCCGGAACCCATACGAGGGCGGTCCCCAGAAAAGGAATCATCGCAAAAAGCGCCATCAGAGCGCCGAAGAACAGCGGGTTCGGCAAACCGACGATACGCCATCCGACGGCTCCCGCCAAACCTTGAGCCAACGCGGTAACGATAACGCCGTAGACCACTGCTTGCAACACCTGCTTCGCACGGACGAAAAAAGCGGCGCTTTCCTTGGCTGGAAGCGGCATAATATCCTTAAGGTACTCGATGATGAAATGCCCGTCCCGTATAAGGAAGAAGCTCACCACGATGATCACGGCGAGATAGTAAAGAAAGGTGAAGGTGCTCCCCAAGACTGCACGGGAGGCGGTGACAGCGGTTGTCGCCGCCCATCCCGCCGCCTGCTGCAATCCGGTTCGCAGCAGCGGATACCGCTCCATCCACGGGTGTATTTTCTTGACGATCTGCTCGGGCAGGAATGCGGTCAGCGCGCTCTCGCCCGACGACTCCATTCCGGCGATCACATCGGCGACGGTTTCGTAGAATCGCACCCCCTCCCGCGCGGCAACGAAGCCCGTAAAAAGAGAGGGAATCACGAGCAGCAGGACGATAAGCCCGGTAGCGATAGTAGCGGCCCAGTTCCCCGTTATACTTCGCGGAAAGAAGCGATCCCTCATCCGCTTGAAGACAGGATAGACGGTGAACGAAAGCAGCACCGCCCAGGCCAACGGTTTGAGCAAAGGAAGAGAGACTGTGAACGAGAGGTACGCAAGCGCAAGGAAGATGAAGAGGAACGGAAGAAACCACCCTCTCGACATCTGCGTCTTCTGTTTTTCTCCAGTCGATACGCTCTTCCCTCCCATCGCCGTTGTCTACTCCCACTCGATGGTTGCGGGGGGCTTGCTTGTCACGTCGAGCGCGACACGGTTGATCCCGTGCACCTCGTTGCAAATCCTCCGCGACGTTCTGTCGAGGATATCCCAGGGAATCCGCACCCAGTCCGCCGTCATGCCGTCGTGCGACTCCACCGCGCGGAGCACCGCCGCCTCCGAGTAAGGTGCGCGAGTCCCCCATCACGCCGACCGTCCTGACGGGAAGCAGCGCCACGAAGGACTGCCAGACGGAAGCAACACCTTCCCACGCGGAAAGTTCCTCCCGGAAGATCGCGTCCGCCCGGCGCAGCGTGTCAAGGCGCTCGCGCGTGATCTCCCCAAGGCAGCGGACGGCGAGTCCGGGGCCGGGGAACGGCTGTCGCGCTACAATCTCCTCCGGGATACCGAGCATACGCCCCGTGGAGCGGACCTCGTCCTTGAAGAGATCGCGGAGAGGCTCCAGCACGAGGAGTTTCATATCCTCCGGCAGGCCGCCGACGTTGTGATGGCTCTTGATGACCGAGGCGTTCTTCCCCTTGTGTCCGCTCTCAATGACATCGGGGTAGAGCGTTCCCTGAAGCAGCCACTTGGCGCCCTGGATTTTCTCCGCCTCGGCTTCGAAGACCCTGACGAAGCGCTCGCCGATAATCTTTCGCTTCCGTTCGGGATCGGAGACGCCGGCGAGGGCCCCGAGGAAGACGTCCGTCGCGTCGACGTAGTGCACCTTCAGATTGAGCGCCTTGTACTGTTCGAGCACCTGTTCCGCCTCGTTCAGGCGCAGCAGTCCGTTGTTGACGAAGATACACTCCAACCGGTCGCCGATGGCCCGCGCCGTGAGCACCGCCGCCACGGAGGAGTCCACCCCGCCCGAGAGACCGCAGATCACCCTGTCCGTTCCGACTTTCCGGCGTATTTCCTCCGTCTATGACTTCGATCCAGTTGCCGAGATCCCAGTCGGGCACACATCCGCAGACCGAGAAGAGAAAGTTCGAAAGGATCCGCGTCCCGAAGGCCGTGTGCACCACCTCGGGGTGGAACTGGAGTCCCCAAACGCCTTTTTCCGGATTCTCCATCGCTGCCGGGACGCCGTTCGCGGTTTCGGCGACGCAGCGGAATCCGGGCGCAAGATGATCGATATGATCGCCGTGGCTCATCCAGACTTCGAAGGAAGCGGACGTGCCGGAAAAAAGCGGCGACTCCTCCCTGACGGTGATCGCCGTGCGTCCATACTCCCGAGAGCTACCCGAGGTCACGACGCCGCCGAAGATCTTCGTCGCGAGCTGCATCCCGTAACAGACGCCAAGGACCGGAACGCCGAGCCCGAACAGCTCCTCGGGCACTGTCGGAGCGCCCTCGTCGGAGACGCTCATCGGCCCGCCGGAGATGACGACACCCGACAGGGCCTCGCTCTTGATTCGCTCGATGGGAGCGTCCCACGGCAGAATCTCGCTGTGCACCTTCAGCTCCCTGATTCTTCTCGCAATGAGCTGCGTGAACTGGGAGCCGCAATCGAGTATAACTATATTGTTCACAAGTCCATTCCCCCTGAAATATAGAAAAAACCGGGCAGGAAAGTTCGGCTTTCACACCCTGTTGTATCTTACCAGAAAGCCTCTCGCCGTTCCACAAGAAGAAACGGAAAGCGCGGCGAATTCCGCTTCGTTCCCCCTCAGAACGCTCCATCCGGAACGGTCGTCAGCAAAAAAACGCCGCGCCCTTCCAGGAAAACTACTCCTTCCCGCGCAGGAACGAAGACGCTCTCCCCTTTCGCGATATCGAGCCTCCACTCCCCCTCCGCCAATCCGGCCGAGCCTTCGACACAGAGAAGAGAGAGGAAGGATGTTTCGTTCATCCGGTACTCGCAGTGCTCCGAAAGCTCAAGAAGCTCGACCGAGAAGTACGCGCACCTCGCGAGACGGAGGAGCGTGCTTCCGGGCAGGATAACGGGAGCCCGGCTGCCTGGAGGGACAGCGCATGCAGGACCCTTCCGGGCAACGTCGAGCGCTTTTTCAATGTGCAGCGGCCGTTCCTTTCCATCGGGGCCTCGGCGGCCGTAGTCGAAGACCCTGTACGTAGTGTTCGAGCTTTGTTGAATCTCGGCGATCACTATCCCCGCGCCGATGGCATGGACAGTTCCCGCCTCTATAAAGAACACGTCGCCTGGCTCCACGGGCGCTTTGTGCAGCACTTCCGTCACAGTACCGTCCGCTATCCGGCGCGTCAGCTCCTCCCTGGAAACATCCCGTTCGAAACCGCAGTAGAGAAACGCCCCGGGTTCCCGGTCGAGCACGTACCACATCTCCGTCTTTCCTACGCCCCCCTCCGTTCGCATGGCGTACCCGTCGTCCGGGTGCACCTGCACCGAGAGAGGCTCGCGCGCGTCGATAAGCTTGATCAGCACAGGAAGCTCTCCTCCGGAAGTACGGCCGCTCCCCAGGGATTCCGGGAACTTCCGCAGAAACTCCGACAGCGCGGATCCGGCGAAGGGGCCGTCCGCGATGCGACAGTCTCCGTCCGGATGCGCGGCGAGCTCCCAGCTCTCGGCGAGAGGGGTCATGTCGGTACGCTTGTTGAACTGCGTCTTGAGTTTCGTCCCGCCCCAGAGATAGTCTTTGAAGACGGGAACGAGTGAAAACGGCTGCATTCATCTTCCCCCTTTTCCCCCGCGAACGAACACCGCCCGGCGCTCTTATTCGTCGAACAGCTCCGACTCGACGAACGCGCAGAGGAAATGATAGATCCTTAGGTGCTGCTCCTGGACGCGGAACGTCCTTCTGTCGGGAACGCGGATGCAACAGTCGGCATACTTGGCCAGCAGCCCCCCGTCCGCCCCTGTCAGCGCGACGGTCGACGCGCCGCGGCTCTTCGCCGCCATCAGGGCAAAACGAACGTTCTCCGCATTCCCCGACGTACTGATGCCCAAAGCCACGTCGCCGGGGCGCGCGTACCCCATTGCCTGCTGCGCAAAGGAAAAACGTCCGTCTGCGTCGTTTGCGAAGGCGGTCATGAGCGCTCCGTGACTCCCGAGGGATATCGCCGGGAGAGCCCCCTGCAACGCTTCACCAATCTCGCGTCCTTCCTCCCCCCAGAGGATGGCCAACATGCGCTTCGCATCGTCCGGAAGAGGCCGCTTCAGCAGAAACCCCTTCATCAACTCGCCGACGATGTGCTCCCCGTCCGCCCAGCTTCCTCCGTTGCCGCAGAGCAGTAGCTTTCCGCCGCCTGTAAAAGAGTCCCTCAGCAGCTCTCCCGCCCGCAACGCGCTCTCGCGAACGCCTTCCAGCGCGTCGCCCGGCGAGAAAAGTTCCGCTACGATTTTCGATGTGCGCTCTTTCATCGTTTCCCCTCGCCTCCGTGCTCCCAATAATACACCGCGACGGACAGGGCCGCCATATCTCCGATGGATTCCGACAGCTCGCAAGGAAGCACCGTGCAGGCTTTCCGGGAATCGGGAAGCGCCTCCTCCGCGATCACCCGCTCGGCGGCGGGCCAGATGAGATCGCGGCACCGTGAAAAGATGCCTCCGACGACGATACGCTGAGGATTGAAGAGGTCGATGAGCATCGCGAGCGCACGTCCGAACTGCACGCCGGAGAGCTCGAAAACCTCCCTCGCCGTTGGATTTCCTTCGCGCGCGGCGCGGGCTGTCGACTCCGCGGTCAGCGATTCCAGGCCGCCAACGTTCGGGCACAACGCGGACGGATTCCCGTTCTGGATATCCCGCAGTGCAAAAGTCCGCGTGATCTGTGCGATGCCTCCTCCGCTGCAGAACGCCTCGTACGACCCGATTTTTCCGTACCCGACAGGACCGTGAGCGGCAGCGCGAACGTGCCCCGTCTCCCCCGCGGCGTCGCACGCCCCGGCGTAGAGTCTGCCGTTGAGTATCAGTCCCGCGCCGAATCCTGTGCCGAAGGTCAGAAAGATCAGATGTTCGCACCCCCTCCCGGCGCCGTACCGCCACTCCGCCAGCGCGCCCGCGTTGGCGTCGTTGCAGAGCCACGCCGGAAGCCCCGTTCCTCTCCGGAACCAGTCGACAACTTCCATGCGGTCCCATCCCGGCAGGTTGGGGGGCGATAAGATCACCCCCGCCCGGCTGTCGAGGGGGTTGCCACAGCTGATACCTATTCCGGCAACCGTTTCCCCCCTCCGGAATCAGCGCCATGCACTCCCGCGCGTCGCCGAGCAGGCCGTCGAGCATGCCCGTCGGGGAGTACCCCGCAGTCTTTCTGGGCACGCACTTGTGGATAACGCGCAGCGTATCGCCTCCGGCCTCCCCGAGACATACGGCGCACTTCGTTCCTCCGATATCGACGCCTATCGCGTACATTCTCATCCCTCCGCGCTCACAGGAGCTCCCGCAGGGGCGCTCCTACTACAGAAGGCCCCCGCCCTGAGGGACGGAGGCCTTCTTCATAATCCAGGATGCTCCTTCTACAGGTCCTTCTTCGTCAGAACGGAGACGCCGGTGTCCACATACTGGGCTCCCGTGAGCTCTCCTGCAAGCGCCTTGGCCGCGGTCTTCACGCCTTCGTACCCCATGACGTCGGGGTTCTGCGCCATGGTGGCGACGAGGAAACCGTTCTTGATCAGGCTGAGAATCATGTTCGACTTGTCGAAGCCCACGCCGACCACTTTGTCGCCCGCCTCCTGAATGGCGTTGCCGGTTCCGACGGTCGAGCCCTCATTGGCTCCGAAGATACCGACGCACCCCTGAGTGATGTAGTTGGAGGCGATATCCTTCGCCCGTGCAGCGTCGCCGTCGCAGTACTGCGTCTCGAGCAGTTCGAACTTCGTCCCCTCGAAGGCTGCGCGGAAGCCCTTCTCGCGGGCGACCGTCGACGCTGTGGCCGCGTTGACGTTGACGATGCCGATCTTGCCCTCGGCAACTCCGGCCGCTTCAAGCGCCTTCAGCATCTCCTTGCCCGCGGTGACACCGGCGGCTTCGTTGTCCGTCGCCAGCGTCTGGATCGCGGGGAAGTCCGCGGGAGAGTCGACATAGACGATTTTGACGCCCGCCTCGGAAGCTTCTTTCAGCGCCGCGCTGATCGCCGTCGGTCCATTGGCCGCCACGAGGAGCACCTCCGCTCCGCCGGCAACCGCGTTGTTGACCGCTTCGATCTGCTTGGCGTCGTCCTTCACATCGGGAGCGAGCCATTTGTAGTCGATCGTGCCGAGTTCCGCCACCGCTTTTTCAGCTCCGGCGTTCACCGTCACCCAGTGCTGGTCCATCTGATCCATGGTGATCAGATACACCTTGTGCTTCTCCGCCGCCACCGCGCCGCCGGCAAAAAGCCCGGCCAGCAAAACGCATCCCAGAAACACCGCTACTGCTTTTTTCATTCGTCCGTTCCCCCTTGAAGATATGATGTGAAGCCGTTGTATCAAAAGAAGCGGAGAGTCCCGCCTCTCCCCGGAAGCGCTGCGTCGAACCGCCGGCGCTTCGGGGAAGAGCGTCAGCCCTTCGCCTCTTCTTTCCGTTCCTTTTTTCTGCGCCGCTTCTCGCTTCTGACGACGACGTCGAGAAGGACCGAGACGACCACGATCACGCCGATGACGATGTTGCGTATCGCCACGGGGGCCCCTGCGAACTGGAGTCCGTTCTGCAACACGCCCCAGATCGAGGCGCCCATCACCGTTCCGAGCAGCAGCCCCTGTCCTCCGAGCGTGCTCACGCCGCCGATGACCGAGGCCGCCACAGCGTACAGCTCGTACATATTGCCAGCGTCCATCGTCCCCATACCGCTGGTGGCGCAGACGATCAGCCCCACAACGCAGGAACAGACGGCGCTGACCATGTACGCGGCCGTCGTCGAGGCCACGACGTCGACGCCGGAGAGACGCGCCGCCTCCTTGTTGCTCCCGGTGGCGTAGATGTGCCGCCCCAGGCGTGTTCTTGAAAGAAGAAAGTTGAAGACCAGCCAGAGAGCCAGGGCGATCCAGATTGTGTTGAAAAAGCCACCCAGCCTGCCGTAGTAGAAGAAGTTCCGAAACCCTTCGGCCGCCGGACCGATGGAGTCGGTGTTGTAGTTGTTGTTCACGATCTGCGCGATGCCGCGGGCAATGGTCATCGTCCCCAGCGTCGCGATGAAGGGGGGGAGATTGAACTTCGCCACCAGGCATCCGTTGAGGACGCCTACCATCAGGCAGCATACCAGCGTGACGGCCACGGCGACCCAGGGATTCATCCCCATCGTCATCAGCGTCGCCGAGACCATACAACTCATCCCCACCACCGAACCGATGGAGAGGTCGATATTGCCGGTGATGAGCACATAGGACTGACCGATGCCGATCAAAAGAATCGGCGCTATCTGGCGCAGCAGATTCCCGACGTTGCGCCCGGAGAAGAAGATCGGGTTCAGGATGCCGAACACCACGCAGAGTATCACCAGACCGAACGCGGCGGTCACAACCTGCCCCATGCCTCTCGCCGCGAAAAGACTCGCGAGGCGGGAGGGGCTTTTCGAATCGTCCATGATCACAGTCATCGCTCCCCGTGTAGAATAATCAATCCCCGGCCGCAAGGCCGAGCTTGTCCTCGAAACGCGTGGCGCATTCGAGGATCTTCTCCTGCGTCGCAGTCCCGGCGGGGAATTCCCCCGTCACGCGGCCGTCGCACATGACGACGATCCTGTCCGCGATACCGAGGATCTCCGGCATCTCCGACGAGATGAAGAGCACGCCGAGACCTCTCATCTTGAGGTCGTTCATAAGATGGTATATCTCCGCCTTCGCCGCCACGTCGATCCCCCTGGTCGGCTCGTCGAAGAGCACAACCCGGAACTCCCGCGCGAGCCACTTGCCGACCACCAGCTTCTGCTGGTTGCCGCCGGAAAGGCTGTCTGCGTTCTGTTCCGCGTTCGAGAGTCTGATCGAGAGGTTCTTCACCGTCCGCTCCACCATCTCCCGCTCGCCTCCGCTGTTCACGGTCGACAACATTCCCTTGAGGATATCGAGGTTCGGAAGAGCGACATTTTCGCGGATGCTCAGCTTAGTGCAGAGTCCATCTTTTTTTCTGTCCTCCGGTACCAGGACGATGCCGGACTCGATTGCGTCCATCGGCTTTTCGATGCGCAGAGGGCGGTCGTCGAGCAGAATCTCCCCGCCATCTTTCGGGTCCGCTCCGAAAAGCGCGCGGGTCATCTCCGTCCGGCCGGCGCCCATGAGTCCGGCGACGCCGACGATCTCGCCCTCGCGCAGCTCGAAGCTCACGTTCCGCACCTGTCGCCCCGCGTTCAGTCCCTTCACCCGAAGTATCGTCCGCCCGAGCGGCGTCTCCACCCTCGGAAATTTCTCCTTGATCTCGCGCCCTACCATGTTTGAGATGATCTCCGCCATGGTGGTGTCGCCGAACCGTGTCGTCGCGATGTACTTGCCGTCGCGGAGGATGGTCACGCGATCCACGATGTGCTGCAGCTCTTCGAGCCGGTGCGAGATATAGATAATGCCGCACCCCTGGTCGCGCAACGAACGGATGATATGGAACAGATCGTTGATTTCCTTCGAAGTGAGCGCGGAGGTGGGTTCGTCCATGACGAGGATCCGGGCGTTCGTGGAGAGCGCCTTGGCGATCTCCACCATCTGCTGCTTGGAGATGGGAAGGGTTCCCACCACCGTATCGGGGGCGATGTCGATGTTCAGCCGGGAGAGCACCTCGGCGGCGCGGATATCCATTTCTCTGTCGTCGAGCACGCAGGAACGGAGGATCTCTCTGCCGAGAAAGATATTCTCCGCGACGGTGAGGTGCGTGCACATGTTCAGCTCCTGATGGATTACGGCAATGCCAAGCTCCTTCGCCCGCTTCGGCGTCATCTCGTCGATCTCTTCCCCGAAGATCCGGATTGATCCAGCATCGCGGGTGTAGATGCCGCCGAGGATTTTCATCAGCGTCGATTTTCCGGCGCCGTTCTCCCCCAGGAGCGCGAGCACCTCCCCGCTCTTCAGATACAGAGAAACGTCGTCCAGCGCCCTGATTCCGGCGAAGGACTTTCCGACGCCCTCAAGTTCGACTATGTATTCCGACACGCCGCCACCTCCGGTTGTTGCATCTGGAGAATCCTTGTGCCCCGGAGGTTGATTCCCCCGAGCATTATACGCTCATTATCATTCCGTAGAGTGAAACAAGCCTTGCAAACTCCCACTACCGTACCCTTTATTTAAGGCTTCCATAGTGTAGCATACGCACTGCTCTTCCAGCAATCATCGCTTGATTCCGATACCTTTTCGGGCATACAAAAAACCCTCCGGGCCAAAAAGGCTCCGGAGGGCTGTGTGCAAAGCGTGAGGAACTGTACGCCCGGATTTAGTACATATCGCCCATTCCGCCCATTCCGCCCATGCCGCCAGGCATGGCGGGCTCTTTCTTCTCGGGCTTGTCGGCGACAATGGCCTCGGTGGTAAGCACCATCGCGGCGATGGAGCCGGCGTTCTGCAGTGCGCTGCGGGTCACCTTCACGGGGTCGATGATTCCGGCCTCGATCATGTCGACATAGTCGCCGCTGACCGCGTTGAGGCCGTGTCCGGCCTTCAGGCCGCGGACCTTTTCGACAACAACGTCGCCCTGGTAGCCGGCGTTCTCGGCGATGAGGTGCAGCGGAGCGGTAAGGGCCTTCAGGACGATGACTGCGCCTGTGCGCTCGTCGCCCTGGAGGGTGACGACAAACTTCTCAAGAGCTTCGACGCAGCTCACGGGGGCTACGCCGCCGCCTGCCACGATTCCCTCTTCGACCGCCGCGCGGGTCGCGTTGAGCGCGTCCTCGATGCGGTGCTTCAGTTCTTTCTGCTCGGTCTCGGTCGCGGAACCGACCTGGATGACGGCCACGCCGCCGACGAGCTTCGCAAGGCGCTCCTGAAGCTTCTCCTTGTCGTACTCGGAGGTGGAGTCCTCGATCTCTCTCTTTATCTGGGCGGCGCGCTTGCGGATTTCATCGGAGTCGCCCGCGCCTTCCACGATGGTGGTCTCTTCCTTGGTGATACGAACCTTCTTCGCCTTGCCGAGCATGGAGAGTTCGGCGCTGTCGAGCTTGATGCCGATCTCTTCGCTGACGACCTGGCCGCCGGTGACGATGGCGATGTCCTGAAGCATGGCCTTGCGGCGATCGCCGAATCCGGGGGCTTTAACGGCCGCGACCTGCATTACGCCGCGAAGCTTGTTGACGACGAGCGTGGCAAGAGCCTCGCCCTCGACGTCCTCGGCGATGATAAGCAGAGGCTTGCCGGTCTGCACAACCTTCTCGAGCGTCGGAAGGAGATCCTTGATGTTGCTGACTTTGCCGTCGTGGATGAGGATGTAGGCATCGTCAAGGGAGACTTCCATTCTCTCGGGGTCGGTGACCATGTAGGGGCTGATGTAGCCCTTGTCGAACTGAAGGCCTTCGACCATCTCAAGGGTGGTACCGACGGTCTGGCTGTCCTCAACGGTGATAACGCCGTCTTCGCCGACCTTGTCCATGGCCTCGGCGATGAGCTGGCCGACCGCCTTGTCGTTTGCGGAGATAGAGGCGACCTGGGCGATCTTGTCGCGGTTCTTGACGGAGATTGCCTTCTTCTTCAGCTCGTCGACGACAAGGTCGATGGCTCTCTCGATACCCGAACGCATCTGCATGCCGTTGGCGCCGGCCGCGACGTTCTTCATGCCCTCGGCGATGATCGCGCGGGCGAAAACGGTTGCAGTGGTGGTGCCGTCTCCGGCGATGTCGTTGGTCTTGGAGGCGACTTCCTTGAGGAGCTGGGCGCCGGTGTTCTCGTACACGTCCTCAAGCTCGATCTCCTTGGCGATGGTCACGCCGTCGTTGGTGATGGTGGGCGAGCCGAACTTCTTCTCAAGAACGACGTTGCGCCCCTTGGGGCCAAGGGTTACGCCAACGGTGTCGGCAACTTTATCAATACCGCGAAGCATCGCGCGGCGTGCTTCTTCTCCGAAAACAAGAATTTTAGCCATAATCGTTTTACCTCCTCAGGAATTCAGACTACTTATCGATAATCGCAAGCACGTCGCGCTCGCTGAAAATAACGTACTCGTCGCCGTCGAGCTTCACTTCGGTGCCCGCGTACTTACTGAATATGATGCGGTCTCCGACTTTGACTTCCAGAGGAAGCTTCTGGCCGTTCTCAAGCACCTTGCCGGTGCCGACGGCGATGACTTCACCCTCGGTGGGCTTTTCTTTCGCGGTATCCGGTAGTACGATGCCGCCCTTGGTCTTCTCCTCGTTATGCAGTACCTTGACTACAAGTCTGTCTCCAAGCGGTTTCAGGTTCATGGTACAGATCCCTCCCAAATGTATGTTTTTACAAAATGCTAGCACTCGGTATTGTTGAGTGCTAAATCGTCCGGGATAGATATTACGGATGAAGGGATAGATTCTCAAGAGCGGTGAGCGCCAAATATCCTCGATTATAACCTTAAACCAGCCCGATAATGGCCCTTTTCAATGCATATCGACACATTCTGGAAGAATTACTTTTTCCAAAGCTCCCACGAAGGATCAGGGGCCAGATCAAGGGAAGAACGCGCTCCTCTCCGGAAGGCGGAATAGCCTGCCGCAGCTATCATGACGGCGTTATCGGTACAGCGGTTTTTCGGCGGAAGGTAGACCTTCCACCCTTTTTCTTGAAGGAGCGCGTTTCTCAGCGCGCTGTTCGCCGCGACGCCGCCCGAAATGGAGACGGATCGCACGTCCGTCCGCCGCGAAGCGAGGCGAAGTTTGGTCATCAGAGAGTCGGTCACGGCTTTTTGAAAGGAGGCGCAGACGTCCTCGACAGGAATCTCGATCCCTTCGCTCCGTAGCTTCTTGATCCGTGTGAGCACCGACGTCTTGAGTCCGCTGAAGCTGAAGACGATTTCCGGGCTTCCCTTAAGCGGCGAGGGAAAGTCGAAAGCGTCCGGATTTCCGGAGGCGGCAAGCTTGTCCACCACAGGTCCGCCGGGGTACGGAAGACCGAGCACCTTCGCAACCTTGTCGTACGCTTCTCCCGCCGCGTCGTCGCGGGTTCCGCCGAGAAAGACGTAGGTTCCGAACTTCTTGACAAGGACGATCTCCGTATGCCCCCCCGAAACGACCATGCAGAGAAAGGGTGGAGAGAGCTCCGGGTGCGAGACGACATTGGCGAAGATATGCCCTTCGAGGTGATTCACGCCGAGGAGCGGGACGTTCCAGGCAAGGGAGAGCGCTTTCGCCGCCATGACGCCGACGAGCAGCGATCCCATGAGTCCCGGCCCCGCAGTGACGGCGACAAGCCCTATCTCCCGCCGGGGGTCGGCGACGCCCGCCCTGCGGAGCGCCTCCTCCGTGAGAGGAAGAAATGCTTCCAAGTGCCGCCGCGCCGCAAATTCAGGGATAACCCCTCCGAACGGGACATGGTCCTCGAGCTGGCTGGAGAGGAGCTCCGCCTCGACCTGCCGCCCCCCGCGGAGAACGGCAACCGCCGTGTCGTCGCAGCTGCTCTCCATTCCGAGAGTAAGAAAGGTCTCTTCCGGGCGGCTCATCGTATCGGGAACTCCAGCTCCGTAACGTAGTCGCCGACGGAGACGGCTCGCGCCTTCCCCTTCACCGCGGCGAGGGGCACGGCGACAGCGAAGCCCGCCGAGAAGTCGGGAGGCAGTTCGCCTACCGGAACATAGAACTTGTTCGTGAGCACATCCTCCGGCGTGAGCGTATGCGTTCCGATCTTGATCATCGAAAGCTGAAGATCAAGATTCTTCACCGTTCGGAGCCGGACTATGAAGAGCGCTTTCTTCCGCGTTTCCTTCGCCCCGTAGTAGTAGATGTTGTCCCGCAGCCAGTCGGGAGCGCCCGAATCCTTCACTACGGCCTCCGAGAGCGCGCCGTCGACGTAGACGAAGGCGAACTGCGCCCTGGCGCCGATGATGAGTTCGCCGAACTCTTCGCCTTCGAACCAGAGGATCGCGCTTCTCTTTTCGAGGAGCGACTCGACATCCCCCGCATACGACTGTACAGGGAAGAGCAGCGAAATGACACACAGAGAAAGCAATAACTTACGAATCGTCATTTATTATTCCTCCTTTGCATTCTGTTCCCGCGTATCCTGCTGGTTCTTCTTTCGGAGGGCGCCGAAAAGCCAGCGCCACTCCTGGAAGCGAAGCAGCGCAGTCACGGCTGCATACCCCGACGCTGCAGCACAAAAGACGCCGCCGACCCAGGCAGTTCTGAGAAGCCCCGAGTACTCCGGCGAGTAGGGAAAAACCCATCGCCACACACCGACGATTACAGCCGTGAAGATCAGCGAAACACACATCTTCGCCGACCATGAGACGGAGAAGATACCGAACCGCATCCCGAGATGCCTGGAGAGTATGCGGACGCCTACCCACCCGGATATGCTGAACGCGATCGACGTCGCAAGGGCGAGCCCTCCGAACGAGAGCGGCCCCATCAGCGCCAAAGAAAAGAGTAGCGTGGCCGCTACGCTGGAGAAAGTGACGGCCAACGCCCCGCGCGGCAGGCTCCGCGCGTACAGCCCCCGCATGACGACCGTGGAGAACGCCATTCCGGGAAGCCCGAGGGAGTACATTGCGAGCGCGACGGAGGTTCCCTTCCAGGCCCACTCGCCGAACGCTCCCCGTACGAAGAGCAGATGGACGATTTCGTCCGAAACAAGCACAAGTCCCAGCGTCGCGGGAAAGACGACGAAAAGCGTGAACCGGAGAGAGTCGCGCATGATGTCCCGGAACTCCTCGGCGTCCTCCGCCGGACATCGGGAGAGCTGCGGCAGGACAGCCTGCGATATAGCGATGACGAAAATTCCCAGGGGGAGCTGAATTACGCGGTTTGCGTAATTCAGAACAGAGATGGCGCCTTCCTGTAAAAAGGAAGCGAGCATCCTGCTGATGACCGGGTTCACCTGGTTCAACGAGAGTCCGGCAGCATACGGAAGGAAGAGGGCAAGCATCGTGCGGAGATCGGGATCCTTCAGCTGAGGGCGCTCGGTGAGCAGCGTCACCCCCATCCGAGCCGACCATGCCCACTGGAGAAGAAACTGACAAGCCCCTCCGGCGAGCACCGCGATTACGAGGCCCCAAACGCCGTAGAAAGAAGCAAGGGAAACAACCATCACAATGTAGACGAGATTGCTCAACGCCGGTGCAAGCGCGGGGACGAGAAAGGAGCCCATGCTGTTGAGCACCCCCATTGCGAGCGCCGCAAGCGACACCAGGACAAGGAACGGGAACATCCAGCGTGTCATCGCCGTCGCCAATTCGGCTTTGACAGGATCGAACCCCGGAGCCATAATCTTTACGAGCAGCGGAGAAAACACAACACCCGCCGCGACGGAGAGAATCGTGGCGACAAGCAGCACGGAAAAGGCCTGACGCGCAAGACGTTCCGCGCTTTCTTTCCCCTTGGCCGCAAGAACCCTTGAGAAGACCGGGACAAAGGAGGCTGAAAGCGCCCCCTCAGCCAAAAGCTGACGGGCCAGGTTCGCGAGCGTGAAGGAGACGTTGAACGCGTCGAGCACCCCCGACGCGCCGAACCATGCCGCCGTGATGATCTCCCGGACAAGACCGAGCACCCTGCTCGCGAACGTCCCCAGCATCATCGACAAAGCGTGGCGTACCATCGTATGCGTTGACTTGGCCACGGAACCGGCCTCCTTGTTTCAACTTTAAAAAAGTTTTTTTCGAAAGGAGCGAATGCGCGAATGCGGCACACCGTACTGTGGTGCGTCGGGAACCCGCTTCTTCAGGACGACGGAGCGGGCCCCGCGCTTTTTACCATCCTGGAGGGGGACTCCCTCGGAACAACTTTGCGTCGTAAACTGTGAGACGACGCCTGAAAACTTCATCGCGCCGCTGACGCGGAGCGTCCGGAACGGCAATGTACAGCTTCTCATCGTCGATGCGGCGGAGATGGGGCTTCCCGGGGGGGCCGTACGGAGGATGCGGCTGGATGAATTCGCCGGCGTCGCCTTCGGAACGCACGGAATCCCGCTGCCGATGCTCCTCGCTCCGCTGCTTCCGAAGCTTGAAGTAACCGTCCTGGGGATTCAGCCCGCCCGGAGGGGTTTCGGCGATTCGCTCTCACCGGAAGTTTCCCGGGCCGTCGAGACGCTCGCTCCCCTTCTCCTGGAAGAACGATGGGACGAGGTGGAACCCTACCAGGAAAACTGCTCTCCCAAGTAGAACTTCCGCGCAACCTCGCTCTCCGCGACCTCGTCTGGAGAACCCTCGATGACGATCTTCCCCTGGTGTATAAGGTACGCCCTGTCCGTGATGGCAAGGGTATCGCGGACGTTGTGATCCGTCAGGAGGATACCGTACCCCTTCGCGCGGAGGCCGAGGATGATCTGCTGAATATCGTAGACGGCGATGGGGTCGATACCGCTGAAGGGTTCGTCGAGAAGGAGAAAGTTCGGCAGGATGGCGAGGCTTCGCGCGATCTCCACCCTGCGCCGCTCGCCGCCGCTGAGGGAGTAGCCGCGGATATGGGCGATCTTCTCCAGGCCGAAATCCTCGATCAGGCGGTCGGCTACCACAGATGGTTTTTCTCCCGGGGGCGGACTTTCCTGAAGGACGAGTTCGATGTTTTCGCGGACGGTAAGATTGCGGAAGACCGACGCCTCCTGGGGAAGGTACCCAACGCCAAGACGGGCTCGCCGATAGACGGGGAGATCCGTCAGATCCCGCGAGTCCACGGCGACCACTCCGGCGTCCGGCTTGATAAGCCCGACAATCATATAGAACGAGGTCGTTTTTCCGGCCCCGTTAGGTCCGAGCAGCCCCACCACTTCGCCCATTCCGACGTTCAGGTCCACCGAGGAGACGACCATCCTGCCTTTATAGGCTTTGGACAGGCCGCGAGCCGAGAGCATTTTGCTCATTGCTTCTTTGAACCTTCGTCTATTTTAAAGATCAGCTGCGGCTTCCCCGTAGCCTCGATGCGGTTCTGTACAGGGAAGTAGACCAACGAATCGGAACGGAGCGAACGCCCGTTCTGGACGGCGGAGACGTTTCCGTTCACCACGAGCGACCCCCTGGCCTTGGAGTACACCGCTCTGTCACCACGGATCTCCGTGGTATTTCCCCTCTTCGGAGACGAAACGAATTTGAAGGCGCCGACGGCCGTAAACTCGACGATCTCCCCGTCTTTGAGTTTCCCCTTGATCGAGTTGCACGAGAAGGAGAATCCTTCGGCGGAATCGGCGAAACGGCGAAGTTTCGCTACGGAGAATATGTCGCCGCGCGTGCTCAGATCCTCGGCGTCCACCTGTTTGCTCCCCCAGACGCCCTGCACGGTTCCTTTGAAAGAAAGACCGCGCGGATCCTGAAGGTATCCTGTCAGGATCTGCCCCTTTATATCGACTTTTTCGTCTTCCCACACTCCGAAGATATGAACGTCGCCGATAAGATTAAGTTCTCCGCCGTTCATATTTCCCTCGGCTTTTCTGGCGGTCGCAGTCACGCCCTCCCGGACGATCTTCACATTTTCAGTCGCCGTGAAGTATCCGCTTGCCGAATCGTACTGCATGGTATCCGCCGTCATCTTCACCTCCCGGGCGGAGGCGGCGCCGAAGCAGAGGAGCAGCGCAAGGAGCGCGCCGATACATCGGAACAGTTTCATGAGGCTCCCTCCCACACACAAAATTTCCCCGGACAGCCTTGTTATTGTACAGCACTTCGTCCGTGCGGAACAGCGTAATCAGTGCAGAAAGGCCTGAGAGAGGGCGCCGACCGCTCCTTCCAGGTCTCCCGCCGCGACGATGCAGGCGATGACAGTGGACGCCGCGGCGATCATGTCGATGTTGATCCTGCACCCGGCAAGCACCGAGAACATCTGCGAGGGGATCTCCGGACACCCGGCGAGATGCTCTCCCTTCAACGCCACCTTCGCGACTTCCGTGTCGAACGTCACTCCCTGCGCCCCGATATCGGAGGCAAAACTCCTGCAGATAGTGATGGCCTCCCCCAGGAAGCTCTGTTTGATAATGAAGGCGATGTCGTTCATCTGCCCCCTCATGACGCTCTGCACGATCATCTCCGCCCCCACACCCGCCGAGGCGAGGTCTGAGAAAAGACGCGCCGCCACGCCGGGGACGTCCGGCACGCCGAGAACGGCTATCTTCGCCACATCCCGGTCGGAGATCACTTCGCCGACCACGCAGCGTCCGGAACTGTCAACCCCGAATGTCATAGAAAACACACTCCCCTTCCGCAACGGACGGAAAATTTCGGAACACCCGACATTTCTGCTCACGCTCACTCCGGCTGCGTCCTCCGCGAGGACGAAGAAGCGGGATCTGACGCCGAAGCGCGAAAAGATAGAGCACATCAGCTCCGCAACCCTGTGCGCCTCCTGCCGGGCGAATGCGAGCACGCTCGGCCCCGAACCGCTGATCGCGACCCCGGAGCACTGCGGAATGCGACGGACCTCGTCGAGGATCGCCTCCCCCCCCGGAAAGAGACGCGCCCGGAACGGCTGATGAAGACGGTCGTCCATGGCCCACCCCAGGTTGTCCCAGTTGCCCGTGGCCCATGACGCCGCCAACAGCGCGGAACGGCTCACATTATACACGGCGTCTCCCATCGACACATGCTTCGGAAGCGCACGGCGGGCCTCCTCGGTACTCAGTTCGACGGCGGGAACCGCGACAACGGCCAGGATGTCGGAAGGAAGCGGCGGCATTCGGACGTATTTCAGGTCGCTTCCGTCCCAGCAACTCACCACCATCCCCCCGAGACAGCAGGGAACCACGTTGTCCGGGTGCCCCTCCATCGAGACCATCAGCGGCAGCAGCTCCTCTTTCGGAAGGGGCCGTTCCCGCAACTCGTTCGCTATCGCCACGCCGCCCACGATTGCGGAAGAGGAGCTCCCGAGTCCGCGCTTCAGAGGGATTGCGTTCATCGTCCGCAGCCGCAGGCCCGGAGGCTCAAGCCCCCACTCCCTGCACGCCCTCTCGTAGCTCGCGACGACGCCGTTATTCTCCAGCAGCGGCGCCTCTCCACCGCCCTCGCCGATGATGTCGATTTCATACTGTCCGACGGGGAGTATTTCAAGCACATCGAAGAAATTGTACAGGGACAGGGCCACCCCCACTGTGTCGAACCCCGAGCCGAGATTCGCGCTGGAGGCGGGGACCTTCACCCGTAGCAGGCTCACGAGCGCAGCACCTCCACGAGGGCCTCGCGCGTCCCGTCGATCTCGACCGGAGCGGGCACGCGGGAGGTCGCTGCGTCTGGATCCTTCAGGCCGTTCCCCGTGAGCACCATGACTATCCGCAGTCCGGACGGGAGCTCGCCCTCTCTTTTCAACTTAAAGAGACCGGCGAGCGGAGCGCAGGACGCGGGCTCGGCGAAAACGCCGTCCGAAGAAGCAAGGAGCTTCTGCGCGTCAAGGATCTCGTCGTCCGAAACGGCGAGAAAGCGCCCCCCGGAGATTTCGACCGCGCGTTTCGCCTTGTCCGCGCTTACCGGATGCCCGATGCGGATCGCGGTGGCCACGGTCTCGGGAGCGTCGACCGGAGCGCCGTTCACCATCGGCGCGGCGCCCTCCGCCTGCACGCCGACAAGGCGGGGAATGTTCCGCGTAACCCCGGTCTCCTTATAGAATTCGAACCCCGCGCAGTAGGCGCTGATGTTGCCCGCGTTCCCCACAGGCAGTACCAGCCAGTCGGGCGGCGCCCCCAGTTCGTCGCAGATCTCCCATGCGGCGCTCCTCTGCCCCCACAGACGGTACGGATTCACGGAGTTCACGATGGCGAACCCATCCTGCTCCGCACCCTCCCGCGCCATTTCGAGCGCCCTGTCGAAATTGCCCCTGACGGCGAGCACCCTGGCCCCGTAGATCATCGCCTGCGCCAGTTTTCCCAGCGCAACCTTGCCCGCGGGAAGCAGCACGAAACAGGGAATGCCCGCGACTGCGGCGTACGCCGCGGCCGAGGCCGACGTATTGCCGGTAGAAGCGCAGATGACCGCTTTCGCCCCTTCCTCTACGGCTTTCGAGACCGCGAGCACCATCCCCCTGTCCTTGAACGAACCGGTGGGGTTCAGGCCGTCATACTTTCCGAACAGCCCGACGCCAAGCTCCCGGCTCAAATTCCGCAGCGGAACGAGCGGCGTTTCGCCTTCGCACAGCGACAGCATCGGCGTCTTCTCCGTCAGCGGAAGATACTTTCCGTAGGAAAACAGTATGCCCTTCTTCATGGAATATCCCTCCTGTAATACAAAAAGCCCGCACCCTCCACAATACAGGAGACGATGCAGGCTCATCGCGGTTCCACTCCATTTCCGGCCCTCTCGCGGCTGCTTCACGTTTCCGCCGGGAGGATACCGGCAACTCGACACCGCTGTAAGGGGCGGACCCCGGCGTCTTCCCTCCGCGCGGAATATCGCGCCGACTTCGACGCCGACTCAGGGGCGGTCTTCCCGGCGCTCCTCGGGAGAAGGGCTTCCAGCCTCGGCCCTTCCTCTCTGTCCTTCGGAGAGAGGGTACTCTTCCCTTCATCGTCTTTTTATCATATCATTGAAAAACATTTTCCTCTTATACCTTCGCCGCCGGAAAGTGTCAAGAGGGGACCCGGAAAAGAGGGGGCGCGGAGGAAAGATATTCGTAAAGGAGCGTGGCATACGAGATGAAACCCTACGACATGGCAGGTATCGATCCGTTCACAGGAAGGCCCGGATTCATCGGCAAGTTCGTCCATTCGGACCAGATGACGCTCGCACACTGGGAGATCGCGGGAGGCACCGAACTCACCGAACACAGCCACCCCCACGAGCAGATTACACTGTTGCTCGCCGGGAAGATGGAGCTGCGCTCCGGGGACCACGTGGCGATGCTCACTCCAGGTCAGGGCGTCGTCTTCGCGGGAGGCGAAACCCACGGCGGCTACGCTCACGAAGATTGCACCGTCGTGGACATCTTCTGCCCCGTGCGCGAGGATTTCAAAAATCAGCAGAAGTAAACGAGAAGGCGGGAGAGACTGGACAGCCCCTCCCGCCTTCTCCTCCATCTTTGCGTCCAACTTTGCGCGAATCGACGCCTTTCCATCCTGCCCGCGCTTTTTGCCGCACACCGCAGAGCGTCTCTCCGTCTTTACTCTCGCACCAACGGTCGATCGCGGCGTTTTTCATACGCGCCGTTCCGCTTCAGCTCCCTGTCCCAGTAAAAATAGTTCGCCAGCGGCATAACAAGCGGCGCCAACAGCGCAGGAAGGCGTTTCGGCCCTGCGAGCTTCGCAAGGATCGTCTCGTCGAGGACGCCGTTCGCTACATACCCGCCGCCGAGCATCCGGTAGCGCTCGAGCAAACTGTTGCCGCTTTTCGAGCCACCCGCTTTTCGGCGGGTTCCCTCGCCGCCGCCCATCCGGATAACCCCGTCGCACGGAGCGCCGAGGCGTTTCGCCAACTTTTCAAGGTAATCCTTCATCGGCCGGGTATGCGTTTCCTCCGGAAATCCCGTCTGTATGAGGAAAAGCATTCTCGTCGACGAACAGCGCCCCTTGTATGCGGCGATCTCCTCGATGAAAGATTTTGCGATCGCCGGCATCGCGTCCACGTAGACAGGAAACGCGATCAGCGCCGCCGAAGGCTCTCCGAAAGCTTCCGCCGCCCGTCTGAAGTCATCCGACTCCGATATGAAAAATTCCCTGACCTCGTTCGGTTCCGGTGTATCCGCCCCTCCCTGGAGGAATCCCTCCGCAAATGCGTTCGTCAGCACCCTTGTGTTGCTCCTCTTGCCGCGCGGCGAGCAGTTAAAGATGTTCAATCGCATGGCGCACCTCCTCTGGACTGTCGCTCAAGGGCCGGGCGAACAGAAAACGCGTGTGCCCGTTGCGGGCGAAGCGCTCGAACGCCGTGGACACAATCCGGAGATCCTCCGCGTCCGTATCCTCTTCCGGTTCGTACAAAAACACCATCTTCGGCATGGCTCGGTCGTAACGCAGCGGGTGACGACACTCCCCGTCCGCCAGCTCGATGTACGGCAGAACAAGAGGAATGACCCGGTCGATCGCCGTCTTCAACAGCGCGGAGTAAAAACCCGCGATCAAAGGAGAGGCAAAGACGGCAACATCCGAATTCAGAAAAGCGCGCAACAGTTCGACGTGATCATCCTGGAAGATACATGTTCCCGGAGTGCGCATCCAGCATGCGAAACAGCCGATGCAGGAATGAATCGCCTTTCCCCGCAGACAAAAGCTTGTGACGTCGTGCCCCGCGACGGCCCGTTCCATAGCGGCGAGACGCTCGCTGAAAACGGCATCTTCCGCGCTTGGATTCCCGTCGATAAACAAGATCCTCACTCCACACCACCTCGCATCCTTCAAATACCCCGAACGACCGCCGGAAAAGAAATTCCGGTACGTTTCGGGCTCGACGTCCCATCCATCGTTCTTTGCATTCTTTTCCCCGTGCAAAGAAAGAGTTATTATAATACACGCGGCTTCGTCTCGAATACAGTTCTCTGATACAATACTACAGAATTCTCTTTCACGCAGATCGTGAACTGTTCGGGGAGGACGACGGGGAAATTGAAGACACCGGAGTTTTCGCTGCATCGAAAGGGGGGCTCAGCGTGAGGAAGGCATTTATTCTCTACCTTTGTTTCGTGCTCTTCAGCCCGTTCCCCGCAGTTGCCGAACAAATGTACCGCGAGTTTTCAGGCGAGTTCACCCCTGAAAACAACGGAGAACGGTTGCTTGCGCTTCTGGTGTCGATCACCGACCCGGAGTCCCTGGACCTGGAAATGGATGCGATGCCCGGCGACGAGGGTGACATACGCGCCGTTTCTCTTTCCATTCGCGGAGGCGCCCTCGGAGGGTTCCGCATCGAACGGCTCGCCCTCGAGTCGGCATTTGTACAGCTCAATCCCCCCTCGGAGTGGATTCGCGGCAACCGCCACTCGTTCCGGGTGCGCAACGCGCTCCGGAGCAACTTCGAACTGTCGCTCGACGAACGGGAGATACTGAAAGCTCTGGAAACGTACGCATCCGGAAGTTGGAGCCGGGTCTCCGTGGAACTGACTTCGGGCGAACTTTGCGTGCAGGGGCGCTATCGGCCCGGCGCAACCGGATTCTCGATCCTGGCCGGAATAACGACGAAACTCGAACTCCTCGACGGGAAGCGCGTCCTGATGAAATCTCCGCAGATACGCATCAACGGCGAGGAGAAGACCGTTCTTTTTCAAAGAGACCTCGAACGGCTCCGGCCCGTTCTCGATTTCAACGGGTTCCCTCTTTCACTTACGCTCTCGCGCCTCTCCGTCGACAAGGGAAAACTCCTTCTGCGGACCGCGACGCCCCCCCGGCCCATAGGCGGCATACGATACCGCTACGTCCGCGACAGGGAAAACCCCTTTTCCATACATCCGCCGGAATCATTCGACATCCCCGCCGGCCAGTTCCGGAACGGAGACATTCTGCTCCTCTGCGGAAAAACGTGGCGGAGCAAGATCGTCAATCTCCTGGATGACGGAACCTCGGCTTTTACACATACCGGCATCGTCAGAATGATCGGCGACGTCCCATACGTCATCCATGCGTCTCCCGAAGCCGAACTGGTGCAAATGGAACGAGCGGAGATTTTTTTATCCCCGAAAAAAGTGGATAGGGCGAGTCTTTTCCGTGTGCGCGCGGACCCCGCCACCGCTGCCGAAGCAAGCAGGAACGCTCTGGAATACTACGAAAAGCGCGTGCCGTTCGACACCGCGTTCGACAGCGAAGACTGCGGAAGGCTCTACTGTACCGAGCTTATCTGGAGAGCGTACGCACAGGCGGGCATCGACCTGGCCGATGGACTGTGGTACTCCCTGTACAACCCGGTGCTCACCGGCAGACTGCTGCTTCCGAACAGCCTGAGCCGAAGCCCCCTGCTCGAAGAAACGGCGATCCTGCGATAGGAATGGAGAATTTATCCGCGGATCTCCCCCCGGGCGAAGCGTCTTTCGAGGGAGAAAACAGACGTTCTCTCATTTTTTCTGTGCCGTTGATTCCGCGTGTTTCTTCCAGAACTCAAGCGGATTCACTGCGCCGCCGCCCGTGCGTATCTCGAAATGAAGGTGCGGCCCGGTCGCCCTTCCCGTATCGCCGACCGCGGCGATCACCTGTCCTTGATGCACCTTCCGCCCTCGCTTGACGTGAAGACGGGAACAGTGAGCATATAAGGAGGAGCTTTTCGCGTCGTGTTGGATGATGACCGCGTTCCCGTACCCTCCCCGCAGGCCGGAAAAAATTACCGTGCCCGCTTTTGCCGCTCGAATAGGGGCTCCGTGAGGGACGTGGATATCCACTCCCATGTGGTAGTCGGCCTCCTTGGTGATCGGGTGCGTCCTCTGTCCGAAGCGGCTTGTCACCGTTCCCGGTACGAACAAGGGCCATAAAAACCCCAGCTTCGCGATCCCCTGGGAAACGGAGACCTCGGAAACGTTCGGGGGGTTTTCCTGAGGCTGGGAAAACGCGGCAAAACAAGGAACGCACACGCAGGACACCACCGTCGCGATCATAATCATCATACGAAATACACCATTTCTCCACCGATACATCATAAGAAATCCTCTCGATTCTCTTGAGACGATCCGAAGCCCTCAAAAAGAGACGCGATGGATCCGTCTCTTTATTGTACAGTCTTTTGGAGGAAACCTCACAGTTGAGTCTTCGCGTTCGCTGTCCCGCTGAAAAGAAAGACGCGCTGCGGCGGGGAATTTGAACCGTCGGTGTTGAAAACCCTCCGGTAGAGCTTCCCGCGGCCCTATTCTTTCCAAGCTATCCCTGTAGTCGGAAGACAGCATGTTGCAGTAGATCCCCGAGAAACGATCCGATAAATCGATACCCGTTTTGCTGAGATCGCCCAGATTGAAGAGAACTGAACTCTCTGGTCCGACGTCTTCAACCCCTCCGCGAATCTTCCCGTTCCCAGCAAGAGTATCATGGAGCGTTACACTATGATGAAGTACAACGCGGCTGTAACAGTGAACGGAGCAACGATTATCTTCCCCGGAAAGTCCTTTTCTCCAAGGAGGACAGGAACGCTGCTCTTCTATTCTGTACGAAAAGCGTCGACGGATGAGAGTGTCACAAAATGCAATATTAAGTTTTTTTATTCTCCTCTCCCCCCCTTGTCAAATGCCGGATTTCTGGTATCATGTACCCCGCACACGAGAAAATGCGCGTGCCCGAAGTTGGGGAATCGTCCAATGGCAGGACGCCTGACTCTGGATCAGGTAATCTTGGTTCGAATCCAGGTTCCCCAGCCAAGCAAGATAGTGGCCCCATCGACTAGTGGCCTAGGTCGTAACCCTCTCAAGGTTAAAACACGGGTTCGAATCCCGTTGGGGCTACCAAAATAAACCGTACTGATGTGCGGCGCTATACATTGAAAGACCGCTTGATCGAGCGGTCTTTTTTTATTCTTCTTTACTGAAATAACCGATTCGGCATTGAGCTTCTCGCGTACTGATGTTAGGATAGTGCAATCAACCGAACATATTTTTTACATAATCGAGGTGCTTTCCAACATGGTATTTTGTTACATGAACGGGGTGTTTCTGGATGGGGACCAGGCGGCACTTCCCGTTTCCGACCTTGCACTGCAACGCGGAGTGGCGGTCTTCGACACCGTCCGAAGTTACGGCGGACGTCCTTTCGCTCTACAGGCCCACTTGGAAAGGCTCTCGAATTCGGCGCGGCTTGCGCAGATCGCGGAGCCTCTCGCCCCGGACGAGATAGGGGATATCGTCCGGGAGGGGTTGTCGCGCATCGAAGGGGATGCCCTGGCGAAAATTTTTTTCACCGGCGGGGACGTCGAGGAATTCGGTTCCTTTCCTTCTTCTCGCTTCTTAGCGCTCTTCTCGCCGGTAGCTCCCGTTCCGGAGGAGTTTTTCACGAAGGGGATCGCGCTCTCGCTTCTGCACGAGGGGCGCCAGCTTTTCAGGATAAAGAGCATCAATTACATGAACGCCTATAGGAACCATCTTCCGGGGACGTTCGAGGCGCTCCACTGCACGGACGGAGAGATTACGGAGTCCGCTACGAGCAGCTTCTTCGGCGTGGCGAAAGAAAACCTGATCACGGCGCCGGACCATCGCGTGCTTCGCGGCATTACACGGGAAATTCTCATCGATCTTGCCCGGAAAGAGGGGTACAACGTGGAGTACCGCTGCCTCACGCCCGACGAGCTGCCCGATCTGACGGAGGCGTTCATCACCGGAAGCGTGAAAGAGGTCACGCCGGTGACGAAAATAGGCGACACGATCATTGGCGACGGCTCCCCGGGCGCGGTGACGAAGCGCATGTACGAGCTCTTCAAGGGGAACGTTTCCGAGCATCTCGGTTGATTCCCGCTGGTGTATAATGCTTTTGTAGAAAAAGCGATTCGGAAGGGAGGCTGTCGCCCATGGGAAACGGAGCGTATATTCTTGTTGCGCTGGTTATATGCGTTCTGGTGTACATTGTCTATATCTACAACACGCTTGTACGCGCAAAGGCGAGCGTCGAGAACGGATGGAGCCAGATCGACGTCCAGTTGAAGCGGCGGTACGACCTGATCCCGAACCTTGTGGAGACGGTGAAGGGGTACGCGACGCATGAGCGGGAAGTTTTCGAGCGTATCGCCTCTTTACGGAGCGCCGCGCTTTCCGCGACCTCTCCCGAACAGGCCGCTCCGCTGCAGAATCAGCTGACAGGAGCGCTACGTTCACTTTTCGCGGTCTCGGAGAACTATCCCGAACTGAAGGCAAATCAGAACTTTCTCGCGCTCCAGGAGGAACTGGCCTCCACGGAGAACAAGATTGCGTTCGCCCGCCAGTACTACAACGACGCGGTGAAGGCCTTCAACATCGCTATCGACGTCTTCCCCAACAACCTGATCTCGCGGAGGCTGGGGTACAAACCGCGCTCCATGTGGGCGGCCGACGACGCTTCCGAGTTGCAGTCCGTTCAAGTCACCTGGAGGTGAGAGCATGGTCAGCTTCGAGGGGCTTATCGAGCATAACAAGCGTCTGAGCTATCTCCTCTTCTTTCTGCTTCTGCTGCTGCTCGGCGGTCTGGGCGCTTCCGTCAGTTACTGGTGGGGCGGCGAGTGGTACACGGGGGTGATCGTCGCTACGGCGGTCGCGGTGGTCTACTTCCTGATCTCGTGGTTCGCGGGAGCATCCATGATCCTCTCCATGAGCGGCGCGAAAGAGATACGGCACGAAGACGCCCCGCAGCTCTGGAACGTCGTGGAGGAGCTTTCCATCGCCGCCGGTCTCCCGATGCCGAAAGTGTATATGATCGAGGACAGCGCGATGAACGCCTTCGCCACGGGGCGCGACCCGCAGCACGCGAGCGTGGCGATCACACGCGGACTGATGGAGAAGCTGAACCGGGAGGAGCTTCAGGGCGTGATGGCGCACGAGATGTCGCACGTGCGGAACTACGACATCCGTTTCGCGATGCTAATGGCGGTGATGGTCGGCTCGATCGTGCTCATCTGCGATGTGGTCATGCGCAGCGTCTTCTTCGGACGGCGCCGCAGCAACCGTTCAAGCAACGGAGGCAAAGGACAGGCAATAATGGCCGTGGTGGCGCTCGTGCTCGCAATTCTGGCGCCGCTCTTGGCCTCGATCATCCAGCTGGCGGTCAGCCGTCAGCGGGAGTACCTGGCGGACGCTTCCGCGGTCGAGCTGACGCGCAACCCCGCGGGGCTGGTGTCGGCTCTGAGGAAGCTGACAAACGATCCGAACGAACTCGAAGGGGCGAGCCGGGGGACGCAGCACCTGTACATCGTCAACCCTCTCCGGAAGAATAAAAAAGGAAGGGACAGTCTCTTCAGCACGCACCCGTCTCTTGAATCCAGAATCGAGCGCATCGAAGGGCTTTCGCTCGCACGGGCATAATGGTAATACGCAAGCGGTTTCTCGTCATGGGAACGGTGCAGGGCGTAGGATTCCGCCACTCCGCAGCGCGGATGGCGCTGAAGCTCGGCGTGACCGGATGGGTCCGGAATCTGCCGGACGGCGCGGTCGAAGTGCACGCACAGGGCGAGCGGGAGTCGATGGACAAGATGGAACAGTGGCTCCGCAAGGGGCCTCCATCCGCGACCATCACTCGCCTGGTCGTGCTGGAGACGCCGCTGAAGGAAGGCGAGAGCTCGTTCGCTATTCGTCACCACTAAAAATTCGCTCCGCGCGGTTCGGAGGTTCGGTTTTCTCTTATGACAGCTTTTCTCCTGCTTTTTTCGGTCGGTATCGCCGGCTATCTGGTATTCGAAAAATTCGCCTTACCCGTGCCGGCGATTCTCGGCCCGCTCTTTTTTGCGAGCATCCTCAATCTTGCCGGTTTTTTCCCCGAAGTGCAGCTGCAATGGATCTCCCGCTACAGCAACATCGTCATCGGAAGCTACGTAGGATTGCGGGTGAACAAACAGTCTCTCTCGCTGTTGCGCGAGCTTCCCGTTCCGGCGCTCGTTGTCTCGCTGAGCATGCTCTTCCTCTCCCTCGCGGGAGGAATCGTTCTCTATATGATGAGCGATCTTTCCATGAAAACGGCCTTCCTTGGATCAACAGCGGGGGGAATCTCGGAGATGGCGCTCCTCTCCATGTCCATGGGGGCCGATGTCGCAAGCGTGACGCTGCTTCAGGTCTTCCGCATGCTCTCCGCGATTCTGGTCACCCCCCTGGTCTGCCGGAAATGGACTCGATGGTTCGGCAGCGGGGAGAGCCGCCGGGTTCCTTCTCCTTCTTCTCTTTCCGTGGAGCCGCGGTTTTCAGAAGATGAGGGAACTGTTGCGCTCGAACCTTCGGTTGCACCCTCCGCAAAGGGATATGCGTTGCTGGCGGGCGTATCCCTCATTGGCGGCATCCTTGGGTACATTTTCCGGCTGCCCGTGGGCATTTTGACCGGGGCCATGTTCGCCGTAGCGGCGACGAGTTTTCTCCGCGGAGAGTTTCCGCCGATGCCGAACGTACTCCGAACAGTGGCGCAGATGGGCATCGGCATTATCATCGCCTCCAACATCACGATCTCCACGCTGCTTCAGTTCGGCGAGCTCTGGCTGCCCGTTGTCGCGCTCACAGCGGTCTTGCTCGTCTGCAGCGTCCTACTTGCCGTACTGCTCCACAGGATGACGGGATGGGACTACCCTACCTGTCTTCTCTCCTCCTCGCTCGGGGGGCTCTCGCAGATGTCCATCATCTCCGAGGAGATGGGGGCCGATCCGCTGAAGGTGAGCATACTCCAGACAATCCGCCTGCTCAGCATTCTCATAGTGCTGCCGTTCTTGTTCTCCGTTCTTTTCAGCAGTTAGCCGCGGGAGCTTCGTACCGGAACGCCGCGCTGTTTCATCATCTCACGGAATCGTTCGACAAAAGGTCGGAAGCGCGCGTTCAACTCAGTATCGGGAGAGATCGTCCGCGCGCCGCGGGCAAACGTACCGCAATCCGCAAGCGAAACATACCCCGAGCCCGCCGCCGCAAGCAGCGCATCGCCGCAGGCCGCGTCGACCGAAGGGTGCAGGCGCAGCTGTTTCCCCGTGATCGCGGCTACAAGCTCCATCAGCTCGACGTCGTTACTCAGACCGCCCGAGACGTTGATCGTTTCCGGCACGGGAGCCGCCTGCTCCAGCATGGCGAAGAGCGAGTCGAGTTCGTACCCCAACGCCTCCTTGCCGGCGCGCAGAAGCGCAGCCCCCGAAGTAGCGCTGTCCATCCCCTGGAACAGCATCTTCGCCGACGGATCGTGAAAAGGCGTCCGCGCTCCGTCCAGCCATGGGACCATCAGAATGCCGGTGGGAGAAGATACGGATTTTTCATCCCCGCCCCGAATAACGGAGTACACCCATTGCAAAAAGCGCGAACCCGAAGAGGTGGCCGCGCCAAGCCGGTACATCCCCTCCACTACGGATATTCCCGAAACGAACCCCGGCAACCGGACAGGGCGCTCCGTGTTCAGAAGAATGCTGACCGTCGAGCCGAAGACGACGACGCACTCTCCGACGCTCAAGGCGCCCGCTGCGGCGGCCTCCGCGTTGATGTCGCACGCGCCTGTGATTACCGGTATCCCTTCGGGGAGACCGGTTCGCGCCGAGGCATTTTCTGAAATGCTTCCAAGGACGGAGAGCGGCCACCGGAGCTCGGCAAAGGAACGGGAGGAGACGCCCTGTTCGTTGAAAATGTCGTCCGGCCAGGTCAGTTTCTCTCTGTCCACAAGCCCGGCCGCTGCGGCGGACGGGTAATCCCACGCGCGTTCGCCGGTCAGCCGGAAGGTCACGAAGTTGTTCGGTTGCATGAAGAACTTCGTCCGCCTGAACGCGTCGGGGCGCTCCTCCTTCAGCCAAATCGCCTTCGGAAGGATGGAGTGCGTGGTGAACATGCCTCCGAGACGTTCGACCAGCCCGGCACCGTAGTGCCGGTTGAGTCGTTCTATCTGGCGCGCGGCCCGCTTGTCTATACCGTAGAGAATGGCGTCGTGCATCGGAACGCCCCCTTCGTCGACGGGAACGAACGAAGCGCAGACGGAGCTGACGCACACCGCGGCGATTTCGCGCAAAGATACGATCTCTCCAGCCTCTTTACAGAGCGAAAGAAAACCGTCCCACCAGGTCGCCTCGGCGTCCACCTCGTAATAATCTTTCTCCGGGGAGTTCATCGCGCTCGGAACTTTCGCCCGCGCGACGACATTCCCCTTTTCATCCAGAACGGCCGCCTTCAGCGACGACGTTCCGAGGTCCACTCCAAGAAAAAGAGGCATTGCATGCACCTCCTGAAAAACGGCGCGGAGAGCATGCGATCGCCATCCGCGCCGTAATATGCTGCATACGAGAAGAAAGAGCCTATTCGGGAAGCGACGTCTTGTCGACGAGCGGCGCATCCATGTAGAATATTTTCCGCCCGCCGGTGGCTTCTTCAATCGATTTTCCTTCGGCCGCTATGGCCTGCACAAGCTCCACGGCTTTCTCCGCCATCGCCTCGAATGGCTGCGCCACGGTTGCGGACATCTGTCCGGCGCCTATCCTCCGCATTGTCTCCTGATTGCCGTCAGTTCCGACCACCACGGCCTTGATTCCCCGTTCCTGCAGCACATCCCCCGCAACGTACGCAAGCTGGTCGAAGGCGCACCATACGCCGTCGATCTGATCGCCGAAGCGGGTAACGTACGTCTCCATCGCCGCCCTGGTATCGTCCATGAAACGTTTCGTCGCGACAACGCTGTACTCGGCGAGCACCTTCACGCCCGGATACTCCGAGAGAACAACGTCGAGCACCTTCCCCCTGCGCCTGGTTCCGTAATGTTTCTCGAACTTGATGACGACGATATTCCCCTGGCCGCCGATGCTGTCCATAAGGAACGTGGAGGCTTTCGCCCCCATAGCGAAGTTATCGGCGGTAATATCGGCGACGACGCCCTCCACGTACCCGGAGTCGATCGTGATCACCGGGATGTTCGCGGAGAGCACCTTGTCCAGCGCGGGGCGGATTTCCAGCGGATGCGCCATGGCCATCACCACGGCGTCCACCTTCATCTGGTAGAGGTTCTCCAGCTGATTGGACTGTGTTTCGATGGACCCCGTCGAGTTGAGCATCTTGACGTCCCAGTTCTTCTCCTTGGCCATCTTTTCGAACGCGTTGGCCACTCGCGCCTGGGCTTCGGCGGAGAAATTCGTGGCGATGAAGCCCACGGTGATCTGTTTCGCCGCCGCGACCCCCGTGAGGAGCAACGCCGCCAGACACGCTACAGCAACAACAACCCCGTACTTTTTCATTCCCTTTCCCTCCTTGAATTATGGTTTCCTGCCTATATAAAGAAGGCGAGGTCAGTTCCTCGCCATTCTTTTCGCCTGAAGGGAAGTCAGCGTCACCGAAAGCAATATGATCAGTCCCTTCACGATATCCTGAGTGTAGTACGGCGCGCCGGCGAGCGTCATACCGTTATTGATCACGCCGATCATCAGCGCGCCGATGAACGTCCCGAAGGGATTCGCCCGTCCCACGCTGAGCACCGTCATCCCAAGCAGCGCGGAGGCAAACGCGTCCATCATGAACCCGGAGGCTCCTTCAGGGTTGGCCGACCCGAGACGGGAGGTGAGCAAGATGCCGGTGAACGCCGCGGCAAGACCGGAAAGTGAGAGCGCCAGAATCTTGCATCGGTCCGTGTTGATGCCCGCAAGTCGGGAAGCGGCCTGATTCGCCCCGGTAGCCTGCATGTACTTGCCTATACGGGTCTTCGAGATAAACACCTGCGCGACCGCCACTACGACAAACATGATGAAAATGAGAGAGGGGACCGGCCCGACCATCCCCCGCCCGAGCGCGAGGAACGAAGGGGGCATCTGGCCATAGAAAGAGACGCCTCGCGTGTACATGTACACCATACCTCCGGCGATAATGCCTGTAGCCAGGGTGGTGATGAGCGACGGAATACCGATCTTCGTCACAAGGAGCCCCGAGAAGGATCCAAAGAGAAGTCCGGTCGCCAGAGAGAGAAGAACCGCAGGGAGCGGCGCCATTCCCCCGAAGATCAGTCCCGCCACCAGCGCGCCGGAAAGGCTGGCGATTTGCGGAAACGCCAGGTCCAGCTCTCCGACGATGAGGCACATCGTGAATCCTTCTGAAATCACCGCCAGAAGGGCGATCTGCCTAAGAATATTCATTCCGTTCTCACCCGCCAAAAACCCCGGCACCGCAAAAGAAAACCCCGCGCACAGCACGATCAGGGCAAGAATCGTCCCGTAGCGCGTCACCATTTTTTGCATTTGAAATTTACCCTGCGACATTTCGGAGCCCCTCCCCCATCATGCTTCCAAGAATTTCTTCATCATTGAACGGAGGGAGGAACTCCCCCGCTATACGAAAATCCTTCATGACGTATATCCGGTCGGCGATAGCGAGCAGCTCGCGAAGATCCGAACTGATGAACCAGACCCCCGCCCCTCTTTCGGCGAGATCGCCCATGATGGTGTAGACCTCGCGTTTTGCGTCCACGTCGATCCCCTGCGTCGGCTCGTCAAAAATCCAGAGCTCCGAAGGGGTCCCGAACCATTTCCCTACGGAGACCTTCTGCTGATTCCCTCCGCTGAGCGTTCGCGTCTCTTGCGAAAGCCCGGAAACCTTGATGGCGAGTTTCTCCACAACGCCGTTCGCGTGCAGATCGCACTGCTTCGATCGAAGAAAGCCCAGCGACGCGAGCCGCTTCAGAAGTGGGAGCACGAGGTTCTCCCCCACCGTCATATCGGCGACGACACCTTCTTCACGCCTGTTCTCCGGGATCATCACGATCCCCTTCCGTATGCTCTCGCCCGGGCTGCGGGAGGAAAACGGTTTTCCCGCCAACGTCATCCGCCCCTCCTCGAAGCGAGAGCCGCAAAAGATCGCTTTCGCCAATTCCGTACGGCCTGCGCCTACAAGTCCAGCGAACCCGACGATCTCGCCTCTGCGAACATGTATCGAAACGTCACGCACTCTTCCCTTCCGGGAGGAGGCGCGTTCCATCGTGAATACATCCTCCCCCGGGGAAACAGGCCGTTTAGGGTACTGACTCTCCATATCGCGCTCTATCATCAGACGGATAAGCGTTTGTTCGTCGGCCTCCTTCGCGCGCACCGTGGAAACTTTTCTCCCGTTCCGAAGAACCGTGATCCGGTCGGCGAGGTGCAGGACCTCCGAAAGGTGGTGGGAAATATACAGGATGGGGAGCCCTTTCGCCTTCAGATCCCGGATCAGAGCGAAGAGACTCTCGCACTCCTTCACGCTCAAGGGCGCCGTAGGTTCGTCGAAAATCACGACCTCCGGGTCGCGAAAGAGCACCTTGAGAATGGCGAGCATCTCCTGACGGCCGCTGCCAAGCTCCGCGGCGGGAAGATCAAGGTCGATGTTCATCGAATACTTCTCGACGAAACGAAGCGCCTCTTCGCGCATTCTTCGTTTCCGCAGAAAACCGAGAGAGGAGAACTCCATCCCGAGAAAGAGATTCTCCCACCCGGAAAAATGCGGGATCAATTCCCGCTCTTGATGAACGACGCCCACCCTTTCCGCGGCGTCGCGCGGGGAGCGAAAACGCATCTCTTTCCCGCCGAGCAGGAACGACCCAGAAGTCGGCGTATACACGCCGGCGAGTATCTTTACCAGGGTGGACTTCCCGGCGCCGTTCTCTCCCACAAGACCATGAATCTCCCCCTTCTCCATCGTGAAGGAAAAGTCGGAAAGCGCCCGGACTCCGGGGAATTCCTTGGTGAGGTTCCGGGTCTCGAGAGTACTCATTGCATCTTGTCCCGGGCATCCTTCGCGCAGCGTATGAACTCCGCCGCTTTCTGCGGGTCGACCGGCTTGAAGGTATCCCTATCCACCTTGACGCTCGTCCCCATGATGACGCCGTCGGCGAGGGAGAGCATTCTCTCGACGTTCTCCACGCGTACTCCCGTCCCGGCGATCACGGGATACCCCTCCGCTCCGCGCCTGGCGCCGCGCAGGTCCTCCTCCGGTATTTCGCTCCCCGCAGTGGTTCCCGCAAGGCAGACCGCGTCCGCGAGTCCGAACTTGACGGCTCCCCTTGCAATATCCTCCAACTTCCGCCCTCCGAGCGGCTCCGTATGCCCCGAGATGTTGGCGAACACTTTCATCGAGGGTGCAAGCGAGGCCCGCAGACGCTGGAGCTTTCCCGCGTCCGGATCCACGATCCCCCAGTCGCCCACGAAGACCCATGAGAGGAAGATGCGCACGAAATCGGCCTCCACCGCCGCGCCTATCGCCACGGCAGCCTCCGGGTCGGCCAGCACGGAGAGGCCGAAGGGAACGGCGAACGTGGCCGCAGTCTCGGAAATCACTCTGCTCATCGCCGCCACCGTCACGTGATCCACGGAGGAGAGGTACGGTCTGTCGCCTTCGTTGCTGAAGACGATTCCGTCGAATCCCGCTTCGACGAGCGCCTCGGCGTCGCGCATGGCGGTATCGCGAATTTTCCTCATTCCCGCGCTTCCGTCATACAGAGGAGAACCAGGGAGCGGCGGGAAATGTACCATCCCCAGAATAGGCTTCTTCACCTTGAACATCGTTTCAAACACTGTCACGTTGCATCGCCTCCATTTGCAGTATGTACGATCCCGTCTCGTAGTCGGTGACCAGTATGTTCACAAGCCCCCCGCGGAGCGCCGCGAGGACGCCGCGGCATTTTTGCGCTCCTCCTCCGATACCGACCCTCCGAGGGATTTTCAACAACGTCGCGAAGGGAATACTCATCAGGTGTTCATTGAAGGGCAAGGCAAGTTCCTTCCCGTTCTCGTCGATGATTCTGCCGAGCACGTCGCCCACCCCTCCGGCTTTCGCGGCTTTTTCAAGGTCAAGATACTCCCTCGGTATGTAGGAATACGCCGGGGCGTCGAGTTCCGGCCCGATGGAAAAGATCGCCGTATCCACGGTATTCCATAGCTTCGTGGTCAACTGGATCTGCGGCTCCGCCAGAAAGACGTCACGAACGGCGGGCGAACTGACGATAGCCGGGGCGAGAAGATAGAAGAAAGCGCATCCGAGAATACTCCCCATGGAACTGGCGAGGCGGTTCGTCTCCCGCTCCGGTTCTTCCTTCCCCCACCCTCCCATAAGCGGAACGATGCGGAGATCGGGAAAGCGGCGCGACCGGTCGAGCGACTCGATCATCTCGCGTACCGTAATGCCGCACCCTATCCCGACGGTACTTCCTCTCTCGCAGAATCGGGGCAGCAGCTCGCTTGCTTTCTTTCCCAGAAGCTTCCGAAGGAAGTTCAAGTCCGCATCCTGGGGCATGTCGACCACCACCGCGTCGACGAGCCCGAAGGTTCTCTTCAGCGCCGCCTCGGTCTCCGAGGAGCGGACAAGGATGTCGCGGACGCGGACTTCGATGACGCCGCGCTCCATCGCCTCCTGAAGAATCCGCGACACAGTAGGGGTGGAAACGCCGAGAGCCCTTCCTATCTCCGCCTGCGACCTCCGAGAGTAGTAGTAGAGTTCGGCGGCCTTTACGAGAAGCGCATCCGAATACATCGGAATCCCCCTTGAAAAAATTTCCTGAAATAATTTTCTATCTCTCTTCTACTTAAGTATAAGAGAGTTCTGCAAATTGTCAATCGCTCGGAAGAAAAGTGGACTCGAAGTTCGAGGAAAAGCCCTCCCTCCGGCTGGACTTCGCGGAGGGAGGGCTTTTGAAGGGCGTTTTTCGATGAGAGGAAGCGGGCGGCTCAGGCGCCTTTCTTTTCGCAGTAGCGCTTGATCATCCTCAGCAGCGCCGTCCGTTCGACAGGCTTTGAGATATAGTCGTCGCACCCGGCTTCCAGGGCCTTTGTGCGATCTTCGGGGAAGGCGTACGCCGTCTGCGCAATGATCGGGAGCACAGTGTTGAAGCGCCGTATCCTGCGCGTTGCCTCCAGCCCGTTCATTCCGGGCATTTTTATATCCATCAGGACAAGAGCAACGGCTGGGTTTTCGCGAACGGCCCGGACCGCTTCTTCTCCGTCGAAAGCGCGCAGCACGGAATAGCCCGCCTTCATCAGCACCGCCTCCAGAAGGCGGAAGCTGGTCGGGTCGTCCTCGGCAATCAGGATAAGAGAACCGCCCCGATTCTCCTCGGCGGAATGGGATCCGCCGCCGCTCTTCGAAATCCCGGCGCCCGGTTTGAGAGGGAGGTACGGAATCGAAAAAGTGAACGTGCTCCCTCCGCCGACCTCGGAACGCACATCGATTTTTCCGCCGAGGGCTTCGACGTTGGCCTTTGCTATGGTCAGCCCCAATCCGGCGCCTTCGTGTGAACGCGCCACGCTCTGATCCGCCTGAACGAAGCTGTCGAAAACAACTTCGAGGCGATCCTCGGGGATTCCCTCTCCGCTGTCCTTCACGAAAAAAAGCAAATCGGGGCCTTCCAAGTGATTTCCGAACTCGACGCCTCCGCTGCAGGTGAACTTGAGCGCGTTTCCCAGCAGAATGTTCAAGATGCTGTCCAGCTTGTTTTTGTCGGTGCGGAGCAGCGCCTCTTCTCCTCCAAGATGCTCCGAAAGCGTCAGAAAGAGGCCCTTCTCTTCCGCCCGTGACCGGAAGAAACTGAAATGGAATGCCATCGTCTGTGCAACGTCCACATCGTCCAGCTGCACCATCGTCTTTCCCGCTTCGATTCTGGACGCTTCTATAATATCGTTGATCGTGCTTAGGAGCCTCTTTCCGCTCTGGTTGACGATCCGGATGTACTCGCTTCGCTCGTCGTCGTCCAAAGCAGGCTGCTCGAGCAGATGAAGAAACCCGAGGATTCCGTTCATCGGCGTCCGTATCTCGTGGGACACGTTCTGGAGGAACGCCGTCTTCAGCCGGTCGCTCTCTTCGGCCTTTTCCTTTGCGCGCACAAGGGACTCGATCAGCTTCTTTCTCTCTGTGATATCCTGCTTGATCGCGATGAGATGCGTAATAGCGCCGTTTTCGTCCAGTATCGGCGAGATCGAGCTGTTCTCCCAGAAGAGTTCGCCGTTCTTCCTTTTATTGTACACCTCGCCTCTCCACGTCTCCCCGGAGAGAAGTGTTTCCCGCATATGTTTGAAAAACTCCTCGCCTTGCTCCCCGGAATTGAGCATGCAAGTGTTCTTTCCCAGGACATCCTCCTCCGTATACCCGGTGGACTGGGTAAACGCAGGATTGACATATTCTATATTCCCCGCAGCGTCGGTGATGACGACGCTCTCCGCATTCTGCTCGACGGCTCTGCCGAGCAGGCGTACCTGGCGCTGCGCTTCTTTCTTCGAGGTCACATCATTGACAATGCAATAGAACAGGCACTTCCCCCGCACGCAAATCTTGCTGGTGAACACTTCCACGTCGCGCACGGATCCGTCCGCCAGACGATGCCTGGATTCGAAACGGTTCTGTTCTCCCGATGCGGCTTTTTCTATCTCGCGGAGCGCTTCCTCGCCCAGCGTATGGACATCCATTATGGTCATGTTCAGCAGCTCTTGCTGCGGCCACCCGTAGAAGATCCCGCACTCTCTGTTGACCTCGAGAAAACGTCCCGTAACAGGGTCGAGCAAAAACATTACACAGAGATGATCGCGGAAAAGACTGCGGAAACGTTCTTCACTCTCGCCGAGCGCTTCTTCCGCCTCCTTGCGCCATGTGATATCGCGGGCGAAACCGAGCGCTCCGTGCTTTCCCTGATAGGTGATGGGCTCGCCGCTTGTTTCAACCCATACTTCGCTCCCATCCATCCGCAGAAAACGAAGCTCTATTCGTTCTCTCTGCGGGCTGCGCTCATCGCTCAAACGCCGCATCCGCTCCCGGGCAACGTCATGATAGAGAGGATGAATGCGCTCCAGAAGGGACATCCCGAGGAGTTCATCCGCCGAAGAGACGCCGAAAAGACGGCAGGTGGCTGCATTTACATACGCGAATTTTCTGTCTACCTGTATATAAATCGCGTCGGGCGCGCCTTCCACCATATTCCGGAAACGCTCTTCGCTCTCGCGCAGGGCTTCTTCAGTTCGTTTCCGCTTTGTGATATCGCGCACCAGACCTAGATAGAGCTTCTCTCCGTTCCAGAAAGAACAGCCAAAATGGATTTCAACCGGAAAAACCGTACCGTCTTTGCGTTGTTGATGCCCGTACAGAATGAAAGGAACGCCGGGTTCGATTTTTGCCCACTCGGCTTGCGCGCTCTTTAAATCAAAGTCGCGTTCGATATCGGTCACCGACATTCGAAGAAATTCTTCTTTCGAATAGCCCAGACTTTCGCACGCACGCCTGTTGACTTCCAGAAACCGGCCACGGAAATCATGGACCAGCAGGGCGTCGCTCGTCGCCTGGTCGACAATGGCGCGATACCGCGTCTCCTGCTCGCGCATTGTCTCCTCCGCAAGACTCTTCAACCGCAATCTCTCTTCAAGATCGGCGATACGCTGCAGCAGATCGCCGTACGTCGGTTTTTTCAGTATCATCCCTTCCTTCATCTCTCTTTCAGCCCGCACAGCATTCCGGCACGGAGCATCGGATGTGCGGAGGATCGGCGTCCAACAGCAAAAACAGGCGGCATCATCTTTTTTACAATTTAAAAACATGTTGCAAGGACAGTTTTTTCTCTCCTTCTCTCACACTACCGCTTCATAGCTTCCTTCTTTCGCTCGGGAGGCATTTTCTCTATCGCATAGCGCAATGCAGTTCTCGGCATGACGTCTTTTCTGCTCAGGATGTAGCTGAACACCGCGTCTTCGTGCTTCGCGCAGGTCGCCTTCAGCAACCAGCCGTACCCCTTCTGCACGAGGTCGTCGGCGTCGAGCAGCAACCGTTCGGCGATCTCGAAGACGTCGTCGAGGAAGAGACCGTTCCTGGCGGGGATGATCAGCGAGACTGCGGATGCCCTGCGCACCCACCGGTTCTCCGAGGCCGTCCACTCTTTCAGCCTGTCCACGTACTGCGGGAATGTCTCGATGAAGGCGCCGACCGTATGGTTGCAGAGTGTGTCGCAGGACGCCCAGTTGCCGACGTAGCATTGAATCCATCGCTCGAAGAGGGCGAAGTCCTCCTCCGCAAATTCCTTGCGGAGCGCAAACGACCAGTTGCAGGCCACGAATGACTCTTCCATCATACCCGATTTCCAGAGCTCCTCGCAGAGAGAGAATATTTCCTCTTTCGTTCTCCCCTTGAGCCTTTTGAAGAACTCTTTGGCTATCTTCGTACCGACTGCGGTCTTCATTCCATAGAGATTCACAGGTTCCTTGAAGAAACGCTGCCCGCTCCGCCGGACCTCTTCGTCGGCGTGGGCGGTGAGCTCTTTTCGGAGTTCTTCGATCATCGGATCCACAGACATCACTCTCTTTTCGCATCGTCATCTTTTTATAGAAAACTCTACCACGTGGCAATCAAAGCATCAAGCCTACGGCTCCATGAGCGGCTTCCCGCGGTGCTCTTTCGAACTTCGCCGTTCTCTGGTATCCTTGGTTGTGAAAGATTCCGAAAAACATTCTGCAAAAGGGAGATGACACACAGATGAAGTATCTTCCGTTCGGCAAGACCGGCGTCTCCGTCTCCGAACTCGGTTTCGGAGCAATACCCATCATCCGCCTCACGTTCGACGAGGCCGAGCGCGTGCTTCGCACCGCGTTCGACAAGGGGATCACTTTCTACGACACGGCGAACCTGTACCACGACAGCGAGGAGAAGATCGGGAGAGCGCTCTCCCCGGTCCGCGACAAGATTTTTCTCGCCACCAAGAGCATGAAGCGCGACGGGAAGAGCGTCGCGGAGCATATCGACCTGAGCCTGAAACGCCTGAAGACGGACCATGTCGACCTTTTCCAGTTCCATCAGGTCGCTCAGGAGAAGGACCGCGAGGCGATCTACGCTCCCGGCGGCGCGATGGAGGCGGCGCTCGCGGCGCAGCAGGCAGGGAAGGTCCGCTTTATCGGCGTGACGTCGCACAGCATCCCGATGGCGATAAAATTGATCAGAACCGGCGACTTCATCTCCGTCCAGTTTCCGTTCAATTTCATAGAGACCGAGGCTGCCGACGAACTGCACCCTCTCGCGCGCGACCTCGGCGTGGCCATCATCGGCATGAAACCCTTCGCGGGCGGCGCGATCACGGACGCAGCGCTGGCCTTCAAATTCCTGCGCTCCCATGCGGACCTCTTCCCGATTCCGGGGTACGACTCCGTGGAGTCGGTGGAACAGGTCGTCTCTTTCTACGACGCGCCGAACGACGCCTCCGAAAAGGACTTCGAGGAGATGGCGCGGGTAAAGGCCGAGCTGGGCGGGGAGTTCTGCCGCAGGTGCGAGTACTGCCAACCCTGTCCCTTCGGCGTCGCCATCACCGGCAGCATGATCTACCCCCTGCTGGCGAGCAGGATGTCGCCGAAGGTGGCCTCCAACTTCGCGGCGGCGAACCTGGACACCGTCCCCAACTGCACGGAGTGCGGCGTCTGCGTCAGCCGCTGCCCCTACACGCTGCCGATTCCGGCGATGCTGAAGAAACACTACGAACTCTACCTCGAACACAGGAACGCGAAGGAATAACAGCGCCATGGCCGACAGACCGCCCGTTTCGCCGTGGTTCGTCCTCTCGCTGGGGGTCTTCGCGATTTCGACCGGCGCCATCTTCGCACGGATGGCCGAAGCGCCCCCGCTCGTCATCGCAGCCTACAGAGTCGGACTGGCGACGCTCTTTCTGCTTCCCTTCACGGCACGGCGGGCAGCGCGAGAGATCTCCGCGCTCGACAGGAGCGACATTCTGTGCGGCGTCGCCTCGGGCGTCTTTCTTGCGCTCCACTTCGCCACGTGGATCTCTTCGCTTTTTTACACGTCCGTGGCCAGCAGCGTGGTGATCGTGAACGCGATTCCTCTGTGGACCGGGCTGCTCTCCCCATTCCTGACGGGAGATCCGTTCTCTCCGTCGCTGAAAACAGGGCTGCTGCTGGCCCTTCCGGGAGCCGTCGTCATCAGCTGGGGGGACTTCGCTCTGGGCTGGTCAGCGCTGTGGGGGAACTTCCTCGCCTTGCAGGGGAGTTTCTTCGCCGCCCTGTACATCCTCTTCGGCCGAAAGGTGAGACCTCGCATCTCGCTGGGGAGCTATGTGACGCTGAACTACGGCACGGCGGCCGTCGTCCTCTGGATCGTCGTGCTCGCATTCGGCCTCCCCGTCGCCGGCTACTCGGGGGGAACATGGAGCGCGTTCTTCCTCATGGCCCTCGTGCCGCAGATACTGGGGCATTCGAGCTACAACTGGGCGCTCCGCTGGCTGACCGGCGGAACCGTGGCGCTCTGCCTGCTGGGAGAGCCCGTGGGGAGCTCGCTGCTCGCCGCCCTCTTCCTTGGGGAACCGATCACGCTCGTCAAAGTCCTCGGAGGAGGGCTCATCCTTGCGGGCATCTACCTCGCTTCAAAGGAGAGTTAGAAAAATGAATACAGCAGGAAATACCTTTTCAGCACAGACGGAACGCATCCGGAAGGATCTGAAAGCCATGGCGGCGTTCACGGCCTCTCCGGGACGGGGGATGACGCGGTACTCCTTTTCGGAGGAAGACAGAAAGACGAGGGAGTACATCCGGGCGCGCATGGAGGAGGCCGGCCTTTCCACGTTCGAGGACACTGCCGGCAGCCTCTTCGGCAGAAGGGCCGGGAAACGCGCGGACGCGCCGGCCATCATGATCGGATCGCACTTCGACTCGGTAAAGAACGGCGGCGACTTCGACGGCCCGGCGGGCGTCGTGATGGGGCTGGAGATAGCGCGCGTACTCCACGACAACGGCATCGAAACGGAGTACCCTCTTGAATTCGCCGCCCTCGTGGAGGAAGAGGGAGCTCGCTTCGGCGGCGGCCTCTACGGCAGCCGGGCGATGACGGGTCGCGTCAACCGCGAGCAGCTCGACACCTTCAAGGATCGCGACGGCATTTCGGCGGCGGAGGCGATGCGCGCCTTCGACTTCGATCCCGACAGGATCGCCGAGGCGATCCGCCCGAAGGGGAGCCTGAAGGCCTTCATCGAACTGCACATCGAGCAGGGACCTATCTTGGAGGCCGAAGGGCTGGACGTGGGCATCGTGAAGACGATCGTCGGCATCACGCAGCAGGAGGTGGAGATCCTCGGCAGGCCGGACCATGCCGGGACGACGCCGATGGACATGCGGGCGAACGCGCTCCTCGCGGCGTCCGAGACGGCGCTCTTCCTGGATAGGGCGGCGCGGGAGGCGGGCGAGGGTACAGTGGGGACGATAGGAAGGATGGAGGTCTTTCCCGGAGGGGCGAACATCGTTCCGGGGAGGGTCTTTTTCACGGTCGACATCCGCTCGGTGAACAACGAAAAAGTGACGGGGCTCGTCTCCTCGCTTGGCGCGTTCCTGAAGGAGTTGGAGACGAAGTACGGCGTGAGAACGTCCATGACGGAAAAAATCTCCGTCGCCCCGGTGCGGATGTCGGAGGAAATCGTCGGCCTCTTCACGGAAGAGGCGAAGAAACGCGGCTATTCGATGAGGAGCATGCAGAGCGGCGCCGGACACGACGCGATGATCATGGCGGGGATTACCGACGTCGGACTGGTCTTCGTCCCCAGCAAGGGAGGGCGGAGTCACTGCCCGGAGGAATGGACCGACTACGAGCAGATCGCGAAGGGCGTGAACGTGATCCTCGGGACCATTCTCTCGCTGGCGGGCGCATAGTTTTTTTAAGAAAAAAGGGAGAGCTCGTTTGCTCTCCCTTTTTTCAGTTCCGCTACGTCTTCCGGGCGCGCCCCGCTTTCGCCGACGCTCGACTTTTACCTTCCGGCCGTTGCGCCTCGGCGGGTTCCGGAAGCGCCTCCGGACGTTCCAGCTTGAAGAGCAGCATTCCCAGCGGCGGCAGCGAAATAGTCAGCGAATGCCACGAGGAGTTCGGCAGCGGCTCCGCCTTCGCGCCGCCGAAGTTGCCGACGTTGCTTCCTCCGTACTCCGCCGCGTCGCTGTTGAGCAGCTCCCTCCACCACCCTTCCTCGGGAACGGAGATACGGTACCCGAAGCGTGGGACGGGTGTGAAGTTGCAGACCGCGAAGACCATCTCGCCCCCGGCGCCCTTCCTGACGAAGGAGACGACGCTCTGCTCCCAGTCGGAGAAGTCGCACCACTGGAACCCCTCCGGGGAGAAGTCGCACGAATGGAGGGCGGCTTCGGCTCGGTAGACGCGGTTCAGGTCCGTCACCCAGTCCAGCATCCCCTTGTGACGGGGAGAGCGCAGCAGATCCCAGAAGAGGCTGTCGTCATGATTCCACTCCCTCCCCTGGGCGAACTCGCTCCCCATGAAGAGGAGCTTCTTCCCCGGATGCGCATACATATACCCCAGCAGCAGCCGAAGATTGGCGTACTGCTGCCATTCGTCGCCCGGCATCTTGCCGAGCATGGATCCTTTGCCGTGGACCACCTCGTCGTGCGAGAAAGGAAGGAGAAAGTTCTCCGTAAAGGCGTACATAATACTGAAGGTGATCTTGTTGTGGTTGTATTTGCGGTAGACCGGGTCTTTCCGCATGTACTCGAGGATGTCGTGCATCCACCCCATGTTCCACTTCATGCCGAAACCGAGGCCTCCGAGGAAGGTCGGACGGGTTACCATCGGCCAGGCGGTGGACTCTTCGGCAACCGTCTGGACGTCGGGGAACTCCTGGTAGACGGCTTCGTTCATCTTTTTCAAAAAGCCGACGGCTTCCAGATTCTCCCTGCCGCCGAACTGGTTCGGGATCCACTCCCCTTCCTTGCGGGAGTAATCGAGGTAGAGCATGGACGCGACGGCATCCACCCGGAGTCCGTCGGCGTGAAAACGGTCGAGCCAGCAGAAGGCGCTGCTGATCAGAAATTCGCGCACCTCGTTTCGGCCGAAGTTGAAAATCTGGCTCCCCCAGTCGGGCTGATACCCCTTCCGGGGATCCTCGTGCTCGTAGAGGCAGGTGCCGTCGAAGCGGGCAAGTCCGTACGCGTCGGCCGGAAAGTGCGACGGCACCCAGTCGAGGACCACGCCGATCCCCATCTGATGAAGCACGTCAACCATGTACATGAAGTCTTCGGGTGTTCCGTAGCGGCTGGTGGGCGCGAAATACCCAAGCGTCTGGTATCCCCATGAGCCGTAGAACGGGTGCTCCATGACGGGGAGCAGCTCGACGTGCGTGAAGCCCGCCGCCCGGACGTACTCGCCGAGCTCGTGTCCCAGCTCGCGGTAGGAGAGCGAGCGGAAGCCCTCGGCAGGTTTTCTGCGCCACGAGCCGACATGCACCTCGTAGACCGACATCGGGGCGTCGAGGGCGTTCTGCGCGCGGCGGTTTTTCATCCACTCCGCGTCGTTCCAGGAGTAGTCGTAAGGCCAGACGATGGAGGCCGTCTTGGGCGCGATCTCCCAGAATGCGGCGAATGGATCCCCTTTCTCGAAAACGTTTCCGTTGCGGGAGCGGAGAGAATACTTGTACAGCGCCCCCTTGCCCACTCCGGGGACAAAACCTTCCCATATCCCGGAGCTGTCCTTCCTGGGGGAGAGATAGTGGCGCGTCCTGTCCCAGTCGTTGAAGGCGCCGATCACGCTGACCTCCCGCGTGTTGGGCGCCCAGACCGCGAAATACGTCCCCGAGAGTTTCCCGTCGTTGACGACCTGCGCTCCCAGTTTTTCGTACAGACGGAAGTGATTGCCCTCCCGGAAGAGATATGAGTCCATCTCGCCGAAAAGAGAAAAATCGTACCGTATGTTCTCTGTTTTCGCCATTGCCGTTCCTCCTTCTGCGGGATAGAGCGCACCCCCTTGAACGAACGGGGGAAAGCCTCTATGGCCAGGGCTTTTCGGAACCGGTGAAATATCCAGAATGCTTCCCCTGTATTGTACCCTATGGCATGCCATGTTATACATATACTCAATTGGAGAAAAACGAAGAGAGATGAAGGAAGGAGCGTATTGCATGAAACCTCGTTCGCCGAACATCATCCTGGAAGAAGGGGCAACGCCGCTGCTGCGCTGGTATGACGCTTGCCGACGCCCCTTTCCCTGGCGGGAGACGAACGACTCGTACGCCGTCTGGATCTCGGAGGTGATGCTCCAGCAAACGCAAGCCGCACGGGGCGTGGAATACCATCGCCGCTGGATGCGCACCTTTCCCACGCTGCGCTCGCTCGCCGACGCGAAAGACGATGACGTCCTCAAAGCATGGGAAGGGTTGGGCTACTATTCCAGAGCGAGAAATCTGTTGCGTGCGGCGCGGCTGCTGCAAGCGCGCGGACTTGACACGCTTCCGGCATCCTTCGAGGAGCTGCGGGCCCTTCCGGGTGTCGGCCCCTACACCGCCGCGGCAGTGGCGAGCATCGCCTTCGGTATTCGCATTCCCGCCCTCGACGCCAACGGAAAACGCGTCTTCTCCCGCCTTCTTGACCTTGAAGAGCCGGTCGATCGCAAAGAGGGAGAGAAAACCATCCTGCGGGCCTTTGAACGAATGCTTCCGGCGGATCGTCCGGGGGACTTCAACTCCGCAATCATGGAGCTCGGCGCGACACTCTGCGCGCCGACGTCAACCCTGTGCGGAGAGTGCCCGATCGAATTCCTCTGCCTCGCCCGGCTTCGGGGAACCGCCCTCGAACGCCCGGTACTCTCCCGGCGGACGAAGTCGGAGAGCCTCGAAGGAATCCTTGCCGTCTTCATGTCCGGAGATTGCGTTTTTCTGCGAAGACGCCCCCCGGCGGGTCTGTGGGCGAACTTCGAGGAGTTCCCCTGGAGCGCGCCTCCTGCGGAGCAGGAATCTCCGTTGACCGAACTGGCGCGGAGAAGCATCGCGGACTGCGGCGGCGAAATTCGCTCCTCCTTTACGAGGTGGCGTCTTCGCCTCGCAGTCCGGATTGTACGGCTGAGCTCTCCCGGCGACCTAGAAAACATGAACGGCAGGTGGGCAAACCCGTCGGAACTGGCAGCGGCGACTCTGCCCGCCGGGAGCAGAAAAGTGCGGGAGCGGCTCTTCGGAGAAGGGATTATCCCTCCTCCCCTACGCTCCTGAGCCTGGGCCAGATAAGATAGGCGAGGACGGCGCAAACAACAAGCGTCGGGGCCATGAACGAGCCGTTATAGACTGCGGAGTACACCCAGACGTTCGTCCCTTCGGGGGCGAACGAGCCGAAGAAGACGACCCCGGAGAGCACATGACAGAAGAAACGGAGTACGCCGCCGAGCGATATCCCCAGCCAGAGAGGCCGGTTCTTGAAGAAACCTGTCACGCCGAGGACGCCGAACGCGAGCGGATAGTCCAGAATTGCCTGTAAGGGGTGCACGATGTACCCGCCGGTGATGAGCTGCATGACGCCCGAAACGGCTCCCGCCGCCACCCCGGCTTTTCCGCCTCGCCTGAGGGCGAAAAGAAAGATAGGAAGCATTTCGAGGGTGATGGAGCCTCCCTGGGGCATCGTCCAGAGACGAAGCGCCGAGAACACAACGGAGAGGGCGACTGCGAGAGCGCCTTCGACGAGGATAGTATTGCGGGAATGAAACATGGAACACTCCTCCTTTCAACTTTTCATCGGTGGAATGTCCCTGAAAGCGGCACCTTCCCTTCGCCGGCATGACCCGGATCAGGTTCCAGGAGTCGGGGTACGAACATCCCCCTCTCAGTCCGTTGCGGACTCCCCCGATGCGAACGCCGCAATTATACACCCCGTACGGAAATGCTGTCAAAAAAAGGGCACGGCTCCGCCGGCGACGATAGTGTCGGCGCCGGGCGGTCCCCTGTCTGCGTCGGCGCAATGGTATTATTGGGGCGGAGGAAACCTCCGCGGTTTCCTCCATATCTTCAGAAAAGAGCTGATCATGTATGGCGGATGCAACGCCGTTTCTTCGGGGGCTTCGAGGAGCAACCATTCTCGGAATCAATCCCCCCGTCTTCGACTTCACCTTTTTCGACTTGTGGGCCAAACCGCTCGGGCTCCTCTTTCTTCTCGACGCTCTCAAGAGACGGGGGAATACAGTCCATCTTCTCGACTGCATCGAGGAAGGCTCCGGCGAGCAGCTCTCCTTCGGACGCCGGAAGCTCCTCCGGAGGGAAATCTCCAAACCGGCCCCCTTCCGGAACATCCCCCGGCGCTATCACAGGTTCGGCTTGGACGACACGGGGATCCTCCGGCGTCTACGCGCGCTTCCTTGTCCGGACTGCATCATGATCACGTCCGGCATGACATACTGGTACGAGGGTGTCTTTCGCGCCGTCGAGCTGGCGAAGGAGGTCTTCCCCGGCGTTCCTGTTCTTTTGGGAGGCGTGTACGCCCGGCTCTGCCCCGAACACGCCGGACTTTCAGGAGCTGACATCGTGCAGGACGTCCTGCCGGACATTTCTTTTGTCCGCCCGGCGATGGAGCTCTACTCCGAGCCGGGGTACGCCCTGCTTCTTACGTCGTTCGGCTGTCCGTTCTCCTGCGAGTACTGCGCCTCCAAGCTGCTCTTCCCGAAGTTCATCGAAAGGGACCTTCCCGAAACGCTCGCCGACGCCGCCTTTCAATTCTCCCTCGACGGAGTGCGCGACGCGGCATTCTACGACGACGCGCTGCTGATAGATAAGGAACGGCGCTTCTATCCTCTCTGCGAGGAACTCGTCCGGCGTTTCCCCGGCGTTCGCTACCATACGCCGAACGGGCTCCACATCCGTGAAATCGACGAACGCTGCGCTGCCGTTCTCAAACAAACGGGATTCCAAACCCTGCGGCTAAGCCTTGAGAGCAGCGACCCAACCTTTCAGCGAAAGGGGTCGGGCAAGACATCCGGTGAAGAGTTCCTACGCGCCCTTCGCAACCTCAAAAAGGCTGGGTTCGCCCCCGAACAGATGGAAACGTACATTCTCGCCGGACTTCCCGGACAGTCAACTGACTCCGTGGAAGAGTCGATACGCTTCGTCGAATCGTGCGGCGCACGGGCAAAACTTGCAGAGTTTTCCCCTGTGCCGGGAACACCGTCGTTCAGGGAAGCCGCCTCCGTCCTCCCCGAACTGCGGAGCGAGCCGCTGCTGCACAATAAGACGGTCTACTCGTCATTCCTCTCGGGGAATATCTCTCCCGAAAAACTTCAATACCTAAAGGATCTGACGAAGCATCGATGATATATGTGCATACACATCTCGAGCTCCTCACCGGAAAGGAGCTATTTCCACCAAAATCTCCTCCAAACGGGCAATAATATGCTTGACATTATCAATGATAAGAAATATTATTACAGAGTGAAAATCCAAACGAAAGGATGTGATGAAAGTGAAAGAGAAGCCGCACGAAATCACGCAGAGGATACGTTTTTTCAACAGGTTTTATACACGGATCATCGGCGCCGTAAACCAGTCGGTTTTGAACAGCCCCTTCTCCCTGGCAGAGGTAAGAGTGCTCTTTGAGATAAAACACTCGGAAAACCCTACTGCAAGCGAAATCAACAGGGAGCTTGAACTCGACCCCGGGTACTTAAGCAGGATAGTCCGCCGCTTTGAACAGGATGAACTGCTGACGAAGGAGCGTTCGCCTTTCGATGGACGGGCGTATCTGCTCAAACTGACCGAACATGGCGAACGAGTGCTCGCCTCTCTCGAAAAAGCCTCGGACAAGAAAGCGGCGGATCTTATCTCCCCCCTTTCAGAGAGAGAAACCACGACGCTGCTGCGCTCTATGGACATCATCCACTCGCTTTTAACGAAAACTCCGCTCGAGCTCGAAGTCCGACCTGCAGTTCCGGGAGAACTCGGCACGATCGTTGCGCGTCACATGGACTTTTACAGCAAAAAATATTCCTTTGACGCGTCGTTTGAATCCTACCTCTTCGAGGGAATAGCCCGTTTTCTGAAGAACAGAGAGAACGGCATGGGGCAGGCATGGGTTGTGGCGCACGGCGGCGCGGTCGTCGGCTCCATCGCGATAGACCATGTCGAAGAACGTGTTGCCCAGCTCCGCTGGTTCCTTGTAGAACCGGAGTTCCGGGGCATGGGCATGGGAAGGCGTCTTATGGAGGAGGCTTTGGATTTCTGCCGGATGAACCTGTATCACAGAATCTTCCTGTGGACGTTTTCCGAGCTTCGGAACGCGCGTCATCTCTACGAGATGTACGGATTCTCTCCCACGGAGGAAGTTACACACACGATATGGGGGCGTGAACTGACAGAAGAGCGGTGGGATATCCTCCTCTTCGACCCTGACGAAGAGGTTGAAATGGTTTAAAAAATCTGAAGAGCCTTTCCTTCCGGGGGGGCTCTTCGTTCTTCTTTTTATCCGAAGTCCTCATTCCGAGCAAGGACAGCGGGAGGTTTCGGCTTCTTCCTCGGCGAAAACGGCCCTGTTCCGTCCGAGAGCCTTCGCGCTATAAAGGGCGGCGTCCGCCGGCCCCAATATGGCATCCACGCCGTTCTTCCCCGTTGCGCATGAAATCCCGATACTCACTGTCACCGGAACATCGCCCGCTCGCGTCTTCAGAGGGGTTGCCGCTATCCGCGCGCAGATCGCGGCGTATTCCGCCATGTAATCGCCCCCTGGCTTCATCCGGAGGACAAGCAAAAATTCCTCTCCGCCCAAACGGCCTGCGGCTCCTCTCCCCTTGACACTTTCGCGCAAGAGGTGGGCGAGCTCGCACAACACATCGTCCCCCACCTGATGGCCCCAGGTATCGTTCACTTTCTTGAAATGGTCGATATCGCACATTCCCGCCGTAAGAAAATCCCCGTTCTCCCTCGCGGAGAGCATCTGCCGTTCCAGATACTCCAGAATGGCCCGCCGGTTGGCCAGTTTCGTCAGCGGATCATGGGAAGCTTCGTAGGCAAGCGCCTTTCTGCTTTCAATAAGCGCATCCTGAAGTTCAACCATACGCCGCCCGACTTCGACGCGCGCTTGAAGTTCACCGGTATCGAACGGCTTGGAGAGATAATCGTTCGCTCCGGCATCCAGCCCGGCGATGATGTCCGCCTTCTCTCCCCTGGTAGTCAGCATGATGATATACGGCGGCTTTTCAATATCCAGGGCGCGCACCTTTCGTACAACGTCCAGCCCCTCCATCTCCGGCATCATCCAGTCGAGGATCGCCAGTTTAGGACCTTCGGTTTTTTGAAGCTCCGTCCATGCTGCGAGACCATCCACTGTCTCCACGACCTCGTGGCCGATCTTACGGAGCACTCCTGCGAGAATTTTACGAGATGTCAGATCGTCTTCAGCTATCAGTATTCTCACGGCGCACAACCTCCCCGGAGTTCATTTCTTGCTTCAAGAGATCGAAACATTGTTGCATCTTCGCGAAGAGAGAAGGCATCGAATCCACATCTTCCGACTTCCCGGCCTTTTCCAGCTCGAACGACGCACCCCGCAGAGCTTCGGCCTGAATGCTCGCAGCCGCCCCCTTGATGGCATGTGCGCGTTCTCTGACGGAAACGCGATCGCCCGCCCGAACCGCCTCTTCGAGTACTCTCATCTGGCACGGAATATCCTCGAGAAACCCCTGTACTATCTCCCGTACCATCTCTTCGTCTCCCAAGAGGCGTTCTAGAAGGACGTTTCGATCCCAAACCAGCGCATTCGTGCCGGGTTCGCAAATTGCAGCATCGAATGCCCCTTTCGGATCAAGGGGCCGCTTGGGAAATCCTTCCGGCTCGGGAGCGGCATCGCCGGCCACCCATTCCCCAAGACTGCGCTCAAGAACATCCGAAAGTACATCGGGCGTCACCGGCTTGGAGATATAATCGTTCATCCCTGCTTCAAGACATAGTTCCCTGTCTCCACGCATCGCATGCGCAGTCATCGCAATGATCGGCACTGAAGAACCGGTACTCGGCGGAGGAAGGGAACGAATGCGGCGCGTAGCCTCAAGTCCGTCCATCACAGGCATCTGCACATCCATCAGGAGAAGATCGTATGCAGTCTTGCCGACTTCTTCGACGGCCTCCGCTCCGTTCTCGACCGCACGGACATCTACGCCAAACTTTTTAAGGATGCCGATCGCAACCTGCCTGTTCGTGAAGTTGTCCTCCACGACGAGGATACGGTACCCCCTTCCAGCAAAAGACCGGCGTTGCACCGATGAAAGTTCGTTCAGCGAGTGACGGGTCGCAAAAAAGTCCGGAGAAAGAGATTCTCCGCCGGCATGCACCAAGGCAAGCACTCCAAGAAGCTCGCGGGCGCGGACAGGTTTGGGAAGATAGGCGGAAAAACCTGCCTCTGCAATGCGTTTGCCGTCTCCTCTGTCCGCAAGCGAGGTCAGCATCACTAGGCGCGTCTGCGAGAAACGCCCATCCTCACGGATTTTTCTTCCCAGTGTTTCGCCATCCATTTCCGGCATATTCATATCCACGACGGCGAGAGCAACCGGATCTCCCTCCTCCACCGCCTCCTTCAGCAACCGGAGAGCGGAGGCTCCATCCTGCGCCTCGAGCGGACGCATACCGCGGGAGAGAAGATGCGCGCGGACGATCTCCCAGTTGGTTGCGTTGTCGTCAACGATCAGTACACGAACTCCGTTCAGTTCTCCCGGCATAACGATCTCGGAATCCGCCTGGGGAGCCTGTTTATCGCATCGGACAGAAAAAAAGAACTCGGACCCCGGACCTGCCTCGCTCCAGCGGGAAAGATCAACCTCAGCAAAAAACTTCGGGGGGCTCTCCACGCCGATCCTTCCTCCCATCATCTCAACCAGCTGTTTCGAGATGGAAAGCCCGAGCCCCGTGCCCCCGTAACGGCGGGTTGTAGTGGAGTCTCCCTGGATAAACTTTTCAAAGATACTCTCCTTTATTTCATCGGGCACACCGATTCCCGTATCCCTTACAGAGAACCTGAGAAGCGCGCTCTGTTCGATCTCTTCCTCCAGGGAAACGCGCACGACAACCTCCCCTTTGGATGTGAACTTTATCGCGTTACTCACGAGGTTCGTAAGAATCTGGCGGAGACGGCCCGGGTCACCCAAGAGCCGGGATGGAACGTCCGGGTCCGGCGCACATACAAACTCGAGCCCCTTTTGGTGCGCACGAACAGCCATGCCGGCGGCAAAATCGTCAAGCATAACGAAAAGATCGAATCGAAGTCGCTCAAGATCAAGCTTACCTGCCTCGATCTTGGAGAAATCAAGGATATCGTTGAGCACACCGAGAAGCGATTCAGCGCTTGCGCGCACGGCCTCTGCACAGCGCCGCTGCTCTTTGTTCAACTCGGTATCCAGCAACAAGCCCGCCATCCCGAGAACACCGTTCATCGGCGTGCGTATTTCGTGGCTCATGTTGGCAAGAAAATCACTTTTTGCCCGATTCGCCGCATCCGCCTTCAATGCAAACTCCCTTGTTCGCTCGATGGCAAGCTCCAGTCTGCGGTTCGTCTCCATAAGCTCCCTCAGCGCCGCTTTCTGCATCGTGATATCGTTGAGAAAAACGAGCGTGGCCGGACGACCGTTCCACTCGATGAGAGTCGCTTTCAGCTCCACCCACGCCACTGTACCGTCCTTTCGCAGCAGGCAGATTTCGTAACTCTGCTCAACGCCGGTTCCTGCAAGGCGCTTTCGATAGTTTTGCAGCAGCAGCTCCCTGTCGTCTTCATAGACCATTTCGAGAAAGTGCATCGCAGAAAGCTCGCTGTCGGAATACCCGAGCATGTCGCTCACCGTGGGGTTAAAGTAGACCAGCCGTTCGTCCTGGGCGACACAGATGGCTTCCTGGGCGGTTTCAACCAGAAGACGGTACTTCTCCTCATTAGAACTCAAATGTTCCTCGAGACGCTTCCGCTCGGTTATGTCAATATCAATAGCGTAGAACTCCTTCTCTCCGCGTACATTCCGGATCAGCACGTGGCTGGAGAAGACATGCACGGAACTCCCGTCCGCCCGCTTCAGCATGACCTCGGAAGGAGGAATCGGAGGGCCTCCTTGTATCCATGCCGAGATGGCTTCGACATGCTCCTGTATTTTTTCGGCGGGTATAATGAGATCCTCCAGTCGTTTCCCAAGAGCCTCTTTCGCCGAGTACCCGTAGAGGAACTCGCTCGCGCTGTTCCAGAAGATCACGCTTCTCTCTTTGCTGTACCCCTGTACGGAGATAAATGGGACCTGTTCAAAAAGTGTGCGGAACCTGTTCTCGCTTTCCTCAAGAAATTCACGCGCCCGTTGAATTTCGGTAATGTCCTCGAGAGTTTCGATGACCGCGTAAACATTCCCGTCCTTGTCGAACATCGGGCTGCAGACTATCTTGAAACTACGGACGCCGTCTACTGTCATCTTTTTTCTGTACTGCGTCGCCGTATGTTTCAACTCCATTACCGAGTGCAGAGGGCAGTCTTCGCAAACATCCAGCCTTTGCTCCGAATCCAGAAATTCATAGCAAAAAGAATGCTGCTTTTCCGGAAAACAATCGAACCATTTTCTCGCTATGCCGTTGAGTTCCAGGAACTCGAACTCCGGAGAAATCATTGCCACCCCCACCGAAAAATTTTCGAAGAGCGCCTTGTATTTCTCCCTGCTCTCAAAAACGATCCGCTCGGTAATCGTTCGCCGCTTATCGTAAAAGAAAAGGAATCCGGAGATTGTTATATGAACGGAGAAATAGACGATCATGAAAAGGGGGGAAAAGTGGAGGGGGACATGTCCGGTCAAAGCCGACACAAAGACGCCGAGCAACATGGCGTAAAGAACAGCGACAAAGCACAAGCCCGCCCTGTACCCTTTGAATTGAAACGCGAGGAACGGGAAGATATAGGCCCAAAGGAGTCCGGCTCCCTTCGTCCCTCCCTGGTAAAAGAGATAGACAGCCATCGATCCGGTAACCAATAAAAAAACAGTGGACCAGGCTGAAAAATTTCTCGTCCGCCGATAGTACACATAAAAAAGTGTAAGAAGAAAAAAAAAGAGGAATACAAGCATAGCGTTGATGTACGTCTGGTTGAGAGCATTAAACAACACCATCGCCGCGCTTATAGAACACAAAAGCGCGGAGACACTTTGTACCGTCCTGTCATTGTTACGGGACTTCCCCGACTGCATCTGGTCCATAGCTCGACCTCGATAGAAACAAATTCAAAATACAGAGCCGGAGAAGAAAAAGCGGATGTATTTTTTTTATTGTATCATGAATTTGAAGTGAATGTTGTTTCGTTACGAGCGTCGGAGATGTGTGGGGCGAACGAGCCGAAATGCATGGCCGGATTTCCGAAATGGAGAGAAAAAAGACAGGCCCCGGAAAACCGGAGCCTGTACCACGGATCTGTATTAGGTGCACTTCCCGATGGGAAGGACTAATTCATACTCAAATGACTGTTTTCGTTGATTCTGTCGTCGTTTTTCTTGCGGAAAACTACCGGATCGACGATACGGCCGTTACGCTGTTCAACGTCGAGCAGACTGCCCTCGGGCAGAAGCCAGAATGGTTTTCCGGCCATGTACACTAACTTTTTAAACATATATCCACCTCTTTCTTTTCTCGTTCTTTATAATATATTCCGATTTTCCAGCGCGCCGAAAAAAGACTTCGGTAAGCTACTCTCTTCGAGGGAAGTACGCGCGCGGCAAGACTAAAACAAAAACAGGCCTTCCGGAAAAATCCAGAATGGCCTGGAAACTTTCTGGCTCCTCGGCGAGGACTCGAACCTCGAACCTAGTGGTTAACAGCCACCCGCTCTGCCGATTGAGCTACCGAGGAATGATACATATAACTTGGAGGCGGCACCCAGATTCGAACTGGGGATAAAGGATTTGCAGTCCTCTGCCTTACCACTTGGCTATGCCGCCGCATATCCTTTAAAAATGGAGCGGAAGACGGGATTTGAACCCGCGACCCCAACCTTGGCAAGGTTGTGCTCTACCCCTGAGCTACTTCCGCGTCCTTTTTCTAAGTTCAAAAGTGGTGGCGGGACCCAGAATCGAACTGGGGACACGCGGATTTTCAGTCCGCTGCTCTACCATCTGAGCTATCCCGCCTCAATTGGATTGTAAATGGCGGGGCCGACGAGACTCGAACTCGCGACCTTCGGCGTGACAGGCCGACGCTCTAACCGACTGAGCTACGACCCCGCGTTATACATCCATTGAAGCCTTGGTGGGCGAAACAGGGTTCGAACCTGTGACCCCCTGCGTGTAAGGCAGGTGTTCTACCGCTGAACTATCCGCCCGCGTCCGTTGCAGCAACGCGAGGGATAGTATATAAGGGATGAGGGTTTCTGTCAACACCTTTTCGCCATAAAATCGAACGCATTGCGATGAAGAAATTTTTCAACTTCTCCTCTTTCCAAAGCCGATGCTGCAATCATTTTCCCGTACTTGGGGTATGAGAGGATCGGGAAATCCGAGCCGTAGAACAGCTTGTGAAGCACTCCGGCGGCTTCTATTGTACGCAGCAAGTTCGGCTCGTAAAGCCAGGGCCACGCCGCTGAATCGTAATACGCGTTGGAGAGCGCAAGCTTCATCTCCGGCATGAGTTCGTACATCCAGAGTCCCCCGCCAAAATGTGCAAAGACAATTTCAACCTCCGGATGGTGCAAACAAAATTCGGCGGCTTCACGCGGTCCGGTGTTTCCTTTTCCCGGATAGTCATGCCCCACCGGCTCGGCGGAATGAACAAGCAGAAACATTCCCGCTTCGGCGACCGCTCCCGCAAGCCTCCATGTCTGGCGCACATCGGAGATATCAAATTCCTGGCCTCCGGGGAAAAGTTCTCCGACGCCGACAAGACCTAGTTCTCTGCATCGTACGATCTCGCTCCCTGCGCCGGGAGCGCACGGGGGAACGACGGCAAGTCCCTTCAGGCGTGTCGGGTACTTACGAACGGCTTCGATCACATAATCGTTGCAGAGCGCACAGAGCCCCATGTCCTTGAAGGCGAAACCGAAAATCCACGAGACATCGATGCCGTCCCTGTCCATCGAGCCGATAACATCCTCCGCCGCAGCCCATTTATGGACCTTGCCGGTCGAGAGGAGTTCGAAGTACGGTTCTTTTTTTGCTATAGTGGCCGCATCCCTGATGATTTCGGGCGGATAGACGTGCACATGACTGTCGATCATGAGATCTCCCCCATAAAAAAAGACGGCGCATTTGCACCGTCTTCAGTATACCAGAAAAAAGGAGCGGCGAACTACTTAACCTCGACGTCGGCTCCAGCCTCGGCAAGCTTATTCTTGACCTCTTCGGCCTCTTCCTTGCTGACGCCTTCCTTGACGGCCTTGGGGGGATTGTCGACAAGTTCCTTCGCTTCTTTGAGGCCGAGGCCGGTAAGTTCGCGGACAACCTTGATGACGTTGATCTTGTTAGCGCCCGGGGCCTTGTAGATCACGTCGAACTCGGTCTTCTCTTCCTCGGCGGCAGCGGCGGGGGCTCCGCCCATCGCCATCATCGGCATCGCCATCGCGGGGGCGGAAGCGGAAACTCCGAACTTATCCTCAAGAGCCTTTACGAGCTCGGAGAGCTCAAGTACTGTCATGTTCTCTATAGCCTGAATCATTTCATCGCGGGTCATTCTTTTTTCCTCCTTGGATATATCTCATCTCGTGTATCGCATACTGCGTATGCGAAGTGTTTCCGGTACAAAAACTATGCGACGTCTTCCTTCTGTTCCTTGATCTGGTTGAGGCACGTAACCAATCCTCTTGCAGGACCGGAAAGAACCGTAAGCAGACCCGCAATCGGGGCCGCGATGGTGCGGACGACCTGACCGATAAGGACCTCCTTGGACGGGAGATCAGCGAGAGCGCCAATCTGCGTGGCATCAAGAAGGGTTTTTCCAAGAACGCACCCTTTCATGACGAAAAACTTGTTGGTCCTTTCCTTCGAAAAATCACGAAGTGCCTTCGCCACCGCGACGGGATCCCCGTACGCCAAAGCGAAGACGTTCGGTCCAAACGCCATATCGTCGGGGAACGGGATAAACCCCTCCTGTTCCATGGCAATACGCATAAGGGTGTTCTTCGCGACCTTCATTTCTCCGCCTGCAGCGCGCACCTGAGAGCGAAGCGCCGTAATCTGCGCAACGGTCATTCCGCGGTATTCGCAGGCAAAAATAGCCTGTGTCCGGGCGAGACGTCCCTTGAGTTCGTCTACTTGCTCATACTTTACTGTTGCCGGCATGTACTCACCTCCTTCAATGAAAGTAAAAATCCCGGGCGCCGGGCCCGGGATCGAGTATCTTTACGACAATATCTGCCGTTCGACTCACCGGAACCTCGGCGGGCGGCGTAGCCTTTGTCCCCTCATGGGGACCCGCTGTCTTCAGTTCAAGTTCATATTTCGTTTTCCGCAACAGACTGAAAAACGTTACTCGCCTGCGACCTCTTTCTGTGCGGCCGCAACGTCGATCTTGATTCCGGGTCCCATGGAGGATGAGAAAGTGAGGCTTTTCACATAGGTTCCCTTCACAGAAGCGGGGCGTGCTTTCAAAACTGCCTGGATCAGCGTCTTCGCGTTATCGAAAAGCTGCTCGTTGGAGAAGCTCTTTCTGCCGATCGCGTTGTGGACGATGGCAAACTTGTCGACACGGAATTCAACGCGTCCGGCCTTGATCTCTTTTATCGCGTCCGCGATATCGAACGTCACGCTGCCGGTCTTCGCGCTGGGCATAAGACCGCGGGGACCAAGTACCTTTCCGAGACGTCCGACTGATTTCATCATATCGGGCGTTGCGATGACGGCGTCGAAATCAAGCCATCCTCCGGAGATTTTCGCAACGAGTTCCTCGCCGCCGACAAAATCCGCTCCGGCCTCTTCCGCTTCTTTTACCTTCTCACCCATTGCAAGAACGAGAACTCTCTTGGTTTTCCCCGTTCCATGGGGGAGCACTACAGTGCTGCGCACCTGCTGATCGGCGTGACGAGGATCTACACCCAAGCGGATATGAACTTCCATACTCTCGTCGAACTTCGCGGTCGCCGTCTCTTTAAAAAGTGCGATCGCCTCTTTCACGGTGTACTGTTTTCCGTCCTCGATCTTCTGATGCGCCGTAGTCAGTCTTTTGCTCAACTTCGCCATTTTTTTCCCTCCTTGTGGTCAGACAGCCTTAAGGCCTCCCACAAAATCAAAAAATACTTTTCGTCAATCGACGATCGTGATACCCATTGAACGCGCAGTTCCCTCGATCATACGCATCGCGGCATCGACGTCATAGGAATTCAGATCGACCTTCTTCAGCTCCGCAATCTCCCGTACTTTCGCCCTGTCAAGAGTGGCTACCTTCTTCTTGTTCGGTTCACCGGAGCCGGATTCCAGTCCGGCCGCCTTCTTGAGCAGCACGCTCGCGGGCGGTGTCTTGAGCACGAAGGTGAAGCTTCTGTCCGCATACACGGTGATCACGGCGGGGATTATAAGCCCTGCCTGATCAGCTGTCTTTGCGTTGAACTGCTTCACGAACTCCATGATATTCACTCCGTGCTGACCAAGAGCAGGTCCCACGGGGGGCGCAGGCGTAGCCTTGCCGGCGGGCAGCTGCAACTTGATCTCCGCTATTACTTTCTTCGCCATTCCTCAAAGTCTCCTCTCGTTACTGAAAGCTCTTCCGCACACAGGGAAAAACAGGAGCCAAGAGTTCTCTTGCCTCCCTGGAAAGCGGGCCTTCACGCTGATATATATCTAGAGCTTCTCAAGCTCCGTATAGTCAGTCTCTACAGATGTCTCCCGGCCGAAGACCGTCACGGAAAACTTCACTTTCCCCTTTTCAGGAGAAATCTCGACGACCGGCCCCACTTGACCTTCAAAAGGACCGGACTTCACCTTAACGACGTCGCCAAGCCGGAAATTAATCTCGATTTTGGGTTTTACCTGGTCCTTACCGACTTTCCCCATGATCTCCTTCACTTCTTTTTCAGTGAGAGGAATCGGATGGTTTCCCGAGCCGACAAAGCCAGTCACGCCTGGGGTATGCCGAACAACATACCATGACTGGTCGTTAAGACGCATCTCCACAAGAACATAGCTGGGAAAAAGCTTGCGGGTAACCTTCTTGCTCTTTCCTTCTTTTATGGAGACACGCTCCTCCACAGGGACGAGGACGCCGAAAATGCTATCCTCCATACCCATCGTGGCGATTCTCTGTTCGAGATTCGCCTTGACGCGATTTTCGTACCCTGCGTACGTTTGTACTATATACCAGCGGCGCGCTTCAATACTATCCATGCTTTAAGGGGGTCTTACGGCCCCCTCACCTCCCTGCCGATCTCTGAAATGATCCCGGTATAAACTGCCTGGATCGGCAGCGGGCTTTTAACTAAAGAGCCTGGAAAAGACTCCCGTAAGTACCATATCAACTATCCCGAGATAGGCCGAAACCAAAAGCGTAAAAGCAATTACAACTATCGTTGAATACCAGACTTGCTTTTTCCCCGGCCATGTTACCTTCTTCAACTCGGCCCGGGCTTCCCGAACGAAGGTGAGGATATTTCCCACAACCTCTGCCCCCCATCTTGTTTTTGACAATAAAAAAATGGCAGGCCCGGCAGGACTCGAACCTGCAACCCCCGGTTTTGGAGACCAGTGCTCTGCCAATTGAGCTACGGACCTGCAAGCAGAGAGTATTCTACACTACTTCCCCTCTTTATGCAAGGTGTGTTTCCCACACCACTTGCAAAACTTATTGAGCTCGAGTTTCTTCGCCTGTTTCTTCTTGTTCACCGTCGTGCTGTAATTACGCCGTTTGCACTCAGTGCACGACATTCCTACGATATCCGCCATTTATACGTGCCTCCTCGATATTGAACTACTCTAGAATTTCGGTGACGACGCCGGCGCCGACCGTGTGGCCGCCCTCGCGCACCGCGAAACGAAGCCCTTCGTCCATCGCTATCGGCACGATCAGCTCTACCTCGAACGTCGCGTTGTCCCCGGGAATGACCATCTCCACTCCCTCGGGCAACTTGATGCTTCCGGTCACGTCCGTCGTACGGAAATAAAACTGCGGCTTGTACCCCGCGAAGAACGGCGTGTGGCGTCCGCCCTCTTCCTTCTTCAAAACGTATACCTCGGCCTTGAACTTCGTGTGCGGCTTGATCGAGTTCGGCTTCGCCAATACCTGGCCCCGCTCCACGCCTTCCTTGTCCACGCCTCTCAGCAACACGCCGACGTTGTCTCCCGCCATCGCGCTGTCAAGGATCTTCCGGAACATTTCAAGCGAGGTCGCCACCGTCTTCGTGATGTCCCGCTTCATTCCGATGATCGCTACTTCCTCGCCGCCCTTGATGATTCCACGCTCGACTCTGCCCGTGACCACCGTGCCGCGGCCCGTGATCGTGAACACGTCTTCGATCGGCATCAGGAACGGACGGTCCACGTCGCGGACCGGCTCCGGTATGTAGCTGTCGCATGCGTCCATAAGCTCCCACACACACTTGCTGATCGGATCCTCGCGCGTTCCGTTCCCCTCTTCCATGACCTTCAGCGCCGATCCGCGGATTACAGGAATATCGTCGCCGGGGAACTCGTACTTGCTCAGTAGCTCGCGCACTTCCATCTCGACAAGGTCGAGAAGCTCCGGGTCGTCCACCTGGTCGGTCTTGTTCATGAACACCACCAACGCCGGCACGTTCACCTGACGGGCAAGAAGCACGTGTTCGCGCGTCTGCGGCATCGGGCCGTCCGCCGCGCTCACCACGAGAATCGCTCCGTCCATCTGCGCCGCTCCCGTGATCATGTTCTTGATGTAGTCCGCGTGCCCCGGGCAGTCGATGTGCGCGTAGTGACGGTGGTCCGTCTGGTACTCCACGTGCGCTATGTTGATCGTGATGCCGCGCTCTCTCTCTTCAGGCGCCTTGTCGATCATGTCGTACGCTGTGAACTGGGCAAAATTCGACGTCGCAAGACACTTCGTGATCGCCGCCGTCAGCGTCGTCTTCCCGTGGTCGATATGTCCGATCGTCCCTATGTTCAAATGCGGCTTCGACCTCTCAAATTTCTCCTTCGCCATTGTAGAAATACCTCCCTGTAAATGAAATCCGCCCCTGAGGGCTTGTTGAAAAAACCCGGCAGTCTTCGCCGAAAAAACAGTATTCTACCAGTCCAATGGGACATTGTAGCATACGACCGAAAAACGAAATGCCATACACACATTACCGGGAGAGACTCCTCCTCCGGTATCGCAGAGCACTGCAATTCATAACTCTTTTCGCCTTACCCGCCAAGAAACAGACGAACGTTGCGTGCCTGCTCGCCCCGAGGAGACACTCTTAGCGTGTGGATTATACCAAAGAAAACGTAAAAAGGAATACAAAAAATCCTTTCATCGCGATGTTGCAACTGTTCCACAAGACGGATGTAAAATTGGAGAATTCCTCTAATGCAAGAGACTTTTCATTCAGGGAGTCAACGGGAAATCTGATACAGCCTGCGATGCGCCTCCGTGCCTTTGATCTGTCCGTTGAGCGACGCATAGTCAAGAGCCCGCCTGCCCTGCTTATCCCGAAGTTTCGGATTGGCCCCGGCATTCAACAGCACATCAAGTACCTGCGGGTGCAGCGAGTATTTCGCCGCGTACATCAGCGGTGTTGTCCCGTTCGCATCTTTGGCATTGACAGCGGCGCCCGCGTGCACTACGGCCATCGTCATTTCAGGGTTCTCATTGTATCCGGCTGCAAACATCAACGCGTCGACGCCGTTTTTATCCCGCACACCGACGGCAGCGCCAAATCGTACCAGCGCGGCGATCATGGCCGGATTCGGGTTTTCTCTTGCCGCCCACATAAGCGCGGTTCTTCCGGAGCCGTCCTTCGCGGCAGGGTCTACCCCTGCGTGAAGAAGAAGCGTTGCAACTTCCGGATTAGTATTGCTCCGGGCTGCGTACATCAACGCATTCCTCCCGTATTTGTCCCTCAAGTGTACGTTCGTTTTCGCTTTCAAAATCGCCAGACACACATCCGGATTCATATTGTGCGCCGCCGCATGCATCAGAACGCTTGCATTTTCCTTGTCTCTCGCGAACACGTTCGCTCCGGCGCTTAACAGCGCTCGAGTCACTTCGGGATTCGGATTCCGGGCAGCCGCCCACATAAGAGGACTTCTCCCAAGATTGTCAAACCCTCCTGTACCGGGCACGGCGTCAACAACCGCCCGCACCGCAACCGGATCCGGGTTGACGGCGGCGGCGCGCATGAGCACGCTTACCCCGTCCGCATCCCGGGCGCGCGCATCGGCGCCCGCCTTGTACAAAGCAACAATGGTCTCATCATCCTTGTCGCAGGCGGCGTACATCATGGCTGTCCAGCCTTCGCTGTTCTTGATGTTCACCGTTTTCGCCCATACGTCTCCTCCGGCTCGGAGAAGCGCCTTCGTCACCTCCGGATTCGGATTGTAGCGCAGGGCCAGCATGAGCGCGGTCCAGCCGTTCGCATCGACAACATGGACATCGGCCCCCGCCTTCACAAGAATCGTCACAACGTCGGGGTGAGAGTTGTAGCGCGCCGCGTTCATCAATGCGCTCCATCCATACTCCTTGACGCTTACATCCGCATTGGCGCCCTCTTTGAGCGCCGTCTGGATCTCTGCTGGAGCGCCGCTCCCGCAGAGGTGGAAAAAGTCCCAGTCGCTCATGGCGGCAAAGGCAACGTTGGTTAACAACAGCATAAACACCGCGACGAGCGAAAAGCACGTGCTTCTCCGACGCATACAATCACATCCCCTGAAGAGAATTTACGATATCATGCTGAATTGTAACACAAAAGCATCCCGACATAAATTTTTTTCTTCAAACAGGGAAGATTTCTTCATCGGCGAACTGCGCCCCTCCCGGCGGTAATCGGAAGAGAATATGGAATTGAGAAGCACCATTAAAAGAAAACTCAGATACTCCATGTCGCCATGGAGCTTCCCGCACCCGGCATAGGTTTTCGTAATACAAATGCGATGATAAAGGCGCTTAAGCTAATCGGCCTGAGTCTCGTCCGTCGCCGTGTTTTTCATGTAGCGTTCGACATCCCCCCAAACCTTACGGGTTCTTTGGCCACTTCTCCTTGTCGAGAGGAGCGGAGAAAAGAGCAACACCAGAATAGTTTCGTTGTTCAGTTCGTCGAATGCTCTTGGTCTCAGGGATTTGATGAGCGCAAGACGGATTTCTTCGGAGTTGGAGATGTTGCCTTTTTTGCCTTTTTTACAATCTGCTGCACAACCTCCAAGTTAAACTTCACCTCGCGTTGAATCCTGTCCTGGACGACGATAGTCAAGGTTTTCATGTCTTCTGATTTCTTGAATGTGTCGATACCCATGCGTAAAAGACTCTTTGCAGGTTCTATTAAAGTTCCAGCATAATACCACCGCTTGTTCAAGATTTTGAGAAAGTCGCTCTTCCTGGACGAAACTTTTGAATGAGGCGTCGCCGCTCTTCGCTGTAGCCAAATACAGGGAGTTCTCTTACCCGCACGCCCCACCTATTCCGTAGCACGCGGAGACATACCGAGTACAAAAAAGCCTCCCTTAAAACACGGGAGGCTTTGCTGTCTCTGGAGCCGACTTCCGGACTTGAACCGGAGACCCCATCCTTACCATGGATGTGCTCTACCTGCTGAGCTAAGTCGGCTTTTATTTAAAAAAGTGGTGGTGGGAGAAGGATTCGAACCTTCGTAGACGGTGTCGGCAGATTTACAGTCTGCTGCCTTTGACCACTCGGCCATCCCACCACGTGATTGTTAAGCTGGAGCCGGCACCCGGACTTGAACCGGGGACCTGCTGATTACAAGTCAGCTGCTCTACCAACTGAGCTACACCGGCTCAACGAAGGTATATTATAGCGGGTGAAACGGAGATGTCAACCGTTGGGAGTCGAAAAAAGAGTATTTTCCTCTTCTTCACCGCGAAGCCGCACCTTCGGAAGCCACTCCGGGTGTTCATCGCGAAGCCAGGCCGTCATTTCTTCACGGACAAGGCAGCGAAGATCCCATGCGGAAGAGCCGTTGGCAGCGCTCATCAACGCCCGAATTTCCACAGAACGCTCCCCGCAGTCGGTCACTTGAAGCGCCCTGGCCTTGCCGTCCCACAGCGGCGTCGATCCAAGTATCGAGAAAAACCGCTCGCGGAGCTTCTCTACTTCCGTCGAGAAATCGACACGGAAGTAGGCGGTGGCTATAAGCTCCGCCGAGATGCGCGTCCAGTTCTGGAATGGACGTTCCAAAAAGTAGGTCGTGGGCAGCACAAGCCGCCGCAAATCCCACAGCCTCAAAACAACATAGGTGAAGGTGATCTGCTCGACGCGCCCCCACTCCCCCTCCGCGACGACAACGTCGTCGATTCGGATCGGCTGCGACACTGCGAGCTGTATTCCTGCCAGGATGGTGGCAACCGTCTTTTGCGCCGCAAAGCCGACAACGATTCCGGCGACGCCTACCGACGCCAGCAGCGACGTCCCGATGCGCCTGAAGTCGTCGATGCTGAGCAGGATGATTGAAAACGCGACGAAAACGATCAGCGTCAGCAGAAGCCGCTTGAAAATGACGAACTGCGTCTGAAATTTTCGTGCATCAAGATTATCGGCGACGGAAACATCGTACTTCTTGTGGAAAAAAATCTCCAGAAGAAGCACAGCGCCGATGGAGAGCCACGCGACCGAGGCTACGAGAAACATCTTCGCGCCGCGCAGCAAAAAACGCGAGCTTTCGGGCGAGAGCCCCCTCTGGAGCACCGGGAGCAAAGCGATGAAGAGCAGCGCGGCGCCTGTGGAAAGCAGCGGATACAGAAGAGTCTTCCGGATGTCGGCCCTGGCGATATGCTGAATCATGAGCGTCCCCCCTTTCGGAACTTCCCTTCATTCTACACCAATTACAGGCACGCTGCTGTTTTCAGAACGCTCTCTCCGCTTCGGCGACATACATGGCAATCCCGGACTCTTTGACGTACGGATCGGCGCTCAGTTCATCGAATCGCTTCTTCAACTCCTCGATGGCCTCGTCGGTGCAGAGAAACTGCAGCGCCCAGTTCTTTCCCGGAAAAACGGCGTCGTCCCAACGTGTCCTGTTTCCCCGGTTGTCCTTCCCCAGAACATTCCTCCATACGCTGTAATACTCTATGCCAGCCGCGTCGAGTATTTCGGTCGTCTCTTGGGCGAGCGTTTCGCTGCAGTGCAGCCATACCATCTTCATCGTCCATTCACCGCCTCCGCAAAGCGTCCTTTTCTTCGTAATTTTTCCTCGAAGAAGCTGTACATAACCGGAACCAACAGCAATGTGATCAGCGTGGAGATCACAAGCCCCCCCATGACGGAGACTGCCAGCGGTTTCCAGACCTCGGAGCCGATCGCGTTGCTCACGGCCATCGGCAACATGCCGAAGAATGTGGTGAGCGTGGTCATGAGAACAGGCCGAAGACGCCGCCCTCCCGCTTCTATCAGCGCCCTGCGGAGAATTGTTCCTCGTGCTCGCAGAAGATTCACGTAGTCCACGAGGACGATGGCGTTGTTCACCACGATGCCGACGAGCATCACGACGCCAAGCATCGCCTGGAGCGAGATGTAGAGCCCTGTGAGCAGAAAGGCGAAGACCACTCCGGTAAGGGCGAAAGGAATGCTGAACATGATGACGAACGGATCGAGGTAGGCCTCGTACTGCCCTGCCATGACCATGTAAACCAGCAAAACGCCGAGGAGGACGAGCAGAGCCATCTGCTGGAACGCCTCCGATTGTTCGCGTATCTGCCCTCCGAATTCGATGGTGACTCCCTGCGGTATGTCGAGCGTTTCCACAAGCTTGCGGGCATCGGCGGTGATCTCTCCGAGAGAGCGTCCGTGGACGTTGGCCTCGACCATGACGTAGCGCTGCTTGTTCTTTCGCTGTATCTCCGGCGGGCCCATGGTATCCTCGAACGCCGCAACAGTAGAGAGCCGCGCCGGTTTCCCCGTCGCGGAAGGAACCATCAAACGGTCGAAGATATGCCGAGAATTGCGCTGCTCCTCCCTGAGCCTGAATCTGACGGGATAGTCGTCCTCTCCCTCCCAGTACTTCTCCGTCGTCTCGTGCCCGTAGAAGTACGTCCGGAGCGTCCCGGCAACCGACGCGGTGCTGACACCGAGCATGGCAGCCTTCTCACGGTCGACGTCGACGCGTATCTCGGGTCTGTTCTGCTTCTGGCTGAGGCTGACGTCCACCGTCCCGGGGATGGAGCGAACGAGCCGCTGAATATCCTCCGCGACGGTAACCACTTGCTTCAGGTCGTCTCCGTATACCTCGATGTTCAACGGCTTCGAACCCAGGAACATCGCCTTGATGGGCGACGAGACCAGCACGTTCATCTTTTCTATGCCGGGCTGCGTGCGAAGCCATGCGCGAAGCTCCTCCCCTATTTCGAAGGCGGTTCGTTTACGTTCCCCCTTGTCGACAAGCTTCAGCCCGACATTACCGATATTCGGTCCGGCCTGTTGGCCGACGGCGGCAGTGAATCCTTTCTCATCCCGCCCGTCGTACCCGTAGATGTTCGTGGCCTCGGGAACCGTCTTTCGTGCGTACTCTATGGTGCGGAGCACAAGCGCGTCGGTTTCGTCGATCCTCGTCCCTTCCGGAAGCGTCAGGGTAATCGTGATCTCGCCCGTATCCGGATCGGGGGAGAGCTCCGTGCCGATGAAGCGGAAACCAGTTACTGTCAGCACAAGCAGCGTCAGCGCGGTGAAGAGCACTTTTTTCCGGTTTGTGAGGCTCCACTCAAGAAGGTCCTCGTACCCTCTCTCCAAGCGTCCGATGATTCTGTCCGTGAAACGGTGGATGAACAGACGGTCCTCCTCCCTACGGAAAAAGACGCTCGCCATCATGGGGATGAAGGAAAGGCTGACGAAGAGAGACGCCGTTACCGCGACGACCATAACGACCGTGAGCGACGAGAAGAAGACGCCGACAAGCCCGCGGATGAATGCGAGAGGAAGCAACACCACAACGGTCGTGAGAGTGGAGGCAATCATCGCGGACTGGACTTCGCCGGTTCCGACGATGCTCGCGACATTCTTCCGCGCCCCTTTTTCAAGGTGATAAACGATCTGGTCGGTGGCAACGATGCAGTTGTCCACGACCATGCCGCTTGCCATTGCGAGCGCGGAGAGGGTGAAGATGTTGATCGTGTAGCCCATCTCCCCCATAAAAATGAAGGTGATGACGAGAGAAAAGGGTATGGCGGCGCAGACGATGAGCGATGCGGAAAGCCTTTTCAAAAAGATCCATGTAACGGCTATAACGAGGACTATGCCCGCGAGGAGCGATCGCGACAGGTTATTTATGGAATTCAGTATGAACTCCGAGGTGTTCATGCCGATATGATAGTCGACATCCGCAGGAAACTCCTTTTCCTTCAGCTCTTCCAGCCGTGCGAGCACAGCTCGGCTCACTTCGACGGTGTTGGCGTCGCTTGTCTTAAGGACCGCCATGATAACGGCACGCTCGTCGAAATGGTAACCTTGTATGTCGGGATCCTTGTAGGTGTCCACAACCTCCGCCACGTCGCTCAGATGGACGAGCACCCCTCCCGCCGCTCCGACGACTGTTTTGCCTATCTCATCGACGGAAGTGAAGCGTCCGGGAACGCGGATATAGTACTCCGTAGCCCCTTCTTTCAAAGAGCCGGCGGGAATATCGAGGTTCTCCCTCTCGACCGCGGCGATAATGGAAGTCATGGGGATGCTGAAAGCCTCCAGCTTCTCCGCGTCGATACGTATCTGAATCTCCCTCTGGTCGCCTCCGTAGACAAGCACCTGCCCCACTCCGGGGATGCGGGAAATATTCTCGACAACGACGCGCTGCGCGAAGTGATGCAGTCCCTCAAAAGAGCGCTTGGCGGTGAGAGAGAGCGTGAGGAAGGGGATTGTCCCCGAGGTGATTCGTAACAAAATCGGTTCTTCGGCGTCGGAAGGGAGGTCGCGCTTCGCGATGTTGACGGAATCCCGTATATCCCCCATTTTGACGTCGAGATTCTCTCCCCATTTGAACTGGACGGTGACCACGGAGATATTGTCCATAGACTTGGAGAATATCTTGTCAACGCCTTCGATAAGCGTAAGCGAATCCTCCAGCCTCTTCGAGACGCTTTGTTCCACGTCGCCCGCAGAGGCGCCCGGCCAGGTGGTCAGAATATTCACCACGGGAGGCTCTATCTTGGGGAGCAGGTCGAGCTTCAATCCGATGAAGACGATGCCTCCCAAAAGTATCGCTGCGAGAAAGACCATCAGCATCGCCGTTTTGCGTTTGACGGAAAGTTCCGGCAGGTTCATTGTTCGCTCACCTTCACCTGTACACCGTCCCGGATCTTCTCGGAACGCGTGGCGACTATTTTCTCGTCGGGCTCGAGCCCGCTTAGGATTTCGACCAGCCCGCCGTCCTCGGCTCCTGTGGAGATTTTCCGCAACAGCGCCACATCGCCGGAGACGACGTAACAGATGTTCTCGCCCGAGCCGGGCATCCTCCCTACCGCCTCAAGCGGCAAGGCGTGTCCTTTTCTTTCGCCCAAACGGAGTGAGACGCGGGCATACATGCCGGGCTTGATGCGGCCTCCCGAGGGAAGCAGTACTTCCACTTTTCCCGTACGCGTTCCGGGATCGAGTGCAGGCGCGATACGCATGACAACCCCTTCGAAGCGCTCCCCCGGGAACGCGTCGAGAGAAACGAAGACCTTCTGCCCGATCCGCACCGAAGGGTAGTAGCGCTCCGGCACGCCCCCGGAGATTGTAACGTTCTCCTGCCTTGAGATGATAAAGACCGGCGACTGAGAGACCGTATCCCCCGGGTCGACAGTCCGCGAGAGAACAACGCCCGCGACAGGCGCCTCCAGCGTATGATAGCCGAGCATGATCCGAAGCTGATTCAAACCCGCCCGGGCTTCCTCCACCTGGCGCGCCGCGACCTTTGCCTCGCCATCCATCCTCTCGTACTGCTGCCTGCTGACGACGTTCTCCTGAAAAAGCGCGGCAATCCTTTTGAAATCCGCCCCGATCGTCGAGGCGTACGTCCGTGCCTTCCCCAGAGTAGCCTCGGCCTGCGCGATCTGCTGACGCAGAAGGCTGTCGTCGACCTCGGCGAGTTTTTGCCCCTTCTTCACGTAATCCCCTTCATTCACATACACACGAAGCACCGTGCGCCCGGGAACCTTGCTCACGACAGCAGCCGTTTCCTCCGGCTCGACGTTCGCCGCAAAAGAAACAGTTTCCTCGAAAATCGTCGGAAGAAGGGAAAGAGTGTGTACAGGAATCGCTTCCGTCGCGGGAACGTCCGTCATCGTCGAGAGGATCTCGTGCTGCCGGTAGAGTATAAGACCGCCGAACACAGCTAAAAACAGAATAAATACCACGTATTTTTTCATTTCGGCCGTTCCTCCGTTCTTCCGTCGCTTCCAATGACACCCATAGCATACTCCATCTCCGCCCTCGCTTTGAGCGAGTCATACTCGCTCTCCACAAGCTGGTTTCGGGCATTGGAAAGAGCGACGCGCGCATCAAGAACATCGATATTCGTTCCTACCTGGGCCGTGTAACGACGCAACGCCATTCTGTAGTCCTCCTGTGCGCTCTCGACCATCGCCCGCCCGGTGCGGATCCGTTGGAGCGACGATTCGCAATTCAGCCGGGCAACGGAGATCTCGAGTTCAATTTGGCGCTTCATATCCTCGATCCGAAAGAGAAACTCTTCAGCGGCCGCCCTGGCCTCTCGAGCTCTGGCGGAAGAGACGCCTCCGTCGAAGAAACTCCACGAGGCCAGCAGAGTTACCTTCCAATCGTTCTGTTTCTGCGGAAAAAACTCCTCGTCCGCCGCATAAACTTCTCCCGCCAGCGCGATCTGCGGCCCTCCCTGCGCGCTCGCCGCCTTCGAGGCAAGCGATGCCGAACGCGCCGCCAACTCTAGCGCTTCCATCTCCGGACGACGGGCGAGTCCGACTGAAACAGCGTCCTGCGGCATTGAATACACCTCAGGACGCTCTTCGTGCGGCGGAAGATCGAACGCGCCGTAGAGATGGACTCCCACAGCTCGTTCCAACGCCTTCCACCCCACTGCAACGGCGTTCTCCGCCCGTATGCGGTTCAGTTCAGCCTCCGAAACGGAGACCTGCACCCGAAGCACTTCGTTCTTCGCCGTTATCCCGTTCCGGTAGAGCGCCTCGACATGCTGGAGATGTTCTTGTGTAAGCGCGAGCACATCTTCAGCAATGGTCAATTTTCCCTCGACACGCCGAAGGTCGTACCATGCCGCCGCAACCCCCCAGTCGACGGCTTGACGAGTACGCTTCTCCTGCGCTTCCACTCCGGAGAGGGCAACCTTCTTCGACTCCGTATTCAGTCGGACGGCTCCCCCGCTGTAGAGCAGCCAGTTCAGCGTGAGCGCCGCCTTCCATGTGCTCTCGAAACCAGCCTTCGCGTACCCTGTCGGAACGACTGGATAGCGAGGTTCGTTTTGTACCTCTTGATAGAGGAGCGACACGCCAAGCTGCGGCAGCGACGCCGCTGATGCCTGGTCCAGCCGCGCCCGCGCCTGCGTGATCCTCTCCGCGGAGGCGGAGATAACGGGGTTGTTGCACTCCGCCATTCCGAGCGCCTTTTCCAAGGTCAGCAACGGTTTTTCGGAAGCCCACGCGGAACGCCCGAGAAGGATGACCGCGAGAGAGAGTCCGAAGAGCAACAACATCAACGACAGTTTACGATTCATTTGAAATCCCTCCAAACACACTCCCGACGAGGAAAACGCCAACTTTTCTTGGCCTCTTCCCTGCTCACCGTCAGTTCAAGATTCATAATCAAGCCGTTGAGAATACTCACGAACATGCTCACCAGATCCCTGTGCGAAAGAGCGTGTATCATCAAAGAATCACCGGGAAAGAGTCGCTCGAAAACGGCGAGGACATCTTCGGTGATCGAGCCCCGAAGCGACGCGACGAACTCGATCATCTCCGCCCTTCCGCGCATCGCTTCAAGGATAAGGTGCACGAAGAGAAGGCGGCAGAGAGCGTCGTCGGCCAGCATATCAATGAGGCGCTCTCCTCTCGTCACGAAAAACTCCGTCGGCTGCGGGGACCACGCCGGAATCTCCGAAGGGAGTACAATCCCCTTTATTCGCTCCGCTTCCTCCGAGAGGACCGCCGTGTACATCTCCCATTTTCCTGGAAAGTGCCAGTAGATCGCTCCCTTGCTCAATCCTGATTTTTTAACGATGAAATCCATGCTCGTTCCGTAATACCCCTTCAGGGCAAAACCTTCTCTGGCGGCGTCGAGAATACTCTTCCGCGCATCCCGTACATCTTCCCCCATACCCCCACCTCCCGACCGTTCGGTTTGCCAGAGTATACAACAGACCGAACGGTCGGTCAATATGAAGACATGAAAAAACGGGCCTCGAAAGGCCCGCAAAAAACTTTGAAAACCGATTAACGCTTCGAGAACTGCCGAAGTCCCCGTGCGCCCTTCTGGCCGAATTTTTTCCGTTCAACCATTCGAGGATCGCGCGTGAGAAAACCATTCTTCTTCAGCACAGGGCGAAGTTCGGGATTGAGCTTCAGCAGAGCGCGTGCAACACCGAGGCGAACCGCCCCGGCCTGACCGGTAAGTCCGCCGCCGGAGGCGCGCACGAACACGTCGATCTTGCCATCCATGCCGACGGCTTTCAGCGGCTGCATCGCGCTGATCTGCCAGCATTCCCTCGGGAAGTAGTCGTCGACTTCCCGCTCATTCACCTTAAAGGCTCCGTCGCCCGGGCGAATGCGGACGCGGGCAAGAGCGCACTTTCTTCTTCCGGTTCCCCAGAAATAAGTTGTATTCTGCATATACGTCTTCCTCCTCTTCCCGATTACACTTCAAGGGGCTCGGGCTGCTGCGCCGAATGAGGATGCTCGGCCCCCGCGTACACCTTGAGTTTACGGTAGAACTTCAGCTTGTTCCTGGGAAGCATTCCCTTGACTACCCGCTCCATGAGCTGCGCGGGCTTTTTCTCCATCATCTCGCCGTAGGTCGCCGAACGGAAGCCGCCGAGCCACCCTGTGTAGTGATGGACGGTGCTCGTCTGGCGCTTGTTCCCAGTCAGCTTGGCCTTCTCGGCATTGATGATGATGACAAAATCCCCTGTATCGACATGCGGCGTGTAGGTGGGTTTGTTCTTCCCCATCAGAACCTTGGCCACCTGGGATGCTATCCGGCCAAGAGACTTATCCGTGGCGTCTACGATGTACCACTTCCGCTCCACCTTTTCTTTGGTGGCCATATAGGTGCGGTTACCCAACATGGTATTTCCTCCTTCAAACAAAAGCTTCTTTTACAATTCAGGCGGTTCTTTGATCTATGTAAAAATCATCTCTTCTTCAACGAACGAAAAATGCCTTCCGGGGAAACGTGGCAGGGGTCCCCCAAGGTGCGTCTTTTCATCGCAGAAGGAGCGATCTGGACAAAAGCTCCGTGCTTCGGTTGAAGCCGAAACATAATTCACATTACACGAGTCAGCCGCGGGTTTTCCATTCTTCCGGGAAGTCTGCCGCGCTTCGCTACCGGCGCGCCGTCGATCTCCTTGATATCCATCGTCATATCGATAGGATCGGCATGCGATATATAACTCCCTACGCCGAAGGAGTCCGCGCCCGCCCGGTCAAGTTCGCGTATACGCTCCGGCGAAAGTCCTCCGGAGGCGATAATGCGCACCTTGGAGAATCCGGCCATATCGAGCCTGTAACGTATTTCTCCGACAAGATCGGGTGAAACGCCTCCCCGTTCTCCGGGAGTATCGAGGCGTATAGCGTCAAGTTTATCTCCCAAAGCGCGGGCGACCCGAAGGGACTCCTCCGCCTCATCCTTGAACGTATCGACGAGGACAATTCTCGGATCCCCGGACGGCATCACCACATCGTACTCCATCGCCAAATCGACTGTATCGCCCATTATGAGGACTGCCGCATGCGGCACTGTGCCCATCGGTTCGATACCGGCAAGTTTAGCTCCCAGAATGCAGCTTGCCCCCGAACATCCGCCTACGCGCACCGCTGTGCGTTCCATCACGGGTGCAACCGAAGGATGAACATGCCGAGCTCCGAAACAGAGCACCGGCTTTCCTCGGGCGGCATCGACACACGCTTTCGCCGCAGTCGCCCATGCGGAGGCGCTCGCCAGCATTCCGAGGAGAACGGTTTCGTACGTTCCGAAAAGCTCGTACGGGCCCTGTATCCGCATAAGGGTCTCTTTTGGCCCGAAGGGTTCTCCCTCACGGAGCGACTCAACGAGAATGTTCTTCCCTTTGAGAAGTAAAAGCACCTCGTCAAGTCCGGCGAAAACGCCGTTCTTCCGGGCGAAGATCTCCGCGGTGACATCCGTGGAAAGTTTTCCGCTCTTCCGGAGGACGTCCCGAGTCTTTACAAAATAGACATCGGTAGTGCATCCGCCCAGGATTTCCTCATGGGTGGCGGAATACAGACGGTCTCCTTGAGGACGGAAGTCACGGACATCGGAAAAACTCTCCATCTCTGGACACACCGGGCAGGATTGCCCTCTGATGCGGGAATCCATCGCCTTCTCTTACAGAAGAACCAGGACGATCGATGTTACCATGAAGATTGCAGTCAGAATCACGGTGACCTTTGAAAGTCCCGTAAAACGCTGCCACTGACTTCCGCCCATGTCAGCCTGGGTACCTCCGCCGAAAATACCGGAGAAACCGCCCTGCTTTCTCTGCTGAAGAAGAATGGCTCCGGACAGAGCTATGCAGAGAAGAATGTGGACGATACCAAGAAACGTCTTCAAGTCGTGCACCTCCTAAAAAAATGGCAACCAAATCCAAACGAAAAGCTATTCTACCACACAATTCCCTGAAAGGATATCCATCAATCGATATCCAGCCACAGCGCGGTGCGAAATTTTCCTTTTCACCTCGTCCGGTAATTCACCGAAGGTCAGGTCGTATCCGGAAGGCGAAAAGATCGGGTCGTAGCCGAATCCGCGAACTCCTGCGGGCGCCTCCCTGAGCGTTCCGGAGCAGGTCCCCTCGGTCACAATACAATACCCCGAGGGAAAATAAAGCGCGAAGGCCGCCACGTAACGGGCAAAGCGGTCGGCCACGCCGCGCATACGTTCGAGGATCAGCTCCAGTCTCTCTCCGTCGGTCGGGGCGATACGGGCGGAGAAGATACCAGGTTCCCAGTTAAGCGCCCGGACTTCCATTCCGCTGTCGTCGGCGAGCGCGGGCATTCCGGAGGCAACTGCATAGGCATTTGCCTTGAGCCAGGCGTTGCTTTCGTAACTGCTCCCTGTTTCCTCGACGTCGAGGACAGCGATTTCGGGGCCATAGACAATCTCGATTCCAAGAGGAGCGAAAAGATCGACCACTTCGACGTACTTGCCCCTGTTGCCGCTTGCGAAAAGGAGACGTTCCAGTCCGGGGACTCTCATACCCGAAGCATCATCCTCTCGGGAGACGCCACGGCACGCCGAGGTCGACGGGCGCGCCACCCTTCTGCTCCTTGCCGTCGACGAGGAAGCGCACCTGAAGGATCGGCGAAAAGTTTTCGCTCATCGTCCGCACTACACCGGTGATGAGGAGCGCGCTTCCCTGCTCTCCCTGAGTTTTGAGCAGCGAAAGAAAGTCTGTGTTGAAGTTGAGATAGAGCGTATCGCCCGAGCGGAAAATGTTGAGCAGCTTGACGTCGGAGACTCCCTCTGCCGAAACCGTCGACAGGATTTTCCCGATCACCTGGCGGATGTCGTCCTCCATGATGCCGGAGAGCACCTCCACCTTCTCCGAGGAGATTGTCCCCTCGTTCGGGTAGTAGAGTGTAAAGGCCACCTTGCGAGCGTTCAGACGAATCTCCCGGGGCTCTTCGTTGAGTATTTTTTCAGCCTCCCCGCGATTCGCCGCCACATCCTCTCTTTGAAGGATATCCTGGCGGTTGAGCATACGCAACGCAACGGAGGTGCCCACATACCCCGCGGCAAAACAAAAGACCAATACGCCGGTCCACGCAATCAGACGAATCAGGAGAGGCGCTTTCCGTCCCCCTGCTCGGTTTTCCGCCGATCGCCTCGAGGAACGGGGAGTCTCATCCCTCCGAACTTCAAAACCATCCTCATAGTCATCATACTTTCTCCCCATCGAATGATCGCCCTCCTTGGATCAGTTGTTTTTCAGATACTCCCGTATCCCTACGGTAAGAGCGGCCGCCATCTTCCGTTGATACGTTTTATCGGCGAGAAGCTTCGCCTCCTGCCTGTCCGTCAAAAAACCCAGTTCAACGAGCACGGCGGGCATCGCCGCCCCCCTGAGTACGTAAAACGGAGCCTGGGCCACTCGGCGCATCTTGAGTCCGCCCGATTTTCCGGCATTGAAGAGGTCCTCGGCAAACCCTGTGCTCTCGCTTATCTTCGCGTTCTGCTGCATGTTGCCGAGGATGGCCAGAAGCATCTGGGTCCGTTTGTCCGCTGCCTTCGTCGAATCGCCGTTGTCCTCCGCCAACTCCCTGTTTTCGAAGCGGGCGAGTTCCATCGCGTCTTTGTCCGTCGGGAGCGCCATCAGGTAAATCTCCATTCCGGTAGCGCTTTTCCCCGGAGGGAGGGCATTTCCGTGGATACTGATGAAGAGATCGGCGTTCATTGTGTTCGCAATCTCCGTGCGGCGGCGCAGGGTAAGGTAGACATCCGAATCGCGCGTCAGCCGAGCGTCTATCCCGAACTCCTTCAGACGGGCGACAACCATCCTGGCGACAGAGAGGTTGAGGTCTTTTTCCCGGATTTTATTCGCCACCGCGCCCGGATCCTTCCCCCCATGCCCCGCATCGACGACGACGATCCGCTTCCCTTTCCGTGAAGGAGGAGGGTTCGGGGCAGGAGTCGGCCGGGTCGCGTCCACAACAACCGGCGGATACGCCGGCGCCCCCGATGATGCAGTGCTTCGCCGATAGTCGATGACGAGTCGTTTCGGGGCATCCAGAGAGATGATCTCCTGAACGCCGAGCGAAGAGCCGAAGTCGATCAGCAACCTGTCGCCGAAATTTATCGCTCCCACATTCACCTCCCGGTACGGGGATGGAACTCCGGGAACTGGCCAGGGTCCAGAGGAGAAGAATACCTTGACGCTGCCGGCGCCGCGCTGTACCTCCGGCTCGCCGTTTCCTTCGAAATCCAGAACCACCCGAATCTTCTCGTCGTCGATCCCCCAGCGAACCCCTTTCAGAAGCGGGCGAACGGAAGAAGAGGACGCTACGGGAACCTCGGGAACTGAAGAAGACGGCGCTTTCGTCGGCGCAGGAGGCGTAACAACAGGAACGGGAGTTCCCCCGTTTACTTCGGCTCCCCAGCGCAGCGACACGCTTTTTCCGGAACGACTGAGAAGAGAATTAAAAAGCTTGAGCGCGGATCCGCTTTCCAAAAACCACTGACCATTTTGCTGCACACACGAAGCAGCGAGCGGGACCAGTTCCACATCCAGCCATGCCGCGGAGGCTCCGGAAACGAGTTGCATCTTGTTTCTCCCCGCCGTTACGACAAGAGTGTCGTCCTTTGCGACAGCCTGAAACTCCAGAAAAGATGCCATTTCCGTCGCCGAGACGAGAGTATACGCCCCTTGCTTCACGGATTTGACATTCCCAAGAGGCTGACTGCCCGAAAAGAGCTGCAACGCACTCTCCGCATCCGCCGGAAGGAAGAAGACGAAGAACAGGAAAAGAAGGAACTTGACTTTACATTCCGGCAGCCGCAACATCACGAATCACCAGAGAAGAGGAGCCGATGCTCCCGAAATACTTAAAATCGTTGCCGACAAGATCGATTGAGTGCAATACATCCTTGAGGTTTCCTGCAACCGTCATCCCTGCTACGGGTTCCGAAAGCGTTCCGTCTTTGATGCGCACGCCTTTGATCCCAAGAGAAAAATCGCCGCTCACTGGATTCATCGTATGTAGCCCGATCAGCTCGGTCACCAGGATGCCGTTCCCCACCTGGAGCAAAAGATCCTGAGGGGTCCACTTTCCGGGAAGAAGGGAGAGGTTCGAAAAATCCACATCGGGCGTCCCGGAGACGGAACGCGCAGCGTTTCCCGTGGAGGCGACCCCGTCGATTCGCGCATATTTTAGGTTGTAGAGCCACGATTCGACAACTCCCCCCGAGAGGAGACAGGTTTTTGAGCACGGAACGCCTTCACCGTCGAACGGAGCGGCGCCGATCCCCCTCTTGAGCCTACCGTCGTCGACGAGGGAGAGCGCCGGGGAGGAGATCTTTTCGCCGAGCTTCCCCTTCAGGAACGACTTGTTCTTATGGATGTTGGAGGCAAGAAAGAGCTCGCCGAGCACTTCGACGAAAGACGCGGAAGATTCGGGATCAAGAACCAGATCGTACCTCCCGGTTGGCAGCGGCTCGCCCCCGAGCACCGCGGCGGTCCGCCTGACAGCTTCCAGAGCCGTTGCCCGATGCTCGATCAACGCAAGAAGACGGCTCTCGTCTCCGTATCCCCCCATCTCCATCGCGTCGCCGGAAGAGAGAATGACAGAAACGCCGCACCCGGCGCTCGCGCCCTCGTACCACATCATGGCCCCGGTCGAGGATGCGTAGAGCACCTCTCCGGCCCCGTCTCCCCAAGAAGCGCTCCGGACGGAGATAACCCTGGAATCGGCGCTCCTGGCGGTTTCCCACATCTCACGGCAGAACGCCATTCGATCCGACGGAGAGAGGTTCAGTACCGCCTCATCGGAGAGCTCAAGATCATCCACGCTTGCAGGGAAAGAATCCGCCAGGGCAACGTACTCATCCGGCTCGGAAGACATGCAGTTGGAGGAACTCCATTCCACCACTTCTTCCAGGAGGTTCCGGTCGAGAGAGTTGACATGCGCGACACCTTGCCGTCCCGACGAATCAAGTGTACGAAGACCAATTCCGAGGGAAAAACCGGAGGAAATTTTTTCAGGTTCTCCGTCGAGCAGGGAAAGAGAGTGACCGGAATTGAAGGTGTACAGCACATCCGCCGCCGCCGCTCCTCTCTTTTTGGCCCTTTCGATCAGGAAGGAGGCGGCAGATTCAGCCGTCCTCCTCTCCGGGAACTTCTTCACGAAGCAGCAGCCTCCTCGAGGATGATCTTCGCAGCACTGGTTACCTGTTCTCTCGACACATCGAGGTGCGTTACAAGACGGAAGCGGTTCTCCGCAACGCCGTTGAACAGGACGCCTCTCGCGGCGCAGCGGAGATGCAGATCGGCGCACGCGCCTTCGGGAACGGCGCAATAGACCATGTTCGTCGGCTTCTCATTGTGCTCGACCTTGATAACGCTCCCTTCCGAGAGAAGATGCGCGAGCAGTTCCGCATTCTCGTGATCCTCCCGGAGCCGCTCGACGTTATGCTCCAGCGCATACAACCCTGCGGCAGCAAGGATTCCGGACTGTCGCAGCCCTCCGCCAAGACGTTTCCTCCAATGGCGGGCGGCGTCGATAAAGTTCCGCGTACCGCACAGAAGGCTTCCGACCGGAGCGCCAAGTCCCTTTGAGATGCAGAACTGAAGCGAATCCACGTTTTCCGCGTACTTCTTCACAGAACAGCCCCATGCCGTGGATGCGTTGAAAATCCGCGCTCCGTCGATATGCACGGAGAGGCCCAGGCGGCGGGCTTCCTGCGCCGAAGAGCGAACGGTCTCGGGAGAGAGTGCCAGTCCTCCTCTGCGGTTATGCGTATTCTCTAGGCAGAGTAGCTTTGCAGGGGCGAAGTGGACATTGGAAGGACGACAGTGTTTGCGCACTTCCTCCGGAGAGATCACGCCCGAGCTGTCGTCCGCAACCAGAGGAACGACGGAGCCGAGAGCCGCCAGCCCCCCGCCTTCGTAGTTCAGTATATGGCAATCCGCGCCAAGAATTGCGCCGTCGCCTCTGCCGCAGTGGGTGAGCACGGCAACAAGATTCCCCATGGTTCCCGAGGGGAGTAACAGGGCGGCCTCCATGCCGGTGAGCACGGCGGCCGTCTCCTCCAGGCGATTGACGGTGGGATCCTCGCCATAGACGTCATCGCCGACTTCCGCAACATACATAGCCTTCCGCATCTCCTCCGAAGGCTTCGTCACAGTATCGCTTTTAAGATCAACGGGAAACATGTGTTTAAATCCTCCTTCAAAACAGCGAGTTCACGAACATGCCGTGTGGCAATTACATTCTCAAACCAGTATTATACAAAAGTTCCCGCTGATATAATACCATCAAAAGAGCGAATTCCGGAGGGTAGTTCCCGCCACAATTCGCTCTCTGCGTTATCGAAGCCCCTGTACACAACACGTTACAGGGAAATGCCCAGCCTCGCCCAAGGGAGGAAATCCTCCGCAACCGACACGCCCATCGTGGAGGACGGTCGGTTAGCGCCGTGAAAATCGCTGCCCGCGGTCGGGAAGAGAGAAAATTCCGCTGCAAGTGAAAGGTGACGGAAGATCTGTTCGGCGGAGGCGCGCGAAGAAACGCATTCAATCCCCCATAAGCCGGCATCCTTCAGCATCCGGACAATCTCCCGCAATTCTGAAAGGTCTTCGGTAGTCTGCGCAGGGTGCGCCAGAACAGCAAGCCCCCCTGAATCGGCGATCATCCGGATACAGGCCTCCGGTGAAAGGCGATAGCGTTCCACGTACGCCGGAGAAGATGTGTTCAGATAGCGTGCGAAGGCCGAAACAATGTCCTGAGCATACCCTTTCCGCACAAGCACCCTCGCCATGTGGGGACGCGCGACAATATCTCCGCCGGCCTCCAGGGCAACTTCCTCCAGAGTAATGCCGAGCCCCATCCTCCGCAGATTCTCACACATAGCTGCATTCCGTTCGTCCCTTCCCCGTCGCACTTCTTCAAGGAGTTTCCTCATACCCGACTGCCCGGAAGCGGAAGGGGCGCCCCCTGCGCGGCGAAGATCCAGGCGATAGCCCAGGATATGGACAGTCCGCGCATGGTCCGCGGAGAGCTCTATTCCGGGAATACCCGCCATGTTCCATCGCGCGCACGCCGCCATGAAAGAAGGAAGCCCGTCGATAGTATCGTGGTCGGTCAGGCTCATGACGGTCACTCCTTTGCTTCTCCCGTGCGCAACAAGCGCTTCGGGCGTCATCGAGCCGTCCGAGAAGGTACTGTGGAGGTGCAGATCGATACGAACCATCCGGTCTGAACTCACCCGTTGAATGCTTCTTCGTCGAGAATCTGGTCGATGTCGAACAGGGAAGCGAGATCAAGCAGCACGATAAGGCGCCTGTCCTCAAGCTTCGCCACGCCAAGGAGATACTTCTTGTCCATGGTGGTATTGAGCTTGGCGGCAGACTCGATCTGGCTGTCGTAGATCGTACACACCTCTCTGACGGAGTCCACGATGATGCCGAAGAGAATTTCGTTCCATGAGACAACGACGATTCTCGCTTCGTCGGTCAGTTCTTTCTGCGTCATACCGATCTTCAGCTCCATATCGAACACGGGAACGATGGAGCCGCGCAAGTTAATGACGCCCCGGATATAGTCCGGAGAGTTCGGAACTCTCGTGATAAACGGAGGAACCCGGACGATCTCCCTGACGTACGTCACATCGAGACCATAATCCTCCTCATAAAGAGCGAACACGAGCGTGATACGCTCCGTTCCTCTGCTTTCTATCTCACGGGCTTTCAGATCCTGTGTTTCATTAGTCGTAAGCGTTGGGTTCATTCTCTTTCCCCTCCCTAAAAAACTTTCTGTATATTCCAACCTGATCAAGGCCACGCTTCTCTGTGCAATTCTTCACCGTCGAGCGTGAAGATGACGATGCCGTCGTCGTTTATAAGAGCTGCGCTTGCAGGATCTCTCCCCCTGGGAAGAGACGCGGAACCGGGGTTGAGAAAAAGCGTTCCTCCCTCCCGAACCACGGAGGCGACGTGCGTATGTCCGTACACCGCGAGGTCGACCTTGCTGCGCAACGCAAGGGTCCGGAACTGTTCGAAAGCGTTCCCGTGCGCCATCAGGATACTTTTCCCGTTCCACCATACAAAGGCATACGGCGAAAGAATGGGACGATGCAATAGTTTCTCATCCTCCGGGTAATCGCAGTTTCCCCGCGAAATTATAACAGGAAAAGGAGCGGAGCGAATCATTCCGGCCAATCCCGTATCGACCTCGGAAGAGAGCACATCCCCCGCATGCAGAACCGCGTCAAGAGGATCGCCCCACAGCAAGGGACGCCTTCATCCAGGCATCTTCATGCCCATGCGTGTCGGACAGCAGTCCAAGCCGTCGTTTGATCACCCGCTTCCCCTCCTGACCACTGCATGTTCCCCAATACGGCAAAGTGTACTAAAATGGGGTGGAACAAAAACCTGGGTACTAATTTATTGTAGCATGCTCCGCGCTTTTTCATCGCTTGCGGAGAGAGTATGCAAAAATACAAAGGAGCGTTTCCCATGAATGAAGACCGTAATGGACACCAGCACTTGCAAGAGATCAAAAGACTCCTGGATTCCGAAGGGCTGGTAACCGCCCGTCTGGTGGAGTCTGTCACCCGCACCGCGCAGATGGCCTCGACAACCGTTCCTGAAATACAGGACCTCTTTTCCCAGTGGCTCTCGCTCATCGGGGGCGAAGTTGCACGCATGGCGGCATCTGCCCCTGAAATGGACATTGCATCCACGGCGCAGATGATTGGCATCGAAGAGTCTTCCCTCCTCTCACTGCTGCTGATGCTCCAGAGAGAGGGCAAACTCACAATAGAATCGGTTCGTATCGGTAAGGGAAGAGGCAAGAACAGCGAGATTTGTTCGTGCCTTATGGGAACAGATGAGGACGCATGACGACCGATCTTGAGCTTCTCTCGAAAAAAGCCGGAAGACAAGCCGCTATGGCTGAAGCCGGCTTGCTTCCACACCCCGGACAAGAAGAGATTTTTCAAAGGATGGAGTACACGCTTCTCACGCCCGCGCTTGACGAGGCTGCACTCCTCCGTGCGTGCAGCACGGCTTCCGCAAACATGCTTGCATCTCTCTGCGTTCCCTCTCCCTGGATCGGAAAGGCCCGTCGGTTTCTTCTGGAGAGCAAGACGGAGCTTACCGCTGTCGTAGCCTTTCCATTCGGTTTTTCCCCGGTCGAGGCAAAAAAGATCGAGGCATTCTCGGCCGCCGCCGCGGGAGCAAAAGAGATTCAAGTTTCTCTTTCGCCGCATGCGCTGAAGATGAACGACAGAAAACGGATTGAGAAGAGAGATGGAGGAACTCCGTTCCGTCCTTGTCAAGAGCGAGTTGACGTTCATCATCGAAACTTCGCTGCTTTCGGATGAAGAGATCATCGCTATTGTCAGAGCGGCCGAGCTCGCCAGGGCGGAACATATAAAAGGAGGTTCCGGATTCTGGGGAGCGACTTCACTCCATGGAGCTGCTATCTTGAGATGCGCAGCCCCCGACTGTATGGGAGTTACAGCCGTACTCGAAGCGGGGAATACCAAAAATGCCCTGCCGCTTCTCGCCGCAGGAGCGGACCGCCTCTCCACATCCGCTCCCCAAGACTTTCCCGGGATTCGCGGAGGAAATAAGCGTTCATCAAGAAGCAACGAATTCTTAAAGCGGAGCAGTTCCGGAAAGAGAAGCGAAAGGACGCTTGCAGCCCATGCCACGCGGCGTTCCCCTTTCGTACCGACGTCGTCATACGCGAGAAGAGCCGCCCAGTGAGGAAATCCTCCGGGCGGCTCTTCGTTGTGACTGTCCCGGTTGAATGTCCCGGTACGCGCGGATAATCAGCCAAGGAGTCTACGCAATATACACAGGAAGCCGTCCGGGGGATTTCCCCTGGACGGCTTCGTTGTTTTTTCAAAAGGATTTCCGGCGGCGACCTGCTCTCCCACGGATAGGCCTCCGCAGTACCATCGGCGCTGGAGGGCTTGACTGCCGGGTTCGGCATGGAACCGGGTATGACACCTCCGCTTTGACCACCGAAAATCCAATCTATGCACCCGACGGATTTTTCAGCTTCATATCAGAAAGAATCTCCGAAAAAGAGAGGAAAAGGCCTCGGCGTATTAGTACCGGTCAGCTCAACCCCTCGCAGGGCTTACACCTCCGGCCTATCTATCCCGTAGTCTCCGGGACGCCTTACTTCCTTTACGAAACGGGGTATCTCATCTTGAAGTCGGCTTCCCGCTTAGATGCCTTCAGCGGTTATCCGGTCCGAACATAGCTACCCGGCTTATGCAACTGGCGTCACAACCGGTACACCAGCGGTTCGTCCACTTCGGTCCTCTCGTACTAGAAGCAGATCTTCTCAAATACCCTACGCCCGTGGTGGATAGGGACCGAACTGTCTCACGACGTTCTAAACCCAGCTCACGTACCGCTTTAATGGGCGAACAGACCAACCCTTGGGACCTGCTTCAGCCCCAGGATGCGACGAGCCGACATCGAGGTGCCAAACCTTGCCGTCGATGGGAACTCTCGGGCAAGATCAGCCTGTTATCCCCAGGGTAGCTTTTATCCGTTGAGCGACGGCCGTTCCATTCCGCACCGCCGGATCACTAGCACCGACTTTCGTCCCTGATCGACCCGTCGGTCTCTCAGTCAGGCCACCTTATACGCTTGCGCTCTCTTAGGGCGGTTTCCATTCGCCCCGAGGTGACCTTCGCGCGCCTCCGTTACTCTTTGGGAGGCGACCGCCCCAGTCAAACTGCCCACCTGGCAGTGTCCCCCCCGTCGATTCAGACGCCGGGGGTTAGAATTCCGTCATCCCAAGGGTGGTATCCCAACAGCGACTCCACGTATACCAAAGTACACGCTTCAAAGTCTCCCACCTATCCTGTGCATGACATGACAAAATCCAGTACCAGGCTACAGTAAAGCTCCATGGGGTCTTTCCGTCCCACCACAGGTACCTGGTGTCTTTACCAGGACCACAATTTCACCGGGTCTCCCGTCGAGACAGCGCTCAGATCGTTACACCATTCGTGCAGGTCGGAACTTACCCGACAAGGAATTTCGCTACCTTAGGACCGTTATAGTTACGGCCGCCGTTTACCGGGGCTTCATCTCAAAGCTTCGCACGTCGCCGCACTAACCTCTCCATTTAACCTTCCGGCACCGGGCAGGTGTCAGTCCCTATACTTCGGCTTGCGCCTTATGCAGAGACCTGTGTTTTTAGTAAACAGTCGCCTGAGCCTGGTTTCTGCGACCGCTCCGCGCTTTCGTCAGCATTGACGTCACGCGTGCGGCACCCCTTCTCCCGAAGTTACGGGGTCAACTTGCAGAGTTCCTTAACGAGAGTTATCCCGCTCACCTTAGCCTGCTCGGCCAGCCCACCTGTGTCGGTTTCGGGTACGGGCGCGATGCTCCCTCCCTAGAGGCTTTTCTTGACAGTCGAGCGTCAACGGCTTCGCCTTCATTACAAAGACTCCCCATCGGGTCTCGGCTCATCGCGGCGGTTTTCCCTGCCGCGCACGCCTACTCCCTTGGTCCGGGACTTCCATCACCCGGATCCGCCTAGCTTCCTGCGTCACCCCTTCGGTCCAATCGGTCGCTCCGCGGGGCAGGAATCTCAACCTGCTGTCCATCGACTACGCCTTTCGGCCTCGCCTTAGGTCCCGCCTTACCCTGGGTGGATTAGCCTTCCCCAGGAATCCTTGGGCTTACGGTGAGTGTGTTTCTCACACACTTTGCGCTACTCATGCCGACATTCTCACTTCCCTGCAGTCCACCGAACCTTACGGTTCGACTTCTCCCCGCAGGGAACGCTCCCCTACCGATGAACGACTTGATCGTCCATCCCGCGGCTTCGGCGATATGCTTAGCCCCCTGTATTTTCGGCGCGGAAATCCTCGACCAGTGAGCTGTTACGCACTCTTTAAAGGGTGGCTGCTTCTAAGCCAACCTCCTGGCTGTTTGGGCATTTCCACATCCTTGCCACACTGAGCATATCCTTGGGGGCCTTAGCCGACGGTCTGGGCTCTTTCCCTCACGACTACGAAACTTCTCTCCCGCAGTCTCACTCCCATGATTCAACAGACCGGTATTCGCAGTTTGGTTGAATTTGGCAGGACCCCAGTCCCCCGCGTCCATCCAGAGCTCTACCCCCGGCTGTCATTCTATGAGGCTGCACCTAAATGCATATCGGGGAGAACCAGCTATTACCGCACTCGATTAGCTTTTCACTCCTATCCACAAGTCATCCGAGACTTTTTCAACAGGCACCGGTTCGGTCCTCCACCCCGTTTCACCGGGGCTTCAACCTGCTCATGGATAGATCGTGCGGCTTCGGGTTCATCACTGGAAACTACTCGCCCTCTTCAGACTCGGTTTCCCTGCGGCTCCAGTCCTTGTACGGACCTTAACCTCGCTACCAACGATGACTCGCCGGCTCATTTTACAAAAGGCACACCGTCACCTTCCACGTCCTCGCGAACGCTTCCGGCTCCGATTGCTTGTAGGCACACGGGTTCAGGTCTTTTCACTCCCCGCCAGGGGTGCTTTTCACCTTTCCCTCTCGGTACTGTTTCTCTATCGGTCGCCTGCAGTATTTAGCCTTGGACCATGGTCGGCCCTGTTTCAACCGGAATTTCACGTGCTCCGGCCTACTCGGGTTCCATAAACAGGGAGTCTTCCCGCTTTCGCCTACGGGGCTTTCACCCTCTGCGGCATGCTTTCCCAATACACTTCGACTAGCGGGTCGGTTTCTCACTCCCCGAGAAGTCTGCGGACCTCTCCTCTATGTACCCTCAACCCCACGTCAGCAACGACCGCAGTCTTGACACTGACCTGGTTTGGGCTCTTCCCGTTTCGCTCACCACTACTCGGGGAATCTCTTCGATTTCTTTTCCTCGGGTTACTGAGATGTTTCACTTCACCCGGTTCCCCCCTCTTACGAGGGTGACTGGACTGCTCCAGTCGGGTTGCCCCATTCGGAGATCTCCGGATCAAAGACCGCTTGCGTCTCCCCGGAGCTTTTCGTAGCTTGCCACGTCCTTCTTCGGCTGCAGGCGCCAAGGCATCCACCGTGTGCCCTTTATACCTTTTCCTCATTCTTTTTCGGTTACTCTTTCCTCTATTCTGCTGTCAAGGTCCGTCGGGATAACTTATAAGAGCGATGAAGAAGAGGGCGCGTTCCATCATGGTCCGAGGTCTGCCTGTTGTTGCACAGATCTCCTTAGAAAGGAGGTGATCCAGCCGCACCTTCCGGTACGGCTACCTTGTTACGACTTCACCCCCCTTACCGGACACACCTTCGACGGCTCCTTCCATTGCTGGTTAGGCCGCCGGCTTCGGGTGCACCCGACTCGGGTGGTGTGACGGGCGGTGTGTACAAGGCCCGGGAACGTATTCACCGCGGCTTGGCTGATCCACGATTACTAGCGATTCCAGCTTCATGAAGTCGAGTTGCAGACTTCAATCCGAACTGCGACCGGCTTTAAGGGATCCGCTCGTCCTCGCGAACTCGCTTCCCGTTGTGCCGGCCATTGTAGCACGTGTGTCGCCCTGGACATAAGGGCCATGATGACTTGACGTCATCCCCACCTTCCTCCATCTTGTCGATGGCAGTCCTTCCAGAGTGCCCGGCTTCACCCGATGGCAACTGAATGCAGGGGTTGCGCTCGTTGCGGGACTTAACCCAACATCTCACGACACGAGCTGACGACAGCCATGCAGCACCTGTGTACGCTCTCCACCCGAAGGCGGAGTCCTTCAACTTTCATATCCGTACCACGTACATGTCAAACCCAGGTAAGGTTCTTCGGTTTGCATCGAATTAAACCACGTGCTCCACCGCTTGTGCGGGCCCCCGTCAATTCCTTTGAGTTTCAATCTTGCGACCGTACTCCCCAGGCGGAATGCTTATCGCGTTAACTCCGGCACGTATGTATCTCTACACGCACACCTAGCATTCATCGTTTACGGCCAGGACTACCGGGGTATCTAATCCCGTTCGCTCCCCTGGCTTTCGCGCCTCAGCGTCAGTTGCTGCCCAGCAAGTCGCCTTCGCCACCGGTGTTCTTCCCGATATCTACGCATTTCACCGCTACACCGGGAATTCCACTTGCCTCTGCAGCACTCCAGCTCGTCGGTCTCGACCGCTTCACCGGGTTAAGCCCGGATCTTTAACAGCCGACTCGACGCGCAGCCTGCGCGCCCTTTACGCCCAGTAATTCCGGACAACGCTCGTCCCCTACGTATTACCGCGGCTGCTGGCACGTAGTTAGCCGGGACTTCTTCGTACGGTACCGTCATCTGCTTCTTCCCGTACAAAAGAGGTTTACGACCCGAAGGCCTTCTTCCCTCACGCGGCGTCGCTGGGTCAGGGTTTCCCCCATTGCCCAATATTCCCCACTGCTGCCTCCCGTAGGAGTCTGGACCGTCTCTCAGTTCCAGTGTGGCCGTTCGCCCTCTCAGGCCGGCTACCCGTCGTCGCCTTGGTGAGCCGTTACCTCACCAACTAGCTGATAGGACATGAGTCCCTCTCCCGGCGGGATGTCTCCATCCCTTTCACCTCTCGGCTTACGGGGTATTAGCAGCCGTTTCCAACTGTTGTCCCCCTCCGGAAGGCAGGTCCTCATGCATTACTCACCCGTCCGCTACTAACGATATCTTCAGCAAGCTTCCAATATCGCCCGTTCAACTTGCATGTGTTAAGCACGCCGCCAGCGTTCGTCCTGAGCCAGGATCAAACTCTCGAATATCAACTCGGAACGCCTCTTTACCTCTTCTTCTCGCTCTTATAAATCTGTCAAGGTTCTCTTCGGGTACTTCCGCTTCCGCTTCCGCCCCCGCTCTCCGCGCCGCCGCTCGGGCGGCTTGAAGAACGCGCCGTTTCAAAGACGCGAGGGGTATAATACCACTTTTGCGGGGGTTGTCAACTCGTAATTGGGGCTTTTTTATTTTCCAAATCGAAAGTCTTCTTCGGACTTACTAGTACGCCTTGGCAAAGATGGTTTTGCGGGCCCCGCTCTTTCCGGTCATCATACAGAGGCCGGTTTCACTCGACTCCAGCGGCATGCAGCGAGCCGTGGCGCCGGTTTCCTCCTTGATCTTCTTTTCGTCGTCCGAGGTTCCTGCAAAGAACGCTTCTACAAAACCGCCCTGTTCCTCTATCGCCGACTTGAACTCTTCGTAGCCGGAGACGGAGCGGGTGTTCTCTTTCCGGAAGGCAAGCGCTTTCTCATAGAGCGCCGTGTGGATATCCTCGAGGAGCTGCGGGATACGCTCGGCAAGGGCATCGAGGGGAATATCGATCTTCGCGCCCGTGTCTCTCCTGACAACGCGCGCCGTTCCGGAGGCAAGATCTTTTTCTCCCAGTTCGATGCGAAGAGGGACGCCCTTCTGAAGATGCGAAAAGAACCTGTCGCCGGGGCGAAGATGGAACTGCTTGTCGACCACAGAGAACCGCCCGCCGAGACGAGAGTCGAGCTGCGCGGAGATCTCGGCAGCCTTGGGAAGAAGGGTGGACGCCATCTTCTCGTCGTCGGTGCCGATGGGAAGGATCGCGACTTTTACAGGAGCTACGCGCGGCGGTAGAATCAGACCATCGTCATCGGAATGCGTCATGATGAGCGCGCCGATAAGACGCGTGGAGACCCCCCAGCTTGTCGTCCAGGCGTATTCGAGATTGCCGTCCTGGTTTTGGAACTGGATTTCAAAGGCCTTTGCGAAATTTTGTCCGAGGAAGTGGCTTGTTCCCGCCTGAAGCGCCTTTTTATCGCTCATCATCGTCTCGCAGGTATACGTATTGTCGGCGCCGGGGAAGCGCTCCCCTTCAGTTTTCTCTCCGGGAATCACCGGCAGCGCGAGGATATCCGTCATGATTCTGCGGTAGACTTCGAGCATTTTCAGCGTCTCTTCCATCGCTTCTTCCCTGGTGGCATGAGCGGTATGCCCCTCCTGCCAGAGGAATTCGGACGTACGGAGGAAGAGGCGGGGACGCTTCTCCCAGCGCATCACGTTCGCCCACTGGTTGATGAGAATCGGAAGATCGCGCCATGATTGGATCCACTTGCTGTACATGTGGCCGATAACCGTTTCGGAGGTCGGACGGACGATCAGGGGCTCCTCAAGCTCCTCGCCCCCCGCATGCGTGACCACAGCGCACTCCGGGGCGAACCCTTCCACATGTTCCGCCTCTTTCTCAAGGAATGAATTCGGGATCAAAAGGGGGAAGTAGGCGTTCACGTGCCCCGTCTCTTTAAACGCGTCGTCGAAATGACGCTGGATGGATTCCCAGAGCGCGTACCCCGTAGGGCGTATAACCATGCACCCTCTGACAGGCGCGTAGTCCGCCAACTCGGCGACCTTGATGATGTCGAGATACCACTGGGAATAGTCTTCCGTTCTCGGTGTTATGTTCCGTGCCATTTCTCTTCCTCCTGTTTTCCGTATCCCCCGTTTCGGGGAGTATCAAGTGCTGGACAGCGCATTCACAGTTATGCCCGGAAATATCAGGGCAACGGGTATTTCCCCCAGATGGGACTGCCGAGGAAGAACCCTATTTTCAAGTCGCTTTCATCATTGTAGATGAACATGAGCTTGCCATCGAAGAGCACTCCCGGTATGGAGAAAGAAACTCCCGCCTCCCAAACGTCGCGGAAACGATCCCACTCGTCGTCGAAGGCAAATCCCATTCCGCCGAAAAACTCGGTGTTGAGAGCCCCCCACCAGCTCTTCATAAGAATACGCCGGAAGGCGATGTTCCACCAGGCCATTCGTTCCGCTTCGATCGGGTTGCCGGAATAACTATAAAGTTCTTCGGAGGCTCCGAGATAGACCGCCCGTCCTTCTCTCTTCATGTCGCCCTCGGCAAATCCCGCTCTGAAGTAGAAGCGCCAGTCGTTGGCAACGCGCGAGGCCCTGAAGTACGAGAGCCGGAAGAGCGGTTCGTCGAAGTCCGGCCACCACGCCTGCATATAGAGGAGCGCCCCGTCGGTCGGGTCGACCGGATCGTTGAGCGTATCGGATGTGAGGAAGAACGTTGGACCGGACGCGTCAAACTCGTTACCCCCGGTGTGGATTCGTTCAAATGCATATCCGAAACCTCCGTTGAAAGAGCGGCCATTAAAGTGTTTAAGAACGCCGAGAGCATACCGGTCCCATGAGCGTTTGCCTGCATTCGCTGTTTCAATCTCCCAATTATAGGCGGAAAGACGAAGCTCCCAGGGAGTCTTGTCGGGCGAGTCGAAGTAGCTCGCGTCGACGCCCCACTGCTCGCCAACCTTAATATTGAACTTCAGCGCATCCGCGTCCTTGAAGAGATCCCGGCGAATACCGCTGACAAAAAGCCAACGATGGGGGTGAAGGTTCGTCGTGTACCCTCCGAAATTGATCTCAAGCGCGGGCTTTCTCTGTACAGCGAAAACGACGTCCACATTCGGTCCGGCCTCCTCGAAACGGTAGTCCACGGAGAGGATATCGTCACGCTCGCTTATGTCCCTGCTCGCCCGTAAAACCTCGATAGCGCTCAGCGGTTTACCCACCCATGAGCCGTACTTTTTCACGATGGAGGATGCGAGTTCGATGGTAGCTCCCTCGACCTTGACAGAGGCAACGCGCGTGTCGAGGTGAAGAGTTTCCCGCTGCGCCACGGGAGGAGCGGATTCTGCGAGTTTCCTGATTGCCGGGAGCATAGCGATCGCCGCCTGCTTGCCGCCTTCAATGACGATTTCCGCGTTCGAAAGGTCGAAAATGCTGACGCCCTCTACCGGGGGTAAAATGAGGAGATCCGCCAAAGGACTCTCGTGTTCAACATTTCTGTGCGTGAAGATTGTAATTGACTGGTCGATCACATCCACGAGCGAGCGGATCTGCTTTTTCGTCTTCAATTTTCCTGTCACGTCCACAGCAATCACCGGGTACCCCGGGAAAAGCTCCTTTGCAGTCTCGACAGGAAGATTCGAAACCAGCCCGCCGTCGACCAGCAATCTGTCGCCCATGGGCCACGGGTCGAAGAGCGCGGGAATAGCCATCGACGCGCGCATCGCCGAGGCGAGACTACCTGAGCGGAGCACCACTTTTTCCCCTGTTTCAAGATCGGTCGCGACTGCGGCAAATGGAATCGGCAGCTCGTCGAAACGAACAACCTGGATACGGGAGGCAAGCTGTGCAAATCGTTCGAGGAGCTTGACCCCGGGCATGCCGCCGAGGGGTCCTACCACGTCACCGGTCTGGTTCAGCATGACCCATGGGACCTTGTTCCTGGGAGAAACGCTGTCCGAAGGCAGGGGGACGAAGATCGGGTTGGTCTTTTCCGAGAGGAGATTCGTGAGATCGAGTTCTTCGATAACGTGCCGGAGTTCGGCAGGCGTATAGCCGCTTGCGGCGAGGCCCCCGATGATGGAGCCCATACTGGTCCCGACGATGCCCGCTATGGGAATACCCTGCTCCTGAATGGCTTCAAGAACTCCTATGTGAGCTACCCCTCTGGTTCCTCCCCCCGAAAGAGCAAGCACCACGCCTCCGTCTTGCGCGGACGCAGCGCCGCAGAACACAAAGCAAAACAAAAAAAGCGGTGCGAGTATCCGTTTTTTCAACATCGCAATCCCCTCCCGATTCAAAACAGCGAGCATCCTTATAACCTACATATCCTAACAGAATTCGGCCTGGCTGACCATACTGCGTTGATTGTCGGGGGGGAATCTGCAAAACTTATCTCCGATAGACTGGAATTACGGTGAAGAATAGGATATGCTTTAGCTATGAATGAAATCCCGCGAGGAGGTGGTTCATTCGGCCATTCGCTGTTTCCGTTGTTCTCTTCCTGAAGTTGCACCATCCATTTCTTGAAGGAGGCGGTACTGTTGTCGGAAAAGAAAATCCCTCTTATTTGGCAAATCGGCATTGGTTTCATTCTCGGAATTGTAGCAGGCGCAGTCCTTGGTGAAAAGGTCCAAATAATCGACCCGATTGGAAAAATCTTCCTCACACTGCTCAAGATGCTCATCGTCCCCCTTGTCTTCTCCAGCCTTGTCGTCGGGGCTGCTTCGATAGGCGATCCTCGCGATCTCGGCAGAATAGGCATCAAGACCATCTTTTTCTATCTTGCCACAACTGCGGTCGCGATCACAATCGGGCTTCTCCTCGGGAATTTCCTTCAGCCCGGAGTCGGCATGGCCATCGGCGAGGGAGTCGCTTTCAAGGCGCCCGAAGCTCCGAGCATTAAAAACGTCATTATGGGCATCTTCCCTGCAAATCCGCTGAAGGCGGCTGTTGACGGCAATATGCTGCAGATCATCGTCTTCGCGCTCTTCCTTGGTGTCTCCGCAGTCCTCGCAGGAGAAAAAGGCAAACCGTTCATCAACTTCTTTGACTCGCTGGCCGAGACCATGTACAAGCTGACCGGCATCGTTATGAAGATAGCCCCTTACGGTGTCTTCGCACTCATCGCGGTAACCGTCTCCAAGTATGGAATGTCGGTTCTCGCTCCGTTTGCCAAGGTCATCCTGGCGGTCTACGTCGGCTGCGCGCTCCAGATTATCCTTGTGTACTCCGGCCTGATCGCCGTATTCGTCAAGAAGTCTCCATTCTGGTTCTTGAAGGGGATTCGTGAAGCCGGACTGACGGCCTTCGTCACTCGTTCCAGCTCCGCGACGCTTCCGATCACCATGAGAAACACACAGGAGAATCTTGGTATTTCCGAAAAGGTGTCTTCCTTCGTCCTGCCGCTCGGCGCGACGATCAACATGGACGGGACCGCACTCTATCAGGGAGTTTGCGCCCTTTTCGTCGCGCAGGCGTACGGTCTTTCGCTCGGAATGGGAGCGCAGTTAAGCATCATCCTGACTGCGACCCTGGCCTCGATCGGAACGGCCGGCGTGCCCGGCGCGGGACTTATCATGCTCACGCTCGTCCTCACCGCGGTCGGTCTTCCCCTTGAGGGTGTGGCGCTCGTGGCCGGCATCGACGCAGTACTCGACATGGCGAGAACAGCGGTCAACGTCATCGGCGACTCCTGCGTGGCGACAGTCGTCGCTTCGACCGAAGGAGAGAAACTCTAATCTCCTAGGGCAAACTACGGAAACAATCGAACAAAAGCAAAGAGGACGGGAAGAAGCCCCGTCCTCTTTGCTTTTCAGAGAAAAACACACTTGTTTGAAGCTATATACTGAACGAGAGCACCAGGAAAAGCGTCCCTCCCGCAGAGAGCTTGAAAGGAAGCGTGAAACTGCGCACTCCGGGAGACTGATTCGGTATCGTCTTGATTCCCGCGCCGGAGATAAGCTGCGGAGGCGTCACCTCCGTCCCCTCAAGAGCAGCCTGAATGAGCGCACGCCCGCTGACCATGTTGGCAAGCTCGCCGATAACGCTCATTGAAACAGGGTCCTCCAGATTCGGCGTAATCATGCCCCCGGACATTGCAGATACCGTCGTCCGGAACCCCCCCTCGTCCAACATAATCACGGCGGTTCCCTGGACGCCCCCTCCGACGACGCCAACAAGCGCGGCAAGGCAGCTTCCCTGGACATTCACTCCCTGGGCGATCTCGGACTTCGCGAGAGTCAGCTCAACGCCCATCTCCTTGCTGACCGTCATCAGAGAAGACCCGAATGTATTTACAAGCGTCGCCAGCTTCTCCGTTCCCATTTTCTTTCACCCTTCCCTTCTACTTCTCCTTCGACTGCAAACCGCAGTAGCGAAGCACGATAGCCCATGCGGCGAGATCGTCAATATCTCTCGGAGGGACGCGGAGACTGGTGGAAACCACTTTCCACAAACCGCGCGGAGGATGGAGTTTCCAATAAAGCCTCCTCGCCAAGAGCGTCGTCTCTCTTTCTGATACTAACTTTACTCCAAGAGAGGCATATTGCGCAAGAGAGAGAAGGTATTCTTTTCCAGTTCCGTCTCCCATAAGAAACTCGGCGGAAGAGAAATCCGGCATTTCATCCGAAAGGTTTTCGAGAATGAACGGCGCAAGCCGCTCCGGCTCCCCGGATTCAAACGCGCTGAAAAAAAGAGCCGCGTCTTCCACCCGGAAAATTCCGGAAAGGCAAAGCTCTCCCTCCGCATCCACAAGGGCCCACCCGGCCTTGTCCCTGCCGGGGTCGATCCCGAGAAACATCCCTACTCTCCCGTCGTCGACGCCCATCGGGGATAGAGCCACATCCACTGGTCGGGAGCACTGCGGATATAGTCGCTGATCAGGTCGTTGCAGCGGGCCATGGCCTCATCCATCGATTCGTCGGGCTCCGGCCTCCCGCTTTTCCACGGGGAGGGCAAAATATAGAGATCGTGCTCCGCCGAGGTTCCCCTCCGAAGCATAAAGCTGGGCAGAATGACGGCGCCGATTTTCCCGGCGATCTTCGCGGGACCGTAGGGGGTGCTCGCAGGTATCCCCAGAAACGGGACGACAACACCTCTCTCGCGAACATCCTGATCAACCAATATAGCAAGGGCTTCGCCTCTCTTGAGACATCGTATTGCCGCCTTGAGGTCGAATCCTTTACTCACTGTCGTCACGCCGCATAACGAACGAAGTCCGATGATAAGGTCGGTTACTCTCTCGTCGCGCTGGTTCGCGCCGATGGCGTTCATCGGGTACCCCATCTCCGCCAGAACCGCCGCGCCGAACTCCCAGTTTCCGATGTGTCCCGAGAAAAAAATTACCCCGTTTCCCGACTCTATAGCCTCACGAAGATGTTCCTCTCCATGGACGTGCACAATCGAACGCATACTTCGACCGCTCCCCGGAACCGCCGCAAACTCAGCGACGGAACGCCCCAGATTCATGTAGGATCTGCGAACAATCCCCCGGGCGATCGTCGGCCCCACCTGGAGGGCGCGAACACACCGCCGTTCCGCCTTGTCCACCTTCTTCTTATCCAGCGCCCAGAGCAGCCATCCGAACGATGCTCCGAACCGTACCGACCACGTCAACGGCATTGTTTTCAAGAATCGCAACACCCCCGACAAGGCCTTCCATTTTACTTCAGAAAAATCTTTCACCGCCGCAACCCCTTTGCGCTATACTTGATGTACATCTACAATAATATGGGAGGGATGAAACATGCTCACTCGAATACTCTTTTTCGCCGACGTTTCCTCTTTTTCTGAAAGAGGACTGGCATGGGCGGCCAGGCAAGTAGCGGGAGACCGCTCGGATTTTTCTGGTGCTCCATGTAGTCGACCGGGCCGTCGGACTCGACGCTCCCGAGCTGGTAAGGGAGGCCGAAGGGTACCTGGAGGAGATGTGCGCGCGGACGCTCCCCTCCGAATCCTACTACAAAACCCTGGTTCTCCTCGGCGATACGCTTGAGTCCCTTCCGGAAACAATACGTTCCGAAAAGTGCACGTTCGCTATTATCCCCCTTCCGGAAGGGCTGGACGGGATGTCCTTCGTCCGTTCAACGCCTGTGCCCCAGATTCTGCTGCGCGAACGCGAGGGGTTTTTCCCCGAGGAAGACGTATTTGGCTCCCTCGTCGTCGCTCTCGACCTTGAACCCTCCAGGACAAGTCTCATGATGGACTATCTTCGCGAATTTCTTTCGCAGGCGGAGAAAAATCCAAAAATCACCCTGCTGCACGCAGCTTGCTCCCCAGTCCGCCGAAGACGCTCCCGAGATCCTGAATGCCGGCATGCGGGCTCTTGAAGAGGTCCGTGACGAAATCTCCTCCTGGGGGTATGAAGCCGCAGCGGAGATAGTCAGCGGCGATCCTTCGACAGAGCTTCCAGCCAGAATACGAGAACTCTCTCCGTCGCTCCTTGCAATCGGGCTCCCTGTTGCAGGCGAGCTGGGAGAGCTCGTCTTCGGAAGCACCGCAGAGATGCTTTTCGCGGGAACAAACTGTCCGCTGCTCGTCTTCCCTCTGTAACTGTAAAGGGGGACGCATACTTTCCTTGCGGTTCACACGGGAAGCGGCAGGAGCGCTTCCATGAAGAGTGCGTCTTCCCCGTCGAGATAGTACCCGGAGACGAGATAGAGCGGAGAAAAGTCAAACCCCCTGTAAAAAGAACGGGCTTCTTCGTGAGAAACCCGTACATGGCAGAAAAATTCTGGAGTATCCGAGGGAGAGGGCAACCTCGGATACTCCAAGCAAAAGCTGGGAGCCTATCCCCTTTCTTCTGTATGCAGGGAGCACTGCTATGTTCGCAAGCTCGGCCCCCTTTTCACAGGGTCCGAGAGCTGCAAAACCCAGCAAAATATCCTTACCCCACGCCCCGAGATACACTATCGGCGCGTCTCCGGCCAAGTCGCGCCGGATGAGGGCTCGCGGCCAAGGAACAACCGACGAGCGTTCTTCCACAAAACAGACATCCGGCGCGTCCTTGAGAGAACAGTATCGAATATCAGCCAGGAAAATAGGAATCCCTTCTCTTCGTCAGAAATTCCTGAGAATCGTCTGATCCCTTCCGGGACCGACGCCGATAAGATTCACCGGAACTCCCGTCGCGGACTCGATATACTCCACGTACCTCCGAGCCTGCGGAGGCAGCTGATCGTATGTCGTACAGGAAGCGATGTCCTCATGCCAGCCTTCGAGGTACTCGTAGTGCGGAGAAGCTTTTTCCAGGCGCTGAAGAGCACATGGAAAGTGGGACTCATCCTGTCCTTCCAATGTGTAGGAGGTGCACACGGGGATTCGTTCCTGGCCGGTGAGCACATCAAGTTTCGTCAAGGCGATCGAGGAGAGGCCGTTCACTCTGACCGCGTAGCGCAGAGCAACCAGGTCGAGCCATCCGCACCGGCGCGGGCGTCCGGTGGTCGCGCCGAATTCCGCTCCCTTCTCCCGCAGTTTGTTTCCTTCGTCGCCGCAATCCTCCGTGGGGAAAGGTCCTTCACCGACCCTGGTGCAATAGGCTTTCACAACGCCTATGACCCGCCCCACCATCGAGGGGCCGACTCCCAGGCCGACACAACCTCCCGCCGCAACAGGAGAGGAACTCGTGACATAGGGATAGGTGCCGTGATCAATATCGAGCAGCGTCCCCTGAGCGCCTTCAAAAAGCACGCCCTTGCCCTCCCGAAGCGCCTCGTCGATGATCAGAGAAGCGTCGTCGACGTATGGAGCGAGCGCTTTTCCCCATGAGAGCGCGATCGAGTACATTTCATGGAACGGAAGAGGCTCCTCGCCGTAAATTTTGGAGAGGTACATATTTTTCTCGTCAAGGTTGTATTCCAGCTTCTCTCTGAGGACGTCGCCGTCCAGGAGGTCCTCCACCCTAATTCCGCAGCGGCTGTATTTGTCGACGTACGCGGGACCTATTCCTCTCCCGGTCGTGCCTATTTTTCTCCCCTTGCCCCGGAGCTCTTCCTGAGCCTTGTCCAACACTTTGTGATAGGGCATCACGACATGGGCGGCGCCGCTTATCACCAGCCGGGCACGGTCTTTCCCCTGGTCCTGAAGCTCCTTGAGTTCTTTCAGAAGCTGCTCGGGATCGATGACCACACCGTTGCCGATGATGCAGATCTTGCACGGGTACAGCATCCCCGACGGCAAAAGGTGAAAAACGTATTTCTGCCCCTCGACGATCACGGTATGACCTGCATTCGCCCCTCCCTGGTACCGGGCGAAAATATCGACCTTTGCTCCGAGGGCGTCCACAACCCTTCCTTTTCCTTCATCGCCCCACTGGGCGCCGATAATGACCTCAACTTTTCCTTTCACAGTACAGCCTCCTCATGGTAGTGGCACGTTCTTGCGGAAAGATTCCGCGCTGCTCCGTTCTCCTGTAAACAATCAGCGAACCCGGAGCAGATGAAGCAAATCCGGAAGGGAAACGAACACATACCCTTCAGGAAGAGCTCCTTCCAACCTCTGTAGATAGCGCAACGTCCCAATCCGCGTGTGCGCGATAACGACAACCCATCCCCGCCGTTTTGAGATATCGAGAGCGCGGAGAAACTGTCTTTCCATAAAAGCCTCGTCTGCCTGATGATCCAGAAAGACGGAAGAATAGAGAGCCGGCACACCTTTTTCAACGGCTTTTGCATAGGCCCTCGAAGAGGCGTTGGTTCGACTGTCGAGAAAGAACAAAGAAAAACCACTCAGTATCTCCATAAAGGAGTCCATGAGCGCCTCGTCCGCAGTTGCCCGCGATCCTCTGTGGTTGTTCAGGCCTACTGCGTCCGGCAATATTTCGACAGCTTTGATCAACACATCCGCCAGCTCTTCCGGCGACATCCCTACATCAACGACACTGCCGTTCAAATCCTCCGCCCATGGCACATCGCTCTTCGCTCCCATGGGCAGATGAATGATGTACGGAATTCCCGCCTCTTTCGCTGTCTCCGCCGTATTCCCGGAAAAACGCTCAAAAGGCAGAATAGACCACGTCACAGGGAGCCTCAGCAACGAGAATTCACCGGCCATCTTCCGCGAAAACCCGAAATCATCAATCACGAGAGCGATGTAGGGACCCTCGGAAGGGAGCGTCCGTTCCTGTCCGGCGTAATCCGCCGACAGGACGTCGCCGGAGCTCTCGCCCGGATACTCCGAAACAGGTCCTCCGCCGCTCTCAAGAATCTGCGGGAAGGCGTTTCCAGACAGCGCGGGGAGCTCTCCTGAGAGCAACGCCGTCATGATCGCGAGAATGAAGCACACGCTCCTCACGGCCGTTGTATACCGTCCGCTGTTCATCAAGCGATATCAGGCGCCAAGACTCTTCAAAAATCCGACGGGACTTTCGGTACGGTCGCCCTCTTTCCGGAGATCAAATCCCGCAGCTCCAGCTTCGCCCGTTTGAGTTGTTCGTCCTTCTCCGCTTCCTTTGTCACTTCGCCCTCCACATCGATATCCGGTTCCAGACCGATATTGTCGATAACCTTTCCCGAGGGGGTCTGATAGCGAGCTATAGTAACGTAGATCCCGGAGCCGTCTCCAAGATTGAAGAGCGTCTGTACCGACCCCTTGCCGAAACTTTTCTTTCCTACGGACAGCGCACGTCCTCTGTCGGCGAGTGCTCCCGCGACTATTTCAGAGGCGGACGCGCTCCCCTCGTTGATCAGGACGACCATCGGAAGATCGGTCAGCGTTCCGTGGCCGGCGAACATCTCATCGTTCGCCCTTTCGACGCGCCCCTTCATCTCGACGACAAGCCCTCCGTCGAGGAACATGTCGCAGATCTCCATCGCGCCGTTCAACAATCCGCCTCCATTGTTCCGGAGATCGAGAATCAACCCCTTCGCGCCATCGCCGATGAGCTCGCGAAGCGCGTTTTCAAACTCGTCCGCGGTATTCTGCTTGAACTGAGAGAGCTTGATATACCCCAGCGTTCCCTCCATCATCTCCCACCGGACGGACTTCAGCTTGATGATTTCGCGGGCAAGCTCGAACTTGAGGAGTTCCTCCTCCCCCTCCCTACGAATCCAAATAGTAACGGATGTTCCCGGTTTTCCGCGAAGATGCTTCACGACCTTCTGCGAATCCCATCCGAGAATGATCTCGTCCTCGATTTTCACGATCTGATCCTGGGGCTTGAGGCCTGCCCGGTCCGCCGGAGTATCTTCAATAGGGCTGATGACGAGCGTTCTGCCATCCCGCTGCCCGATATAGATACCAAGTCCGCCGTACTGCCCCTCCATCTCGATCTCCTCTTCCTTGAGCTGAGAAGGATTGACAAACCTCGTATACGGGTCGCCCCACGCAGCCACCATTCCGTGAATTGCTCCGTACAGCAAGTCGTCTTCTTCGATTGTCTTCGTTCCCGAATCGACCTGATATGTCTCCACGATTGCCCGCGCCTGCTTCATCAGCCACATCGCGCGTGCGTTGAACGGAGAGATCCTGGCGAACTCGCCCAGGTCCATCGCTCCGGCGGCAATCAGGCCTCCTGTCACGACGACTCCAACGACAACGCCCACAACCATGCCGGCGATCCAGCCTCGCATCCGCCTCCAAAGCGGCGATAGTTTCTTATGCATTCTTCTTCTCCTTTGTTTTGAAGGTTTATTTCCCGAGATACTTTATTGGATCCTTGGCTTCGCCGTTGACTCTGACCTCGAAATGGAGATGAGCTCCCGTCGTCGTCCCGGTGGTGCCTACTGCGCCGATACTCTGCCCTTTTTTCACACGGTCCCCTTCGCCGACTGCAAGGCGCGAAAGGTGCGCATATACGCTGGAGAGGTCTCTGCCGTGATCGATGATAACGATCTGACCGTAGCCTCGAAGCCAGCCGGCGTAAAGAACCTCTCCGGGGCCGGCCGCGTAGACCGGAGTCCCGCTCGGCATTTGTATATCGATCCCGGTGTGCATCATCCGTGTCTTGAAGGTCGGGTGCACCCGCATACCGAAAGGACTGGTGATCCGTCCCTTCGAAGGGAGCGGCCATGCCAGTTTCCCTCCGGACGGAACCTCCTCGCGAGTGACCGGGGGCGCGTCGGGACGCATCTCCGCCTCGCGCTTCTTCCGCATCAGCTCCATGATCGTGGACTGAATCTCCCGCTGAGAGTCCTGAAGCTCCTTGACCGCCCGCTGATGAAGAGCGCGCTCGCTCCGGACTTTTTGCAGAAAGGCGCCGCTGCTCGTAATCTCCTGACGGTAAGTTTTTCTATTCTGTTCGAGAGCCACGGAATTGATCGCAAGCTGCTTCCGCTCCGCTTCGAGCTGCGCCGCCGCTTCGCCGAGACGCTCTTTTTTCGCGAGCATTTCTGTGATCATCGTCTCGTCCTGAAGGGCGATGCGGTTCAACAGAAGCGTCGTCTCCATCGCCTCGTGGGCCGTCGAGGCTGAAAGAAACAGATTGAGCTCCGCGACGCCGCCGTATTTATAGATATTCACCATGCGTTCTTCAAGCACGCGCTTCATCGAGATCAGATCCTGTTCGGTAACCTGAATCTCGCTTCCGAAGCTCTTCCACCGCCTGTTTCGTTTTCTCGCTCCTGAGTTCGAGCACGCGTATGCGCTGCTCCGTCATCTTCCGTTTCTGGTCAAGCTCCTCTATCCGGGAGATAACGCCCTCCTCCCGCTCCCCCATCTGCCGGACACGCCGCTGATGTTCCGAGATCTGCCGTTCGAGCGTCCGCATCCGCGCCTCCTCCTGAACGAGTTTCGAGTCGATATCGGAGGCCGCCTCGCAAGAACATGTCGAACCGAACAGGAAAAGGAACGCCGCGAGTAGAAGTACGCAGAGAACCGTCGTTTTTTTCATACCGCCAACCTCCTTCACGGACAGGATTATCGGGAACGCATAGCCTGAGATGTGAAGCGGTGCACGGCAAGCCAGCTGCACATCCAGCCCGTGGTGGCTCCGGCGGCAAAAAGAAAGACGTAAAACTGGGCCAAAATCCGCCGGTTATCAATTATATCAACAAACGCGAGCGTCGAGCGGATAGCTTCAATGGCGGAGGAATAGGTGCTCCACAAACCGAAGATCGCCAGCAACGCCCCGCCCGCGCCGAGGAGCATCCCCTGGATGACGAACGGAAGCGAGATATAGGTCGACGTCGCTCCTATGAGAAGCATCACCTCGATCTCTTCTTTTCGGGAGTAGATGGCGATGCGAATTGTATTGAAAATGACGAGCGTACTTATCAGCAGGGTGAGGAGGAGAATGATCCCAGATACCGCGCTTGATGTCCGGGAGATCGTGGCGAGACGCTCCACGAGTTTCCCGGCATAGAGCACCTCCTCGATCGACGGAATCACCATAAGGTCGCGGACAAGCGGCGTTATGTGCTCCGCCCTCTGCACCTGGATTTCAAGACTCCATGGAAGAGGATTTTCTCCGAGCAGCGTGACCGCCCGAGCCTGGTTGCCCAGCTTTGCCCGAAGTCTTTCGAGCGCCTCCTCAGGAGAGATGGCGCGCACGGACGAGACCAGAGGGGAAGAACGAACGAGCTCAAGCGCCTGTTCCGCGGTCTCCCCGCGTTTCATGTAGGCCTGAACGACAAGCGCGCCCTCGATCCGGGAGATCATATACCGCATGTTCATGGCGAAGAGCGACGCGAATCCGAGAATATAGAGGACGGATGCGGCTGTGAGCAGTGTCAGGAGGCTCAATCCCCAGTGGCGGAAGAGAAGACGGAATGTGTCTCTGAAAGCGTATCTAAAGCTCGCCATCGACAAAATACCTCCCCCTGCGCTCGTCCCGTTTCACCCTTCCATTGTGCAGCTCGACAAGACGCTGCCTGTAGGCGTCGACGAGATACTGATCGTGCGTCGCGACAATCACTGTCGTCCCCGAGGCGTTGATGGAGAGCAAGAGGCGCATGATCTCCTCCGAGGTTCTCAGATCAAGGTTACCGGTGGGCTCGTCGGCAAGGAAAACAGACGGCGAGTTCGCCATCGCCCGCGCGATCGCCACCCGCTGCTGCTCGCCGCCCGAGAGCTGCGGAGGTTTCAAAAACCGCCTCCTCCAGAGCCCCACCTGGTCGATCACTTCGTTTGACCTGCTCTCGACGAGCTTCGGGGGGATACCCATCGCTTCCAGCACGAACGCCACGTTCTCGAACACTGTCAGGTTCGGAAGGAGTTTGAAATCCTGAAAGACCACGCCGACCTCTCTCCGGTAGTAAGGGAGGTCGGAAGAGCGAAGCTTCCTCAAATTTCTGTCCCCGACGGTGATCTGTCCCCTTGTGGGGAGATATTCCCTGGAGATCAGCCTGAGAAGCGTCGTCTTCCCCGATCCGGTGGTCCCTACCAGGTAGAGAAATTCGCCGCTGTCCACCGAGAGATAGATATCCTCGAGCGCGACAATCTCGGGTTCGAACACCTTGGTGACTCCAGACAGGCGAATATCCATTCATTACCTCCTGCGCATAATCCACGCCTGCATCGCGGCGCTCACAATCTGCGACGCGGTCAGGCCGTAATACTCCTTCAGTTCCGGAGGAGAACCGCTCTGTCCGAACTTGTCGAACACCGCAACCATCTTCACCGGCACGGGATAGTTGGCTCCCGTGAGCGACGCCACGGCCTCTCCCAGGCCGCCGCTCGCGAAGTGTTCCTCCGCCGTCACGCAACACCCCGTCCTGTGAACCGAATCGAGAATAGCCTGGACTGGAAGAGGCGAAACACTGTAACAGTCGATAACCTCGGCGCTTATGTTCTGTCGGGCAAGCACATCCGCAGCCCGCAGCGCTTCGGGGACCATAATACCACAACAGCATATCGTGACGCCGGTTCCCTCCCGAAGAACACGTCCACCGCCGGGGAAGAACGCCTCGTCGCCCTCTTCGTAGACGTCGGGGGTTGCTGCACTCCCGAGGCGTATATATACCGGTTTCTGCAAACCGGCCGCGTTTTTCAAAAGAGCAAACGCGGCGGTGTAATCCGCAGGAACGAGGACGGTCATTCCGGGGAAAACCCGCATCAGCGCGATGTCTTCGAGCATCTGGTGACAGGCGCCTTCTTCGCCGGCCGTAAGCCCTGCGCAGAGCCCTACGATGCGCACCGGGAGCGGAAGGAATGGCCACCGCCGTCCCTGACCTGATCATACCCCCCTGCCGCGTCAAAAAAGCCGCATAGGAGGAGACGAAAACGTTATCGCCTCCGAGAGCAAGTCCAGCTGCCGTTAAAAGAAGATTCTGTTCCGCCGCTCCGGCGTTGAAACAGCGCTCCGGAAACGATTCGGCAAACGGGGAGCTCCATGCTGCGTCTCCCGCCCTCGACCGAAACAGTCCGCTCGTCGGAAGCGGCTACGGAGAGGAGAGCGTGCCCGTAAGCGTCTCCGGTGCTTCTTCCTGCGGCATTCATAGCAGATCTTCCTCCTTCTCCAGCTCTCTGAGCGCCTTATCGACACGCTCCCGGTCAAGAACTTCCTCTCTCGGCGGAGCCGGCTCCCTCAAGAAAGGAGACGCCTTTCCCCAGGCGCGTGCGTGCGAGAAGACACTTCGGATGCCCTGTGTCCTGGCTGAGAAGCTGCAAAGCCTCATCCAGAGAGGAAAAATCGTGTCCGTCGCACGCTTCCGCCGACCAGCCGAAGGAACGAATCTTTGCGCGGAATGCCTCGTCGGACGCAGGATGCTCTTCAGTTTTATCTTCTATTCCGTACCAATCGATAATAAGGAAGATATTCTCGAGACCGAAGCGGGAAACCGCTATCACGGCCTCCCAAAAGGCTCCCTCATACAGCTCCTCTTCTCCTGCGAGGCAGAAGACCCTGGAGATCGACTGGCGGCGCCGGAACGCGATCGCCAGTCCGTTGGCAATTCCCAATCCCATGCCTAAAGATCCACCGCCGGGCGCGTCGACACCGGGAATTCGAAGAGCCTGCGGGTACCCCTGAAGCATCGCACCAAGGCGGCGATAGCTCCAGAGCTCATCACGCTCGAAGTACTTTCTGTTGGCGAGCGTCGCGTAGAGTGCGGGCGCTCCGCGCCCCTTGCTGAGCACGAACCTATCCCGCGACTCAAGCCACGGAGCGGCAGGGTCGATTGAAAAGACATCCCAGTAGAGCCATGCAAGTATATCCACTATCGAAAGAGAGGAGGCCAGACGCCCCGAACGGGCCAGGCCGATCATACGTACTACATCGCGCCGTATCTCCGACGCTTTTTCAGCAAGGAAGGACGGTTCACGAAGCATACCTTCACTCCTTTCCAACGCACCGCACCGCTGCAGCGCGCATTTCCGAGAACGTTTTTAAAAACTCCGCGCCCTTTTCCGAAGGCATGGCCGGGGACATCGGCGCTGAAGGCGGCGGAAAAGGCCCGGAACCGCTCCACGAAGGAAGCGACCATTCGGAGGCAAGGAACTCCACCTTGGGATCGTACGCGACCGCTGTCAAAGGTTTACCGAAGAGCAATGCAAGAAGAGAGGCGTGGAAGCGCATCGCAACCACTCCCTCAGCTTCCGGAAAAAGACGGCCGGATTCGCTCGCCCAGTTATCCGCGTCGAGGAGGACAATACGCTCGGCAGGGAAAACACCGCTGCGGCGAAGCTCCTCCATGACGCCGACATCCTCTGCCGCAAGAGCAAACCCCGTGAGAGAGAGAGAACGGGAAGACGCCAGACGAGCCGATTCTTCCGCAGTCCTGCGGGCAAGATCTTCCTTCCAAGGGCGGATGTTCACCAGCAGCACGCTTCCGGGCCGGGAAGAGGCAAGCGGGGGAGTCAGTGAAAAGACCGGATCGCACGTTACGATTGAATCCATCCCCCATGCCGCCAGGAGTTCCGCCGACCGGCCGTCCCGCACACCGCGGACCGAACAGCTCCTCAAAGCCGAGCGAGCCAGCAGTCTTCCGCCCTTCGTCAGGAACGGCCCTACGGATTGCCCCGCGCACCAGGGGCGCGCCCCTGCGAGGAGGGCAAGCCGGAGCACTCCCCAGTAATAGAGCGAAGAACGAAGACTGGTAACGTCCTGAAACAGACCGCCGCCGCCGAGGAGAAGCGTCTCGCTCCGCCGAAGAATCCGGAATACGGCACACGGCGACCAGCGGGAGACCGAAAGGATTCCGTGAGCGCGCGCAGACTCCTTCGGAGAGGCGGAGAGCATCGCTATTTCGCCGCGCCTTATTCCGCACTTTTCAAGGGCTGCGAGAAGCGCCTCCGCGAGCAGTTCGTCGCCAAGATTCCCGAACCCGTAATACCCGCAGAGCGCAACGCGGAACTCCCGCTCCGGCCTCACTCCGTCACCATCCCTCCGTACCTGTACCAGAGAGGCATAATAACAAAACGAAGAAGAACGATACTTATCATACCGAGCAGCACACCGGTCCACAATCCGTTGAATTGCCTGAACAGAATAAAGTAGAGCGGAGTATGGAAGTGACAGAAGCTATTCACGGCGGACGAAAAACCGATGACAGTGGCCATGCGGAACACTTCTCGATACCGGGGCCACAGATCGGCCTTCCGGACATAGTACCAGAGGAGCAACGCAGGGTAACCGAGGAAAACCTCCTTGTTCCGCGGGCGGGCCACCAGCGCCCGTTCCAGAAATTCGCGCAGGCGGACTTCGAACGCGGGGACGAACTGGACGTTATCGCTGCGGAAAAGAACGAGTCCCGCTCCTCCCAACAGAAGAACCAAGAGGAAGATCTCACCCCACAACGGCGGTCTTCGGAAGAGCTCTCCCAACGATTCGGGATGTTCTCGCCGCTTCAGATCGGCCAGAAGCACGAGCAGAGGGGGCAGGAAGAGCGTCGCTTTCACCCCGGAAAAGCTCCGCAAGCGAAGCATCGACGGAGGGTCGCTGAAAAAGGCTGCGATGGCGAGCCCCCCCGCGACCGCGAAAAGAAAGCTTCCGACAATACCGAGCCATGGAGTCCTCCAGCCGTCAAGCGCGAGAAAAGACGCCTCGACTACGATGAAGACCGCGGTCAAGGCTCCGGCAAAGCGCGCTGCGGAAGGAAGAAAGAGGATAGTCGCTCCAGCGAGGAGCACAATAGAGGAAAAGACAGCGAGTCCTCTCGGCGTCGTCCGCCAGGCAAGGGCGTCTTCATCGGCTTTCCGAGAGTCGAGCCTGCCGCTGAAAAATCTCTGGAGAAAACGGAGCGTCGAAAAGACGAAGGCAAGTGCAAGGGCGATTGCGCCCACAAATCCCGTACTCCATGGCTGGAACGGCTCCGGCCAACGGAGGTGCGCCCCTGAAGCGGTAATACCCGACGCAAGATGCCGCAACTCTTCAATGAACCGTTCGAACGGTGTGTTGGACGCATCCATGGTTGACGGCCTGAATACGAGAAGGCGGACCCCGCGCTCCTTCACCGCTCGAACAAAACGTTCGTACAGTGCAAAACGGGAAATGTTACGGCTCAAAATCTCTTCGTTGGTCACACTGTGCAGCGAAACAAGATGGGGATAGGCGAGCCAGTTCAGCTGGGGGGCGCCTATCTGCCGGGAAAACTCGACCATCGCAACGGAACGCCCCCCCTTGACGATAAGCTCGGCAAGGGCGCGAAGATTCGGATATCCGAGAGCAACCTCGCCGGAGGGAGAGACGGTGCGAATCTGGGGAAAGGCTGTAAAAAGCGCTCCGAGCGTCGCAAGTGACGCGTCCGTATCCGACGGAAGCGCCGGGGCGACTCTGTAGAAGACGGGAATGTCATACTTCGCCGCAAGCAGTAACCCTTCGATATCCGGAAGTACGCCGGTGAGGAAGAGTTCGTCAAGACTCCTGGTAAGCAACACCGCCGTACCTGTCTCGTACTCCTGGACAAGCGCCCCTCTGAATCTGGAACTCAGCAACGAAGGAAGGAGAGCGGCTCCAGGATGTATCCGGGGAATAAAAAAGGCGGCCCGCAAGGGATTCCCGGATGCAAGCTTTGCAGCCGCTCCCGGCAAGCCGGAGGCTGGCCCGTAATAGAGCTGAAGCGTTCCCATAGAGAGCTGCTGCCCTGTCAACTCCGAAACCATCAACCCCGAGGCGCCGTTTTGCGACAGAAGCGGCCAGAGCATCTCCGGGCTCTTACCCTCCCTGGTCGAGAAGGTAGCGAGGTCGCGATAGTCAAGAACAATGGCAGCGTCTTTCGACTCCCGCTCCGCCGCCAGGCGGGGCAGGAGAGCCCAGGCAGAGAGGAGTATGAGTACGAGAGCGACAAAAATCGCGGGATTCCGCCGCGAAGCTTCAAGAAAATCAGCTGTGGATTTGATCATCAAGAGTTCCTCCATTGTTCGGCCAGAGAATAGCCGAATTCATCAAGCAAACGGCTCAGCCTGCAGAGGGGCAGCCCGACCACGTTGAAATAGTCGCCGCAAAGCGAAGAAACCAGCAACGCCCCGCGCCCCTGGATTGCGTAGGCGCCCGCCTTGTCATCCCCCTCGCCGCTTTCGACATAGAGCCTCATCGACTCCTCCGAAAGAGGTCGGAACTCAACCCTGGTCTCCTCGACAGCGAAACGCTCCTTATCCCCCCGACGAAGAGCAACTCCGGTGAAAACGCTATGAACCGCCCCGCTGAGCATCCGAAGCATCCGAAGCGATTCGTCGCGGCAGGACGGTTTGCCGAGTACGACGCCGCCGGCGGCAACCAACGTGTCGGCAGCCACTATAAGCGCTCCCGGATTCCTCGCCGAGATCTCCGCGGCCTTTGCCCTCGAAAGACGGCTTGCAGCCTCCGCCGGAGCTTCACCGGGAAACAGATCCTCGCAAATATCCGGGACGTCTATCCGGAAAGACCACCCCAGCGATTCGAACAACTCACGCCGCCTGGGGCTCCCCGACGCAAGCACAAGATCTACCGAGCCACCCAAATTCCCACCACGCCTCCAATAATCGTGCCCAAATTCCATCGAAGCCAGACCTTCAGTCCGAAGTCGACAAATCCGAGGTGCACATCAGTAAGACTGAAACCGGTTGAAAGGATATCCCTGAAAAAGGGCTCCGTCAAGGCAAAGCGCTGAAGATAGAGTCCTGAAATAGTACCTATGATAAGTGAAGCGACAATGATCCACCACTTCACGGAAGAGCCGGACGCCATCACATTCACCCCTGCATGGAGAGGACGATCGAAAGCGTGCCTACAAACGCGCAGTACACCGCGAACGGCCGCCACTTCCCCGCAGCCACCACTCGCCGAAGAAGAACGAGCGAGAACAATCCGGCAAGAAACGAGGCAAAAAAACCGGCTATCCATCCGGCGGGCAAGGAAGCAGCCCAGTCCCCGGCCTTCAGAAGCCCACGCACTTCCAAAAGCGTCGCTCCGAACACGGCGGGCAGGGAAAGAAGAAAGGAGAAGCGGAACGCCGAAGACGCCGAAAGCCCTGCGCTCATCCCCGCAACAATCGTCGATCCGGAACGGGAAACTCCGGGAAGCACCGCTATTCCCTGTACAGCGCCTATCAGGACTCCGCGGAGGATCGAGAGCGGCTTCCCCGGGTTCTTCTGCGCGGAGACAATGCAAGAACCTCGCCAGAGAAGCAGCGACGTGAGAAGAAGGCCCGCCCCCACCGCACCGGGCAGCTGCATCATCCGCTCCACAACGGGTTTGAGCGGAAGAGCGATCACCGCTGTTATTATGGTTCCCACGAACACAGCCCAACCGAACGTCCACCCCTCTTCACCGCGCGCTACAGAGGAGAAGCACCCGGAACACCACTCACGGAGCAGTCGGAGGATATCCTTTCCGAAGTAGAGCAGCGTCGCGAGCATCGTAGCGAAGTGGAGCAACACATCGTACGTCAGCGAAGCATGTTCGACGGAAAAGAGTTGTTTCGCCAACGCAAGATGCCCGGAGCTGCTCACTGGCAGGAACTCCGTCACCCCCTGCAGCAGCCCCAGGAAAAGGGCGGGCAGGCTCTCGCTCATTTTCTCTTCTCCCTGCTGCTCTTTTCAGGAGCTCCAAGAACCGTGATGACAGGGGTTATCATCGGTTTACTGCGTCCGAAACGGCGCAGAGTATCGCGGATCCTCCCCTTTACTTTTGTCTCCAAGAGATCGATATCGGAAACAGCCTTTGCGCCTAGAGAGAGCACCGTCTTCTCCACCGATGCGACCAGATCATCCTTCAACTTCATGGCGTCGTCGAGGTGCAGAAACCCCCGGCTCTCGAAAGACGGCGCCGCCAGCAGTTCGCCCGAACTTGAGAGCACGATGGAGACGAGGACAAGCCCCTCTTCGGAAAGCTCCCGCCGCTCCTTCAGAATACTCCCCTGAAGTTCGCCGAGCGCCAGTCCATCAACCATGATGCCCCCTGCCTGCACTCGATCCTTGACAACAGCTTTCTCGGAATCGAGCTGGAGCACGTCGCCGTTCTGGAGAACAAATGCGTTGCGCTGCGCAACGCCGGTCTCTCTTGCAAGCTGTGCGTGCCGGACAAGATGGCGGTACTCTCCATGGACAGGAACGAAAAATTTCGGTTTTACCATGTTGAGCATCACACGCAGTTCATCCTTTGCGGCATGACCGGAGACATGGATTCCCTGCTCCTTCTCGTAGACGACGTCGCACCCGCAGGCGAAAAGGCGGTTTACCGTCCCGCTCACCAGCTTCTCGTTTCCCGGTATGGGCGTGGCAAAAAGCGCCACGACGTCCTTCTCGCTCAAATTGATCACACGATGCTCCCCCCGGCTCATGAGCACCAATCCGGAGAATGGCTCTCCCTGACTGCCCGTGGTCATGACGACAAGCGAACTCGCGGAAACCGATGAGATATCGTCCATCTCAACGATGATTTTGTCATCAACGTGGAGATAGCCAAGTGTCCGGGCCAGCTCTACGTTCTTCACCATGCTCCTTCCGACGAAGGCGACTTTTCTGTTGAAACGGGCCGCGCAATCCACCACTTGCTGCACCCGGTGCAGATTACTCGCGAACGAAGCGATGACGATACGCTTCGTCCGGTACTGCCTGAATATCTTGTCGAGCGTTCCGGAGAGCACCCGTTCCGACTCGGTGAATCCGGGTCTTTCCACATTTGTCGAGTCGGAGAGGAGGAGCAGCACCCCCTTCTTTCCCTCCTCCGAAAACGCATCGTACTCGGTAAGCCGTCCGTCGATCGGCGTCGGATCAAGCTTGAAATCTCCCGTATGCACCACCGTGCCGACGGGCGTCTCTATGGCGAGTCCGACACCGTCGGGAATGGAATGACAGACCGCGATAAAACGCACTTTGAACGGCCCCATCTCCACCACGTCGCCGGCCTGAATCTCCCGGTAGTCCGGATTCAGCTCGGGCGCCCACTCCGCAAGTTTGTTGTCCACCATGCCAAGCGTCAACTTCGTGCCGTAAAGAGGGGCCGATATCTTCTTGAGGGCGAACGGAAGCCCGCCGATGTGGTCCTCATGCCCGTGCGTCACCACGATACCGACGATCTTTTCCTTGTTTTCCACGAGGTAGGAGATATCGGGGATGACAAAATCGATCCCCAGCATCTCATCATCGGGAAACATCAATCCGCAGTCCACAATCAGAATCGAATTTTCATATTCAAACACATGCAGATTCTTCCCTATCTGACCAAGCCCCCCAAGAGGGATATATTTCAGCTTACCCCCTTTTTTCCTCGACTCCCCGGCTCTCTTTTTCCTCGTATTGCGCGCTTCGCGTACCATAAATCCACCTTGCCTTTCAAAATTTCGGCCATCTTCACTACGAAAAATGCAAAGACGTATTGCCGAAGAGAAATTTCTTTGTTAAAATTCCATATCAACCGCAATAAACCCAATCCTCGAAACGAGGATATATTCGGGAGGTTACAAGTTTGAACAACACCAACACCAACGACAGCCCATCCACAATGACCCGGAAAGGGTACGAGAAGCTCATGGCTGAGCTGGTCGAACTCCGCAGCACAGGAAGAGCGGAGATTTCACGGCAGCTCGAAGAAGCCCGATCATTCGGCGATCTCAGTGAAAACGCCGAGTACGCGGCGGCGAAAGAAGAACAGGCGAAGCTGGAAACGCGTATCTCGAGGCTCGAATTCCAGCTCAGCAATGCAAAAATCCTCGACTCCTCCAGCATCGACTCCAGTAAAGTCACCCTCGGTACCACAGTCACCATTCAAGACACCGTCAATTCTCAAAAGTTCATCTACACCATCGTCGGTTCGGAAGAATCCGATCCCAAGGCAAGCAAGATATCTTCGTCAAGCCCGGTCGGACAAGCGCTTCTCAACAAGAACGTCGGGGATGAAGTGCACGTAAAGGTTCCACGCGGCGTCCGGCATCTCAGAGTGATGGACATATCCATCGTATCCTGACAAGTTCACTCCTCAAAAAATTCCCCCATGGCGAAGGGGAGCATGCGTCTTACTGCTCCTCCTCGTCGCGGCGGATGATCTCTCCCAGTCCATCGGGCAGAGCGAACGGATCATACAGTTCACGCCGTCCGAACGAAACCGGAGTATCCGGGAAGGCCGTGATGAAAAAAGAGAGTCCTACCCAGTCGTCTCCCTCGGCTCTGTCGTTTCTGTAGGTAAGCTCCCAGCGGGAACACTCTCCGCCCTTCAGGGTTACCGAATAGACCATCTCCGCCAGCTTGGAATCAATAAGGTCGTATCCGCCGCGAATCATGAAAGAGAGGTTCTTTCCCGCAGGGAAAACCACCTGCTGGTACAGGTCCTCACGGTCGCGGTAATAGTCCCACAGCATCGGCGTCTCTCCGCTGACCCATCTGCGAACATATGCGGTTGCAAGATCGACGTTTCCCCATGCATACCGAATTCCGAAGACGCTATCGAGTATCTCCTGTTCATGAGAATCCGGGTCGTCGTACCAAAACCGTCTGTACTCGCTCTTGACAAACGTCTTATACAATTCGAGCTGCTCCTCGGAGTAGAGATGCACCTCGGCCCCGAGCCGGCGGACATTCATGCTGACAGTGGACTGAACATCCTCGTACTCTCCCCATGAAACCCCGATTCTCCCGTACGCGTTGAGCAGCGGAGCCCTGCCCCACGGCCCCAATAGAGAAAATTCCGGTTCTCTCCACAGAACACCCCTGTATGTTTCTCCGACTTTCTTCTGAATGGAGATCACTTCGCGCTGCGTCCAACGGAGAGACGCATCCCAGCCGTTCGATGAGTGAAGAATTCCCCATGAAGGCCTGTAGAGTTTCTCCGCCGACTCTTTTTCGTAGGAGTGCTCAACCGTCGCCCATACGGTCCAGTAGTCGTTCAGCCGCTGCTCCACTGTCGCCTTCCCTTCCCACCCCGTATCGGACCACCAGGCGATATTCAGCAGCGCCTTGCCGGTATCCCAGACGTACGGGCCGCCGATGCCAACACCCTGTCCTTTGTCGGAATCGCTCAGGATAAGCGGAAAAAACGAGCTGAGCAAAGCCCGCCGTTCTTTGGGGTCAAGGGGGACGACGTAGTCGAAGGGATAGGTAAAGAGCAGGTGCTCGCCGATATAGATCTTCGGATTCTTCGCGATAATCCGCTTCCCAGGGACGAACACCACGCTTTTAGAGACCAAACGATAGTGAGGTATTCGTTCATTGCAGGTCGTCAGCGACACGTCGCTCAGCTTGCCGACCAGCTCGTCCTCTTCGACTCCCTTGCTCCCCTTGGAGGAGATCCACCCTTTACTGCGGGCGACCTCCACGGGCGCCACCTCCATCTTCTTTCCGCGCAGAAACACCCTTCCGTCGCCGGCAGGGGACGATCCCACGGCGCCGGTTAGTATTCCCTCCCGCGACAACAGGTTATAGCGAAGAGAATCGCCCGTAAGCACGCGATCTCCCTGCAGCAGCGTTACTTTCTTTCCCGGCTCCGAAGTGGCGGACATCACCTGTTCGGTCGAATCCATCTCCACCCTGTGAGCGAATACACGCATGGCGTCCCGTTGAACCCGTACGTTTCCCTCGGCTACGGCAAGCCCGGTCTCCTCCTCAAAGATAACCTTATCGGCATCAAGAAAGACAGCATCCTCCCCCTGCGATTCTCCCGCCAAAGGAAAAGAAGCCTCCGCCAGCAGCAGAAGGCACAGGACGACGCAGACTACTCCGCATTTTCGGGCAAAAACCACGTGAACGACGCTCCTTTCTCCGCCGAGAACACGCCTGAAAACGAGACCCGGACCGAGTTCCCTTGAAAGTAAAAATCACTGCGGCGAAAGGCCGCTCCATCCTCAAAAAGCACTTCGGTTCCTCCCTCGCTCCACTCCGCCTTCGGCGCTTCGAAATAAGCGACCGTTTCCCCCGTTGCAATAGAACCGCGAACATCGGAAAGAACCGCCTTTCGCCTTGCCTCCAGGAAAAGACCTGTCGGCGCCTGAAGGCTCCAACGCTGCTTATCGCTTCCAATTCCCGTTACATCCAAAGAGAGAAGGCGTATTTCATTTCCGCGCCGTTCGGCTCGTTCAACCCTTGCGGTCCACTCCACGCCCTCGACATCTCTCTGAAATTCGACTTTCTCAAGCGACATATCCGGTAGATTCGCTTTTTCAATAGTCAGGTGATCGAGTTCGAGAGACACGTCGCGAACTGCAAACCATCCTATCAGGAAAAGAAGCGTCAGAAAGACGACAAGCCCGAGCCGCTTCATCTCATATCCCCATTCTATAACGAGAGGGTACCTCGCATACTACCACGACACCCTCCAAATCGTTTCCTCCCGGTCCACGGTCAGCACCTTGCTTCTGAGCGTCCTGAAAAGCAACATGCGCTGCGCGGTCACGATGCGGACGCGGTTATCGTCCATCCATTGAATCTTATACCCCTCCCGAAGGGAGTTGCGCAAGCCCGTAGCCTCCACCTGTCTGGCGAACTGCTCTTCCGTAAGCGCCGTCCTCGTCGACGAAGAGAGAAGGTCGTACATAGCCGAAGTCTGTCCCTCGATCCAATGGCGGACAAAGTTCTCAACAGTCTTCTCCTTGCTGATGAAAAGAACCGGCTTCTCCTTCTCAGGAACTGGAAGATCGACAACCACAGGTTCCGGTTTCAGCTCCGAAAGCTCTTGCGGCGTCGCCACAGGAGGGGGAGGCGGAGGAGTGGGAGTCGTTTTTTCGCGCTTTGGCGGTCGCGGCTTCACGGGTTCCTTTTTCGGTGCAGGAGGCAGTTCGACCACCACTACTTCCGGTTCCGCCGCGGCAACCAAGGGGCCGTCCGGACGATCAAAAGAAAAGCGCTGTTCTTCATGGATGCCAAGATTTCGGATAATCACGCTGAAGTTCTTATCCGGCTGTTTCGGGAAGAAGACAAGGCCCTGTACAATACCCGAGAGAGGCTCGTCGAACTTCCGCTCATAACTCAGCGGAGAAATTCTCCTCCCCTCTTTCGTCTCAAGCTGAACAGAGGAGGCAAACGATCCGAGGTCAAGCGGGCGTGGTCCGAAGACGTATACCGTCAAAAGAAAAGGTTCCGTATCGCCTATCCGCAGCTCTGAAGTAAACGAAGCACGGTACTGAGCGCTCTCCGCCTCGCTCATTCCGCTGCGCGCAGCCTCGGCCGCAACCCAGGGATCCACAAGCTCCTCCGGATAGTGTACAAGCCACACAAGAGAGTCGCGCCCCCAGTGAAACGCAGTCCATCGCTCAAGAATGGACGTCGCATCCACAATGGAGTCGCTCCCGAAAACCGGGGCGGACAGGCAGCAAAGAAACACAATGACTACGAGCAATCGTTTCATGAACGCCACCCCAAAAACAAAGGATTGATCACCCTACAATTTGAAATCGATGATCGCCGAAACTCCGACTCCTTGAACCCGCCGGAAACGCTGCACCGGATTCTCCGAATCCACGGGCACCAGTATCTTTACACGCAGACGATCTTTGAAGGTCGCCTCTATCTGGGCAACCGCCTTTGTCGTCCCTACTGGCTCCCCTCTCGGCCCGGCGATCTGTGCCGCGCCTATGTGTGTTCCGGAGCCGATGGAGACGATGGGAACCACCTTTGTATGCCCTTCCACCTTGACTCCCTTGTTCAAGGTAATCGTATTGATGAAGTCGTTGATAGGCCCTGCTATGGTCGAAACGACGAAGCCTCCCCCGATGACACCGACGAGGTCGCCGAGATCAAATGCACGGGAAACGCCGCACGTGAACAGGAGCAGCAGAAGAACCCAGAACGTAATTTTCTTTCTTTTACTTTTGAACATTATGAGCACCCCCTTTTCAAGGAGTGGTTTCGCTAGCGGCGGAGTCGCTCGTACCCGGTAGGACGGGCTCTTCAGCAGTTCCCGAGTTTTCCAACAGGCCGCGCAGCCCCAGCGGAACGGGGTACGCCCCTACTTTTACCGCGTCGACAGTTTGCGAGAATACAACGCTTCCCGCGGGAAGCTCCTTCAAGTCGCCGCGAACGAGAAAACCGCCGACCAGCCCGACGGGCCCGAGGAGCAACGCGCCGACAACACTCGTACCTGCAGCGGCGAGCTGCGCCGATTCCGCCTCGACCGCCTGTTGCGACTCTTCTCCGAATGTCAGCGGAATAGGTTGGGAGCCTATCGAATACAACGACTCCACCCCAACCTTGACTTCTCCGGGACGGCCGAAACTGCGGGGTTTCGTGACGTCCGTCACCACGGCAGAGACGCGGCTTCCCTTTGGAGCAACCAGGTTTGATCCAATGAGCAGATCGGAATGGAGCACCATATCGACGGGATCCCCTTTTTTCGCCGTCTTCGGCGAAAGCGAATGCGCCAGAGACGCCCGAATGATCGTCGCAGCGGGGAGCTCGACTTCCGCGGTCGTCACCGGGTCGGAGAGAAGAAGACCGAGAACACGTTCGAGCCTCATCGTGACCGCCCGTTCCACCTGCGGAGTTCCTTCGAGCTGGACTTCAAGAGCGTCCACTCTTTTTACAACAGAAGAAAGCGAGTCAATGCGCCGCTCAACCGCCCATTCCGCCACGCCAAGTTTAAAAAGAAGAGACGGCTGAAACTCTGTTCCTTTTTCGATAAATGTCAGCAAGGCTGTCTGTCGTTCAGCGATACTCCCCGGGAGCTCTCTTCCGAACATATCTCTCTCCACGGCATTGAGCCGGTCGATCAGTCCGCCGGTGCGCTCGCCGCCGTACACAAGCTGCTCAACCCGACTCATAACCTGGAATGTCGAAGAATCATCCTGGGCAAACACCGGCAGCGCCGCGCCCGTCAGAAGCGTTGCAACACAGACAAGAACGAGAAAAACACGTCTCATTCGTTTTCCCTCCTTCAAATAGACTGACTCCGCTGAACCGCCGCATTGATAAAGCCCATGAATACAGGGTGCGGCTTTACAGGGCGGGAGCGGAATTCCGGGTGGAACTGTACACCGACAAACCATGGATGATCCTGCAACTCCACGATCTCCACGAGATTCTTCGCCTCGTAGACGCCCGCAATCACCATCCCCTTCTCTTCAAGGCGTTTTCTATAATCGTTGTTGAATTCGTATCTGTGGCGATGGCGCTCATTCACACGAGCGACTCCGTATGCGGAAGCAGTCTTCGTTCCCGAAACAAGATCGCACGGATACGCTCCCAAACGCATGGTCCCGCCCATATCCTCCACTCGCAGCTGCTCTTCCATCAAGTGTATCACAGGGTTGGCACATCCGGGGTCCATCTCCGAGCTGTGCGCTCCCGGAAGGCTGCATACATGGCGTGCAAACTCCACCACTGCAACCTGCATTCCCAGGCAAAGACCCAGATAGGGAATTTTCCGCTCCCGGGCGAAGCGGGCCGCCGCAACCTTTCCCTCTATCCCACGCGACCCAAAGCCGCCGGGAACCAGAATCCCATGTGCGCCGGAAAGAATTTTCTCGCTTCCATGCTCTTCGATCTCTTCTGCTTCCACTGAGCGTATATTCACCTTCACGTCATGATGAATCCCGGCGTGATGGAGCGATTCCACTACGCTCAGGTAGGCGTCCTTGTGGTTGATATATTTCCCTACCATAACGATATCAACATCCCCGGCAGGCGAACAGAATCCGTCGACGACCCTTCTCCAGTCGGAAAGATCCGGTTCGCGGGGAGATTCAAGGGAAAGCAACTTGAGTACGAGCGAGTCGAACTTTTGTTCATAGAGACTGAGGGGCACCTTGTAGATCGTCGGCTCGTCCAGAGCTTGAATGACCGCATCCGGCGGGACGTTACAGAAGAGCGCCATCTTGTCGCGCATCTCTTCTTCTATTGCGTAATGGGAACGGCACACCAAAATCTGCGGGAGAATGCCTATGCGTCGCAGCTCCTGAACGCTATGCTGCGTCGGTTTGGTCTTCAGTTCCCGCGCCGCTTCCAGCCAGGGAACAAGCGTCACGTGGCAATAGAGCACGTTCTCGCGGCCAACCCGCGACGCCATCTGCCGGATAGCCTCAAGGAAGGGTTGTCCTTCGATATCGCCGACGGTTCCGCCGATCTCCGCGATGACGATATCGCTCTTCTCGCCCGTACGGAGAATACGCTCCTGGATTTCGTTGGTGATGTGGGGAATAACCTGCACCGTCCCCCCTAAATAATCGCCTCGTCGTTCCTTGGCGATGACGGAGGAGTAGATCTTCCCCGTTGTGACATTATTGTCCGCGCTCAGCGACTCATCGATGAACCGCTCGTAATGCCCAAGATCCAGATCGGTTTCGGCGCCGTCGTCGGTCACGAAGACCTCTCCGTGCTGGAAGGGATTCATTGTTCCCGCATCCACGTTCAAATACGGGTCAAGCTTGATGATGGAGACGCGAAGTCCCCTCTTTTTGAGCAGCACGCCCAGAGATGCCGCAGTAATTCCCTTTCCCAACGACGACACCACTCCGCCTGTGACAAACACGTACTTCGCCATTTCCCTCATCCTCCACTAGTTTTCGAAAAAAGATCATTCACAAGACAAACACGTCAACGCATCAAAAAAACATGGACCAGGGAGAACCCCGGTCCAGAATAGCGAAAGAGAATCCATCCGTCATGGAGGATATTGCCTATCTTAACAGCCCCAGCGGGTTTACAGGCTTGTTTCCTCTGCGGATTTCAAAGTGCAGATGCGGACCGGTTGTCCTTCCAGTCGTACCGACGGTCGCGATTACCTGTCCCTGAGAAACCTTTTGCCTCTTACGTACAGAAAGCGAACTGCAGTGTGCGTACAAGGTCGAATGACCGTCGCCGTGGTCGATGACCACAACTCTGCCGTACCCTCCCATCCAGCCGGAGTACTCCACTCTACCGCCCCGCGCCGCATGAATCGCTCTTCCTCTGGGGGCTTTGATATCAATTCCCGTGTGGAAATCGCGCCGACGCGTCACCGGATGACGGCGCCATCCGAACGGACTGTTGATCTTACCTACCACGGGCCATTTGAAACTTCGCGAGGAACTGCTGGAGACCTTCGCCGAAGAAGACTTCGAGGAAGAACCGGAACGCGAGGATCCGGAAGAGGAGGAAGACTCGACAGCCTCCGGGCGGGCTCCGGGGAGGAAGATCTCCTTGCCCACGGGGAAGGGGTTCAGCGCAGCCTCACCGTTCGCCTCTCGAATTCTGTCCGCAGTTATCCCGAATTTTTTCGCAACACCAGCGAGCGTTTCGCCGCTTTTGATTTTATGAAAGATACCGTCCTGATTCGGAATCCGCAGGGTCGCCCCCGGCCGTATTACGTTGGGGTTCCGCAGGTCGTTACAACCGAAGAGCGTGTCGATTTCGAGGCTCTGGGAGTTGGCGATGGACCAGAGACTGTCACCTTCCGCCACCACATACGCGGTGATCTTGATGGGGAGGACCTTTTCACGAGCCGCCACAAGCCTCGCCTTTCTTGTAAGCACCTCTTCCAGTGTTGCCTCAACCGCCGAACTGTTATTCGGAACCAGGAGCATCTGCTTCTCCGAGAGACGATCCGCATTTTTCAGTTCGTTCGCCTTGATGATATCGCTCATCGGGACGCCATGCGCAACCGCTATGTCGGAAAGCGTCTCTCCGGCCTTAACGATATGCTCCTTCCAGAGTACGGAGACCCGCGCGAGCGTCACATCTTCGGCTTCCTCCGCATCGTCGCCCTCTTCGAGCGCGAGTTTTTTTCCATCATCCCCGACGCTCAGCACAACTGCCTCGAAATCCGAAGCATCGGAAAGGTCGGAAGCCGGGTTATCCCCTCCGTTTCCGGAGGAGGCTTTAAAAGAAAAAAGACGGGAAACTGCAGAATCGGCAAAAAGCGCGCCGTTTGCAGTTGCAAATGAACTCTCGCCGGGAGCGAAGCCATGGGAAAGCCGCGGGTGGAACTCCTTCATCCTGGAAACGCCGAATGTAGTGAACAAACCGCTGCCCCCAAGCTGTCCTTTACGCTCCACAAGGCGATCGGGAAACTGGAAACCGCCTTCCGAAGATCTGATCTCTCTTTTTCCCAAAGATATCGACGATGCAGAAAACTCCGTGCTGAAGTGGTCGGAAAGGGACCAGCTGAAATCCGTCATCGGCGCGGAAGCATCCGTGCGAGAAGAGGCATCTTTCGGCTGCGGATTATCTGTTGCACTTTTCTGAACGGGCTTTGCCGCTTCGTCTGTTTTTCTCTTCGCGCTCGAGGAGATTTCGTTCCCCAGCGGAAGCAACCCGGGCTCTCCTTTCCTGCCACGGAGCGCAAAGAGCGAGTCGGCTTCCGTTTCAAGCTCATACCCGTTCTCGTCAAGCAGAACGTTTGACATTTCAACGACAATAAACCCCGAAGAAGGAAGAATAAACTCTCCTGCAGCCTTGGCGTCCGATAGATTCCCCCATGCGGCGCCCACGGACCGGTCAGCGGTGCTCAACGTCAAAAAGGCGGCGGTAACCAACATGACAATAATCACAAGAAAACAACTTATTCGGCCTACCCGCATACCTCTCGGCGAGTCCCCGAAAGCCGGGAACCCTCTTTCTTTCTTTCGCGGTCTTTTTTTGTTCCGTACCCCAAAGGGCGAAGGAGAGTTTCGCTTCCTCAATCTCCTCAACCTCCTCTGTTCTGTATAATTTCGTCCTTCGATCAATCGCCGCAGATTCTCGTCGGGAAGGGGTCAGACAACCCCTACCCTTTTTTGATGGTCAGTAAAAAATCTTTATTGGCGGAGGACTGTTTCAGTTTATCAATGATCAGATTCAGCGCGCCCGACTCGTCGACGTTCACGATCCGCCGACGGAGCAGCCAGAGACGGCTCAGCTCGTCTTCGGTGAAGAGCAACTCCTCTCGCCTCGTCCCTGATTTTACGATGTCGATCGCCGGGAAAATCCGCTGTTCGGAGAGCTTTCTCGAAAGATGAAGCTCCATGTTCCCCGTACCTTTGAACTCTTCGTAGATCACCTCGTCCATACGGCTTCCGGTATCCACAAGGGCAGTACCGATGATGGTGAGGCTTCCGCCCTCCTCGATATTCCGCGCAGCTCCGAAGAAACGCTTCGGGAAGTAAAGCGCCGCCGGATCCATACCGCCTGAAAGGGTTCGTCCCGAAGGCGGAACGACAAGGTTGGATGCGCGCGCGAGACGCGTGATCGAGTCTAAAAGGAGGACAACGTCCTTCCCCACCTCTACGAGGCGCTTGGCCTTCTCGAGAGCGAGATTCGCCACCCGCAGGTGCTCGTCCGCCGGACGGTCGAAGGTAGAGGCTATGATCTCCCCGTCCACGGAACGGGCCATGTCCGTCACTTCCTCCGGACGCTCGTCGATCAGCAGCACCATCAGGATGATATCCGGATAGTTTACTGTAACAGCATTGGCGATTTTTTTGAGCAGCGTGGTCTTTCCCGCTTTGGGAGGAGAAACGAGCAGTGCCCTCTGTCCCTTTCCAATAGGAGCGAAGAGGTCGACAAGCCGTGTGGATATCTCTTTGGGATCCGTCTCAAGTGAAAGTTTTTCATCCGGGAAGATTGGCGTGATGGCGCCGAAATGAGGTCTTCTTCTTGCCGCCTCCGGGTCGGAGAAGTTCACCATCTCTACCCTGAGCAACGCCTCGTAGTGCTCCGAATCACGGGGGGGACGCACAAGTCCCCAGATGACGTCTCCGTTCCGCAAGCCAAAGCGACGAATCTGCGACGCCGAAACGTACACGTCGTGGTCGCTTGGAAGCAGGCCCTTCGGACGGAGAAACCCGTACCCTTCCTGCAGTATTTCGAGGGTACCTCCGCCGAAACGGTAATTCAACTCTTCGGCTTGGGCCTTCAGGATGGCGATGACAAGATCATCCTTGCGTAAGGAGGAAAAACCGACTATACCCAGCTCTTTCGCTATTTTGCGAAGATCGGGATTGAGCAGAGCGGCCAGATGCCCGTACGTATGCCTCGGCTTCGGAGGAGTCTTCGACGTATCATCCGTCTCCTGAAGGACTACTTCGGAAGCATTGTCCGCTGCGTCGTTTACAATGAGATTATCGGACATCATGAACGAAGTCCTAAGGATATATCTTTTATAAAGCCAGGAGGGCTTTTTGAAACACTTTGGGAAAAATGATCAGAAAAAAACACGAACCTGGACATCCCCTTCCTGAATTGCCCCGTTTCAAAACCTTCACGCGTTACTGAACACATGAACCGGCAAAACGGACCAAGTTGTTGAGTTTGCCTATTGGTGCAGTTACTCGGAAATTTCGAAGAACGTTTCGGAAAAAACCCTGTCGAACAGAGATATCCGGACCGAATATGATCCTTTGGGGAGAGGAGAGCCATCCTCAAGAAGAAGGCAGAACGCCTTGGCTCCGCTTCCGGGATCGAGAACAACCTCCTGTGAATGGATCGGCCGTCCCCTGTAGTACCAGCGTACCCGGATATTCTCGCCGTCGCCGGCTCTGGAGTACTCGAACCATAAACACAACTGGCGCGTACCGTACGCAAAAACAGAGCCGCCACCAACTGGTTTTACCCCGCCATCCATTTCGTCACACAGAACTATATTGTGGATTTCAAAAGAACCCGCAGCCTTCTTTGAACGAATCGCCCCGAACGAGACGGCGATCAGGGAGAAGATAGCGAGACCAACCAGAAGAAGAAAAAACTTCCCGTCCCTGGACATTATACCCACCGCCCCAGAAAAAAAACAAGTGCAGAGAAAAAAAACATCGCCGGGCATTGACTGCCCCGATCATTTGAACAGTCCAGAATAAGATGAAAACAGCGTCCAGCTGGCTCTTTCCGAAAGAACTCTACCACGAATACAATGACGAGGCAAGAAGAAATCCTCGGGAGCCAGTTAAAAAACAAAAACTCCCGGAAAAAAAGCGAATCTATCAAGGAGGTTGTTTCGATGAACACCAAACCTGCAGGCCAAGTCGCTTTGAAAGGGCTTCTCATAGCCGCCGTCGCATTGGCTACGATGCTCAGTATTCCCGTACCCGGCTTTCGACTCTACTTCAACTTAGGTGAAGGAGTGATCTATCTCGCCGCGCTTCTCCTCGGCCCCGTCTGGGGCGCCGCGGCAGGGGGGATAGGCGCCTCGATGGCCGACTTGCTGCTCGGGTACCCTCTTTGGGCTCCCTTCACGCTGCTGATTAAAGGAACGGAAGGATACGTCGCCGGTCTCCTGGGACGTAAACACCCTGCACTCGGTATCGCTGCGGGAGCCACCATCATGATCACAGGATACACCACCGTCGCCGGTATACTCTACGGATGGCCCGCCGTTCCAGTCGAAGCGGCGACCGACGCCCTTCAGTGCGGCATAGGAGCTGCAGTCGCCCTTGCTGTACGCCCTGTACTTCAAAAAGCTCTTTTCACTCCCGCATCAAAGATCTGACCGCGTCCTTCAAAGAACGCACAACATCACGGTGGACGCCGATATCGAATCCGTCCACCGTGGGCTCTCCTCTGCGGGTTACGCCATCCACCGCCCCGGCCTCTATCTGCGCCGCAAGCATCGGAGCAAGCTCATCCTCTTCGGCCCCTACCCATTTCCCTTCTCGAAGCGAAAGCAGCGCCGCCAAGGCATATCCACCCCAATCGGAGACATCGACGGCAAGCGTAACGGACGCCTCCGTCACGGAAAGACATCCGGCATATCCGGGAAGGAGTTCCGCAAGCTGCGTTCTGAAGTTTCCCATTCCCGCCTCGTTACCGCCGTCTCCGATCGCAAGCACCGGAATATTCGCCTCGAAAGCATGCGACGCGGCATCATCCAATGAGGCGGTTACTGAGGAGATATCCTCGGCGCGCATGTTGTAGTACCGACCGTCGGCAGCCCGTCCAAGACGCTCAATGAAGAGAACAAGCGAAGGCGACGATTCAAGAATCTCCCCTCCCGTCTCGACGGAACGAACAACAGGGCCGTCCACGGCACGCGAGCAGGCATCCAGAACCGTAAAACACCGTGCATCCGTATAGAGCGCAACGCTTCGCCCGCATCGTTCCAACGCCCTGCCGAGCATTACCGCTCCGCCCGGACCGTCCGTTTCGGGAGCTTCGCACGCCGGGACAAAAAAACCCGTCACCACAGCCGCGGAGGACGCTGTTTTCAACAGCTCCAAAGCCTGAGCAAGATGCTCGGGACGGAGAAGCCCTCCGACCTTACGTCCGGGTCGGTCGGAACCTATTACGGAACAAATGCGGCCGAAGCTCTCCATCATCACACGCTCAGCTTGTCGACCAATGCAAGAAGCTCGGGATTCAGCTCTTTAGCGGCTTTCCAGGCGTCCTCCAGAGGGCAGAGCGACATAGCGCCGCACACCGTGCCCACCATCACGCCGGTCTTTCCCTGGAGCAGCGACTCCACCGCGAACGAGCCCATCCTGGAGGCCAGGATCGTATCGAGCGAAGATGGGCTGCCGCCGCGCTGGATATACCCCAGAACTGTCACGCGGGCGTCGTACCCGCCGGTATCCTGAAGCTGATTCCGCAGATCCAGCGCCGACATCACGCCTTCGGCAAGGATGATCAGAGAGTGCGTCTTCCCGCGCTTTCTTGAGTAGTGCAGGTGATCGCACATTTTTTTGATATCAAGGGGAATCTCCGGCACGACAACGTACTCCGCTCCGGTCGAGACGGCGACGTCGAGCGCGAGAAATCCCGCGTCGCGCCCCATCACCTCGACGATGAAGAGCCTGTCGTGGCTGCTCGCCGTATCCCTGAGTTTCTGCACGGCGGAGAGCGCCGTGTTCAGCGCGGTATCGTATCCTATGGTCACATCGGTCCCGGCGATATCGTTGTCGATGGTCCCCGGGATGCCGATTACCGGCAGCCCCATCGAGCACAGTTTTTCAGCCCCTCTGAAAGAGCCGTCGCCACCGATGACCACAAGCGCATCCACCTTGCGGTTCTCCATCTGCACAAGGGCCGCACGAAGCCCCGCTTCCGTTTTGAATCTTTCGCTCCGCGCTGTACGCAAGATCGTACCACCCCTGTGGATAATTCCGCCGACCGCGGCCCGGTCGAGCGTGATACATTCGCCGTCCATCAGTCCCTCGTACCCCTTCATCACGCCTATGGTCTCCATGCCGTGATAGAGAGCCGTACGCACCACCGCACGGATGGCCGCGTTCATCCCCGGAGCATCTCCACCGCTCGTCAAGACTGCGATTCTCTTCATCATAACTTGTTCGTTCCTCCCGACACTAAAATACAGACAACGGATATAGTACCACAAAAAGGAAAGGAGCGCGGATCGGGATGTCCGCGCTCCTTTCCTTTTTGGTTCGCTCGGTGTTCGGCGTTCAATAAGCCTTTTGCCCCATTCCGTTCGACGGAAGGGCGAGCGAAAAGGCGTGCGTAGTGTCGTTTCCGGTCCGTTACTGGCGCTGGAGTTCCTCGACGCGATGGGTAATGGTGTCGAGCTCGGCGTTCAGTTCGCTCAGCTTGCCCTCAAGCTCCCGCTTCTCGGCGTTGAGCTTCTCGATGCGCTTGATCAGGCGGTCGAGTTCGAAGCGCGCTGCTGCGCGCCCTTTGTACAGGGCTTCGGGATTATCCTTGTAGACGTCCCAGATAAAATCAAGCGTCGACAAATTAATCGTCACGCTGCTGATAGCGCCCGCCATGGTGAATCGAATTGTTTTTACCCCTTCAAGATATGACTTCCCCTTCTTGTCATAGCGCGGGAAAAAAACGAGCCCTTCTCTTTTGCCCTGGAAACTAAAGTTAAAACGCTTGTCGAAATCGACAGGGGACAACTTGTTCTTTCCAACCCACAGAGTGAGGAACGAGTCGAACGGAGCAAGATGCATCGAGGGACCTCTATTGTCGAATTCGACATGAATGGGAATATACTCGTCGAGACTGAGACCGCTCAACAGCTGGTACTTGTACTGCTCCATCTCGTTTTCGGTCCAGAGGTTTTTCTCCGCTTCCTGTTTGACGAGCGCCTCGATGTACTCCGCCGAGTAGTAGGTAGCGCGTACGTCCAGTTCTCCTCCGAAACTATCCTTATAGGACTTCATCTGGCTCCAGCGCGCTAATACCTTGGCGTCGGCGAAAGCCGCAGCAGATAAGGAGAAGAAAAGAGCACACACAAGGAGCCCTCGGAACATTTGATTTCTGTTGAACGCCACACATAACGCCCCCTCTTGAATAAGCTTCCCGGCAATTATACAGGAGATACAAAAAAAGAGGAACCCTTTCGGGCTCCTCTTTTATCCGTGTCTGGTGCAATGCTTCTGAATCCGACGATATGTGTCGCTTAGAAAGCGATATGCGTTCTGAAGCGGATCAGGCTGTCGTCGTTGTTGATGCCGGTCTGCGCGTTTTCGATCTTGTCGTAGGCAAGCTCGAAGGAAAGAGCAGGCGTATAGTTGTACTTCACGCCGAACGTCCAGTTGGTGGTGTTGTCGGTCACGCCGGCGATTTCGTTACGGGCGTTGCCGATGAAGTAGCGCTGGAACGTGCTCCACTGGTCGGTCCACTTCTGGTTCAGTTTGAAGAACATTACGCTGTCATAGTTCACGCCGAGGAATCTGCCGGTAACCGCTGCGCCGTAGTTGTCCCACGGTCCGTCGGTCCATGCGGTGAAGTTGTCGTCCATGCTCCAGTACTCAGCCCAGAAAGAGGTGAACTTAAGGGCGTCCTGCTTGATGTCGATGATTGCCTGGAAGGCGTTCGGAGACTCCGTGCCGACATTGTCGCCGACCTGGACTTCCTGACCATAGTATGCACCCTTCAACGCGATCGCCGGGGTGAAGTTGATGCCGAACGCGCCCCAGTAGATATGCTCGTCTTCCTTGGCTACGCCGGCGGGCGTAAGAGAGGTAAGCACGTTGGAGTCGTACATTCTCATCATGCCGTTGAGCGAGAGCCACAGCTGCTCGTTGAAGTTGAACTTCGCGCGGGCGCCGATTTCATAATGCTCGTTCGTGGCCTGAGGATCGATACCGACTTCGTCCGGACGGGACACGTAGAAGATGAAGTTGCCCATGGCGAACGGCTTGTTGAAGTAGAATCCGCGATAGGTTCTGTCGGTGAACGCGGCGTCGTTGTCCGTGTAGAGACCATCGTCGCCCATCCAGTCGTGGAGGGAAAGACCGATCGTTCCGGTGATATCCCAGGGGAACTTCACATCAAGGTAATAACGCTCGAATACGGCCGCAGCGCTGCCTATACGAGCTGTGAAGGTTACCTTGTCGTCGATGAATTTCCGCATCCAAATACGATAGCGGCTGATGTTGAACTGATTGGCTCCCGTGGTCCCGTAAAGCGCGGGATCGTTTACGCCGTCGTTGCCGCCGAACTTCGCGTCGAAGCGGAATTCGCCCCAAAGCTTCCATCCGCCGAGGCGCTCCTCGATAACGGCAAGTCTGCTGTCGATCTTGTCGACCTTGACGCCAAGCGCATCAAGCTCATCCTTGAACTCGACAACAAGTCTCTTCAGCATTTCGACGTCCTGCTTGCTGGCCTTGGTCATGTCGACCACGGCAAGAGCACGGGCGATAGCCGAAGCGGCTTCGTAACGGGTCATGGGCTGGTTGCCCTTGTAGGTGCCATCAGGATAGCCGGAAAGAACTCCCCGAGCGGCAAGCTGGCCGATGGCATCATATGCCCAATGGTTCATGGGAACATCCATGAACGGGTTGACGTTGGCGAACGCAGGAGCGGCGAACGCAACAATCGCGACTACTGCAACAAGCGCAAGAATCTTTTTCATTGTTATGTAACCCCCTTGGTTTAGTGTGTTTTTATAACGCGGGTATTCCTTGCGCAGCTTCGGGGGTCGGAAGAAAGTTTCCTCGTTTCCTTTTTCTTCTCCCCTATGCCTTGGTTCGGAATGTATCCGCCTTCATCTTTCGCTCGTCCTTGTTGGCAGGGGGTCGTCGCACCTCCTTTCACGCCGTCGGGATTTCCTCACGAAAGAACAGAAGCTGTTTCATCCAAGGTCAAATTGTCAAAGTGCTTCAATTCGACTGCTACGAGGGATTGTAGCTGAATGGGTCTCCTTTGAGAATAGGACTTAAGACTCATCTTGCGGAAAGTACGTACACTCTTCCTACGAAAATCGGCAGGAAAAATCCTTTACTCGAAAAAATCACGTTCATTCAACGTGCTCAAGGTACCATCCGTATGTATTCGCAATACCGGCTTCGAGAGATGTGGACGCTCTCCAGCCGAGCGCTTTCAATTTCGACACGTCGAGCAGCTTTCGCGGCGTCCCGTCCGGCTTCGTCGAATCCCAGAGGATATCTCCAGTGAAGCCGACGCCCCGACGAACGAGCTCCGCAAGTTCACGTATCGTTACGTCCTCGCCTGAGCCGATATTGAGGAAAGCAGGCTCTTCGTAGCGCTCGAGCAAGAAGACGCAGGCGTCCGCCAGGTCGTCCACGTGAAGAAACTCCCTTCGGGGCGTTCCCGTCCCCCACAGTGTCACCGCATCGTCTCCCCTTGCCTTCGCCTCGTGAAATTTCCTGATCATCGCAGGCAGCACATGCGACGTTTCCAAATCGAAGTTATCCCAAGGACCGTAGAGGTTGGTGGGCATGACCGAAATGAAGCGGGCGCCGTACTGGCGGTTGTAGAACTCGCACATCTTAAGCCCGGCGATCTTCGCGATGGCATACGCTTCGTTCGTCGGCTCAAGCGAGGAGGTCAGAAGGTATTCCTCTTTTAAAGGTTGCGGGGCCAGCTTCGGGTAGATACAGGAACTGCCGAGGAAGAGGAGCTTCTGCAACCCCGCACGCCACGCCTCGTGGATGATATTGACTTCGATCGCAAGGTTCTGGTAGATAAAATCCGCCGGATATGTCGAGTTGGCCAGTATCCCCCCGACCTTCGCCGCCGCCAGAATCACGTGATCGGGCCGTTCCGATTCGAAAAAGGCGCGCACCGCCGCTTGGTCCGTCAGGTCGAGCTCGCTGCGGGTTCTGAGCAGGAGATTTTCATACCCCTTTTCACGCAGCTTCCTGACGATCGCCGAGCCGACGAGGCCCTTGTGCCCCGCGACAAAGATCATATCTTCATGGTGAACAGTCGACATCTCGTTCGCCTCCGTTCAGCAGCGGTCTTCCGCCGCCGCGCAGACGCTGTACCCTGCGTCGCGGCAAAGAAGGTCTCTTCGGAAGAGATCAAGATCGGCGCGCACCATCTCGGCGACAAGCTCCGAAAATGCGACGCGGGGCTTCCATCCCAAGCGTTCCCGCGCCTTCGACGGATCGCCGAGCAGCAGCTCAACCTCGGTCGGGCGGAAGTACCTCGGGTCGACCTCGACAAGCGTTGCTCCGCTCTCGGCGTGCACTCCTTTTTCGTCGACGCCGGTTCCTTTCCATGCGAGCGGAATGCCTGCCTCAGCGAAGGCTCTTTCGGCGAATTCGCGGACCGTGTGCGTCTCGCCGGTCGCCACGACGTAGTCGTCAGGTTCGTCCTGTTGAAGCATCAGCCACATCGCCTCGATGTAGTCGCGCGCGTGGCCCCAGTCGCGCTTCGCGCCAAGGTTCCCCAGATGGAGCTTCTCCTGAAGGCCGAGGGCGATGCGCGCCGCGGCCCGAGTGATCTTGCGGGTGACGAACGTCTCGCCGCGCAGGGGCGATTCGTGGTTGAAGAGGATGCCGTTGCAGGCGAACATGCCGTAGGCCTCGCGGTAGTTCACGGTGATCCAGTATCCGTACAGCTTTGCCGCGGCGTAGGGGCTGCGCGGATAGAAAGGCGTCTTCTCGTTCTGTGGAATCTCCTGCACCTTTCCGTAGAGTTCGCTGGTGGAGGCCTGGTAGAAGCGCGTGCGCTTCTCCAACCCAAGAATCCGGATGGCCTCCAGAATGCGAAGCACCCCCAGCCCATCGCCGTTGGCGGTGTACTCCGGCGTCTCGAAGGAGACCTTCACATGGCTCTGCGCGGCGAGGTTGTATATCTCGTCGGGCTGCACCTCCTGGATGATCCGTATGATGTTCGACGAATCGGTGAGATCCCCGTAGTGAAGGATAAGATGTCGTTCCGTCTGGTGCGGATCTTCGTACAGGTGGTCGATCCTCCCCGTGTTGAAAAGAGATGATCGGCGCTTCATCCCATGCACCTCGTACCCCTTGTTCAATAGAAATTCGGCCAGGTACGCTCCGTCCTGTCCCGTGATGCCGGTCAATAACGCTTTCCTCTTCATTTTGAACACACCTCGTCGTTCCGTAATGCGCCGGATGGCGCACAACGGGTTGTTGGAGCCCTTTCCATTTCGGGCAGAAGCGAACGATGGACATACAAGTCGTCAAGATCCCCGAGCGTCAGATAGTATGCGAATCCGTTGTGCTCGAGATGCTTGCGGACATCCCGGCGTCCGCTGTTGTTCTCTACGCAGAGTACGCCGATGCTCGTTTTTTCAAAGTCTATCGACCGGACCACGTCGAGCTCCGCACCCTCTGTATCGACGCTGAGAAAATCAATCCGGTCGATACCGTATTTTTCGAGCAGTGTTTGCAGACGCAGCCCAGGCAAGCGAATCATCTCCACACGCCCTTTTTCTTTGACGATTCTGCGTTTCTGCCGTTTGTCCATTTTCTCGGCGATACCGCTCAAGGCGTCGACTCCGTCGACCTTCGCGAAGTCGAGCACGCCTTCCGTGTTCGAGATGCAAACATTCTCGCAGAACGATTTCGGACGGTTCTCCCGCAGTTTCCGGAAGACATTCGGGAGCGGTTCGACGCACAGACCGGTCCAGCGTCTCTTCGTCTCGAAAAAGTACGAATTGCTCAAGGTCACTCCGTCGTTCGCGCCGACGTCGACAAAGACGCCTTCCTCTTTGCCGGGGAAGACGTGCTCGGCGACGAATTTGTCCTGTCCGTACTGGCTGGAATAGATATGTTTGTCCTCTTCATCATAAGTGAAGCCGTACTCCTTCGTCAGCTTGAGCAGTCCGAGGTACTGTCCCCGCCTGCATCGCCGGAAATTCCGCTCCGGGTCCGTCCAGAAAAAGAGGACAGCCCGAAGAAAGGAGATAACCGAGTTTCTTTGGATATACATGCGTTTCTCCCCCGTTTTTTTCATCAGTATTCAAATTCTCTCGGGCGTTCGTCCGAAATGATCTCCACCGCCGATAATTTTGGCATAGTGTTCTTCGACGGCTCCGACCATCGCGTCGATCGACGGAATCTTGTGCGTATCGAAACGAGTCCTTTTCTTGTTCCTGCCGGCACGCAGAAAGTCCTCCAGAGAGGTCCGCCAGGCTTCCGTGTTTCCGGCCTGCAACAGCCCGTCCGGGGTCGACGCGAGCTCCCGCACCGCCGGAATATCAGAGGCCAGCACGGGGATCCCCATTTGAACCGCCCTCATGAGCACCAGCCCCATCCCCTCCTGATGAGAAGGGAAGAGAAAACAGGAACACCCGGCCATCCAGCGCTCCGGTTCTTCCTGAAAACCGCGGAAAAAAACCCTGTCGGCTATCCCGAGCTGCGCGGCCATCCGAAGCAACGGCTCCATCGAAGGGCCGTCGCCGACGATGTCGAGGTTCCATGGAATGTCCTGCAGGCAGGAGAGCGCGTTGAGAATCGTGTCGAGGCCTTTTTTCGGCACAAGCCTTCCCACGAAAAGAAACCGAGGCGCTTCTCCTTCATCCGGGCGCCACACCCGCTCCGTCGGCGGAAGGCCGTTATAAACCACCCGAAACTCCGCCTCGGGGAAGATCTCTGCAAAATACGAACGCACCGCCTCGCTGACACAGAGCAGCAGACGCGCCCTCCGGTACGGAAGGATTCCCGCGTTCCTGCTGTAGAACGCATGGCAGGTTGCAATCCAAGGTATTCCGGAAAGACGCGACGCCCACCACGCGATCCATGCCGGGACGCGGGAGTGGGCATGCAAAATCCGCACTCCGCGCGCCGTTGCGATCCGCGCTATCCGGAGAGCCGCCCACGCCGCCGTCGCCGGGTTTTTCCTGTGCACGGGAAGACGGATGTGCTCCACGCCACGCAGCTCCCTCTCCATCTTCCCACCGGCCGAGACAACGACAAGCTCATGCCCCCCGGCAGCTAAACCGTTGGAGAGCCACAGCACATGCCGCTCGACACCGCCCTCGTGCAGTTCGGGAAGAATCTGGAGAATCTTCAAGTGAACCGCCGCCTTTCCGCACTCCTGGAAGCGCCGGTAGCGCTCCGTTTTTTTCCGTTGGAAGCCTATCATATTTCCCTCTCGTTGTCCAAAAGGATCGGAACGCGGAATTACAAATCGGAAAGTATCGGATATAATACTCAACATCCGGTGCGGCTCTCCGGGAGAGAATCGGAAGAACGGGCCGCATGTCGATATGGAGAAGAAGCATGCTCTTTAATTCCTACGTTTTCCTGTTTCTCTTCCTGCCCGCGACCTGGTTTTCTTTCCGCCTCGCATGCTCCAGGAGAGCGACGAACGTCGCCCTGGCCGTGCTCCTTGCGGCGTCGCTGCTCTTTTATTCGTACTGGAACCCTCCGTTCATCCTCCTTATTCTTTTTTCCATCCTCTTCAACCATACCTGGGGACGGCGCATTGAACGGACTGTTTCTCAGGGAGGGAATGTGAAGACATGGCTCTTCAGCGGCTTGGGCGTCAATCTGGCGCTGATCGCATATTTCAAGTACGCGAACTTCTTCATGACGAACCTGGCGCTCCTCTGCGGCGCAGAGTGGCTCCCCCGCGAGATATTTCTCCCTCTGGGCATCTCTTTTTTCACCTTTCAGCAGATGTCCTACCTCGTCGACTGCTCGAAGGGACTGGTTCGCGAACATTCCTTCACCAGGTACGCGCTCTTCGTCTCCTTCTTCCCCCAACTCATCGCCGGACCGATCGTCCGCTACGATCAGATCATACCGCAGTTTTCCAGGCTCCGCACATTCGCGCTGAGCTACCGGAACATCGCGATAGGGCTCACGCTGCTCTCGCTTGGACTCTTCAAGAAGCTGGTCATCGCGGACACGCTCTCGCCGTGGGCGGCGGCAGTCTTCGACGCGAACGGCGTTCCTCGGGCTTTGGAAGCCTGGACAGGCGTGCTCTGCTACACGTTCCAGATCTACTTCGACTTCTCGGGCTACTCGGATATGGCGCTCGGCCTCGGACGGCTGTTCAATATCGAACTCCCCGTCAACTTCGCCTCCCCCTACAAGGCGTGCTCGATCTCGGAGTTCTGGCGCAGGTGGCACATCTCGCTCTCCACGTTCCTGCGGGACTACCTGTATATCCCGCTGGGGGGGAACCGGAAGGGAATGCTTCGGCGCTACGGTAACCTGATGACGACGATGCTGCTCGGGGGGCTCTGGCACGGCGCATCGTGGAACTTCGTCGTATGGGGAGGGTTGCACGGTCTGTACCTCTGCGCGAACCACGCGCTCGCGGCGGTATCTCCGATGCACGCCTTTCCCCGCTTGCAACGTTTTCTGGGATGGCTCGTCACCTTTTTTTCCGTAGTCGTCGCATGGGTCTTCTTCCGGGCGTCGACGCTCGGAAGAGCGTTGGAGGTCTTCAACGGCATGTTCGGTCTGAACGGAGGTTTTTCGCTCCCGGAATCGTTCGGACTCGACCGGTTCGTCGTCCTCGGGGCCTGTTTTTTGCTTGTCGTCGCGGCGCCCAACAGCCAGGAATGGACCTTTAGACGATTCCGGGAGGGAACCTTCACCGCTCGTTGGGCGGTCGCGGTCGGAGGCGTTCTGCTCATAAGCGTCTGTTTTCTGAACCGGGTTTCCGAGTTTCTTTATTTCCAGTTCTAAAGAGAGGATACGCATGAAATACAAACGTCTGGTGCATCTTATACTCTGCTCCTCTCTTCTGGTCTTCGCCGGTCAATTCGTTCTCTTTCGATTTTCCGGCGTCTACGACCTGGCCCTGAAATCGCACCTGTACGACAACGCTTCATGGGTCGAAGAACCTCCGCGCGTGCTGCTGATGGGAAGCAGCCGCTGCTTTCACCAGCTTGTCCCCTCAATCATCGCCGAAAAGAACGGGCTGCAACCGACGGACGTCGTCAACGCGGGGCAGGTCGCGGCGGGGCCGTTCGAGATGCTGCACACCTACACACAACACATCGAGCTGTTCGGCGGCGTGGAGTTCATCTTCTACGTCCTCGACGCCGACTTTTTCTTCGAGTCCTTGCACATCGACAAGCCGTACGAGAAGATTCTGCTGAGCAGAAGACAGTGGGAGATCATCGCCGACGAACACGGCAACTTCTACCACCTTCCCGTTGTGCTCTTCGCGAACGCGATCAGGGGATCGCCGAGGAAGACGGGGGCGGAGATGGGGTTCGAGGGGCTGCCGCACATGGACTTTCTGAACATCGTCATGGAGGACAGGAGCGCCCGGTACAAAAAAGACTTGGAGCACTTTCCCCTTTCCGATTTCCAGCTGAAAAGTATGGTACAGTTAAAGAAAGCCTTTGAAAAGAACGGGGGAACCCTGGTATTCGTGCTCACACCTTTTTGGGACATGCAGCTGCTCGGAGGGGATTTCTTCGAAAGAACGAGCATCGCTGCTCGGGCTCTCGACGAAGCGCTTGGACCCGTCAGGCTCATAGGAAGCTGGGACCGAGGCGTCTACGGACTGGAGTACGAGGACTTTCTGGACAATTCGCACCTGTCGCGCTCCGGCGCGAAGAAGCTGACCGCGTCGCTTTTCAAGGACATCTCATCGATCCGTTCGGCCTCGCCGTTTTTTTTAGAGGAGCGTCTCTTCGGAGGAGCAGGAAAATACTTGGAAACAGGTGTGACAATACACGGACACATCCATGAGCAAAGATAAGGAGACTGTCGGCATGGTTGAAATACATCGGCGCATCCGCGAGTTCGCGGCACGTATTCAATGGGAAATGAAGGGCAGACCGATTCCTCTGCCGAACGCCCTCAAACAGGCGATACTTCTGGAGCACGCCCAAACGCACGGCATCCGCGTGTTCGTAGAGACGGGGACCTACGAGGGCAAAACGCTCGCCGCCATGGTCCCGTATTTCGACCGTCTCTACTCGGTCGAACTGGGAGAAGCGCTGTATGTGCGGGCCTGCGCTCGTTTCGCCTCCGTACCCAAGGTACGTCTCTTCCAGGGGGACAGCGGCAAGAGACTTGAGGACATCCTTGCGATTGAGAGGGAGGAGCGCTGCCTCTTCTGGCTCGACGCGCACTACTCGCGCGGGGACACGGCGAGAGGAGAGGAAGAGACTCCGGTCTGTACGGAGCTTGAACGCATCGGACGGCATCCTGTGAAAGACCACGTGATTCTGATCGACGACGCCAGATGCTTCGGCGCCGACTCCGGATATCCGGACATCCCTCAGGTGGAGGAGATGGCGCGGCGGCTCTTTCCGGACTCCACCTTCGCCGTCGCGGACGACATCATCCGCATCGTTCCCCGGACCGGCAACGACGGCAGATGATCGTCAAACTCACCACCCCCTCGGCGTCATGGCCGCTCGTTCTGCAAACGCCGGGAGCATCCGGTATGTGGGACGGGGTGCAGTTCGTGATCGACCGGAACTGCACCCGCGCGGACGCATGGGTTGTATACGAAAAACTCCCCGAGAGGATGACTACTGTTTGCCCACCGTCGCGGACGATTCTGATCACCGGCGAGCCGCCGATGATCAAGAGCTACCCGGAGGCGTTCACGGCGCAGTTCGCCGGGGTGCTCACCTGTCACGCGATGCGGCATCGAGGGGTTATTTCCAAACAGCAGGCGCTTCCGTGGCACTACGGGCGCGAGTTCGACCAGTCGGGGAATGAACTGTTCGTGGAGAGTTACGACTCGCTCGCCGGGAGTTCTCCCTTCGAGAATAAACGCCGCCTTCTCTCCATCATCTGCTCGACGAAAAGGAAACGGGACGGGCACAGGAAACGACACGAGTTCGTCTCTTACCTGGAGCAGGCGTCTCTTCCGGAGCTCGACATCTTCGGTAAAGGACGGGCCAAGGAAGCGGCGTGCAAACGCGACGCGATCGCTCCCTACAAGTACCATATCGTCCTCGAAAACTCGGAGTGCGCCGACTACTGGACGGAAAAGCTGGCGGACGCCTACCTCGGAGGGGCGTTTCCGTTCTACTGGGGGTGTCCCAACATAGAAAAGTACTTTCCGGAGGGGGCGTTCGCCCGTATCGACATCGAACGGCCCGAGGAGGCCATCCGGAAGATCATGAGGGCTATCGAGCAGGAGACGTACGAACGGTCGCTTCCGCTTTTGAGGGAGGCGCGCAACCGCGTGCTCGACAGGTACAACCTGTTTCCCGCGATCGTTTCCCTCCTCCGGACGCTTCCGGACGAACCTCCCGTGCCGGTAACGCTCCTTCCGGAGGAGCACTTCACGCTCAGGGGGCAGGTGAGGCGGCTCAGGAAGTTCTTCCGGGCGCGTTTTTAAGGTGCAGGCTCCCGCAAGTGATATGGCCGAAGACGTAGGTTCCGCACGAGTTCCGTACGATAGGCGCAAGCGACGGCGGACGGCTTCCCCCTCCAAGTTTCCGACGACGTCCGAGGGGCCTTCGTTATACGCAACGGTACGCGATTATTTGATTAACTCCTCCCTGAAGAGAGAAAACCATGCGAGATCCTCGTAGCTCCCGTCCCTGAAGACATGCTGCCGGAAGACTCCCTCCCGCCGGAAGCCTATGCTCTCGTAGAGATGGATAGTCTTCTCGTTTCCGGCGAGCGCGCTCATGTAGATTTTCCGGAGGTTCAACGTGTCGAACCCGTACTGAATCATCCGGATAGAGGCCGCCTTACCGAACCCCTTCCCCATGTTCTTCGTCGAAGCGATCACCATGGCGTACTCGGCGTGCCGGTCGAGCGGGGAGATGTTTTTGAGGCTCGTCACCCCTACGAACTCCTCGCCGGGGGTCGACGCGTTCCTCACGATCGCAAGATGCACCGAATCCCGGCCGGCGCCCTCCACGATCGAAGCGAGCGTCCTGCGCGTCTCTTCCAGCGTCCGGGGCACGCGTGTGAACGCGTAGTACTTCGTAATCTCCGGGTTGCTCTGCCACGAATAGAATCCGTCCAGATCGTCCATCCGCAGCTCCCTGAGAAAGAGCTCTTCAATGCGCGTTTTCAGAAGCATGTTCTTCATCCTCCGATCTTTCCGCACTCCTGCGGGCCGTGCCACCGACGCTTCCCACCACCTTGGCCGGATTACCCCCGATGATGACGTCCGGGGGGTAGTCGCCTCCGGTGACGACGGCTCCCGCGGCGACTATGGAGTTGTCTCCGATGTTCGTTCCCTTGAGGAGTATCGCACCGTTTCCGACCCAGACGTTTTTGCCGAGAATGACGGGAGCGATCCTTCCGATGGAGGTTCTGCGCTCCTCTGGAGCGACGCCGTGAGCGTCGAAGTCCAGAATCTGGACTCCCTTGCCGATGAGACAGTTCTCGCCGATCTCCACCCGTTTCGCCGAGATGGCCAAAAAACCGTTGTTGACGGCGACGAAATCCCCAAACACGATCTCCGCGTCCGGAGAACGCGCCTGCAACTCGCAACAGGAGTCATGAAAGCCGCCTCCAATAGGATACCCGAGCGTCACACGTCGGCCTATCCGGACAGATCCCTCCCCCGAAACTCTCGTCCGCTGATAAAAGCGCACGCCGCG
>CAXXRY010000009.1:0-5288 GCA_963668335.2 Aminobacteriaceae bacterium | reverse complement strand
ACGAACGGAAAACCCACTCTCCGTTGTACGCTACGCCGAGATTTTTTACATTGAGAACGGTATCCATCGTCTTCCCGCTTTTCGAACCGTCCATCGGATGCACCGTTCGCCGCATAGGCCGAGAACGACGGCGATTAAAGAGAGCGCGTACACGCCTTCGACATCCACCGTCTGCCTCGCCCATGCGATCCGGACGCCAAGCCCTTCGTCGCCGCAAAGATACTCGGCGACGAGGACGGCCTTCCATGCTCCTCCCGAAACGGTATCCACAACGCTGCGCACGAACGGAACAAGCGCGCCGAGATAAAGATCCCGCCAACGAATCGGGCCGGATACTCCGTAGAGATCCGCCATTTCGACGAGATCGCGTTCGAGGTGCTCGACTCCCGCCACCGTTGTGAAAACAGCCTGCGGAAGGAACGCAAGAATCGCGATGAAGACCGGGCCGCGCCATCCGATGCCGAACGCGAAGACGATGAAAGCGAGCCAGGAAACAACGGGGATCGCCTGCGCCGACAGGAAGACGGGACGAAGCGCGGCGTAGAGTCGCGGACGCAGTCCGAGCAGAACGCCGATTACTACGCCGAGGCAGACGACGAACAGAAGTACGGTCGCGACTTTCCCTACGGAGGCAAGAATCGCTCGAAAAAGGGAGAAGTTCGTCATCGTCCCGAGGCGGGCGAGCGTCGGCACCGGACCGGGAAGGACGAACGGGGAATCTATCAGGAGTGCCCGCCGCCCACCAGCAGAGCGTCGCTCCCGATAGACCGAGGAGTTTTCGGATCATCGGCGTGCGGGCTCCTCTCGCGTTCGGAAATATGGAGGAGGGGGGACCGCGTCGTAACCAAGAGCGTCGTGCAACCCGGAGAGGAAGTCCGAAACGTCCGATGCGCATTCCTCCGCCGTTTCGAAGGAAACCCTAATTTGGGGAAGCGCCTGTATAAAGCGTTCCGGAGGCATCCCGAAGAGTCGCCCCGCAAGGATGCACGCTTCTTCGGGATTTTCCTCGAACCATGCGGCGGCGTCCGAGAATTTTTCGGTCAGCTTTTTGTAAACACCGGGATTTTCCCGGACTCGCGCCCCTGCGGCGAAAACACCGCCGACCGGAAAGCGGGCGGAGAGGCCGGTCGATCGACTCCAAGCCTCCTGAGGATCGAAAGAACGCCCGCCCGCTTCGAGCGCGAACGTCGCGAAAGGTTCCGGAAGAGCGACGATGTCCGCCTTACCCTGTCGATAGAGGACGGACGTCTCCGGAGCCGGGGCGTACAGCAGGCGCACGTCTCTTTCCGGATGAAGGCCGTACCCGAGCAGGATGCTCCGAAGAATCGAATCCAACACCGTGCCTCGGCCTTGCGCGACGAGGATCTCTTTCCCCTTGAGCTCTTCCCAGCTCCATTCCGGCGAACTGTTTCGGACGACGAGGGAAAAGACGTTCCCGCGAAACGCTCCGAGAAAGACCACGTCGCTCTTCGCGGACAAAACGGCCCCTACCGTCGCCGGGAGCACCGCCGCGGCCGCTTCTCCCGTCGCGAGGCGAGAGAAAGCCTCTTCCTGCGTTCGCCAAACTTCGACGCGCACATCCGCGTCCGTCGAAAGGCTCACGCTCGCCAGAAGCAACGGTCCCGGAGTGAGGAGCACTAGCGGTTGAGAAGCAATGCCGCGACCCGCGAAAACTAAAAATAAGAATAAAACGCAGAATACAATGACACATCCTTGAAAACATCCCCGATACGCCATCTGGAGCGTACTCCTTTCGATAAGGGAATTCAGTGTTATTGTTCGAAAAAAGCGTTGTGAATGGATATAGATCATATTTGCCGCAACTATACCATAAAAAGGAGCGTTGCGCTCCTTTCACTTGTCTTCGAGTGTCGTCTCCACTTCGGCCATGCGCCCTTTGGCGAGGCTCTCCGGGATGAATACCTGCCCGCACGAGGGGCAGCGCAGCACGTTCGTGCGGAAGGCGTGCCCAAGGTAACTGAACCCGGTCGGGGCGGGGAGCATCTCCACCATGCACTTTCCGCAGAAGAGTTTTTTACTTTTTTCCATGAGGGGTGTCCTCCCGCTCGATCTTCATTCTGTGCGCATAGGTGTTGAAGAGCGCGTACCCTTCGGCGGACGGCGCGTACTCCACCCACTGCGTCATGTAGCCGATCTCCTTGCAGCCGAAGAAGCGTTCCGTGGACGGATCCCATATTCTGCGTCCGCTTCTCTCGCACTCCTCGATCACGTCAAGCGCGTCTTCCTCCAGAAGCCGCTCGCGGTTCATCTTCTCCCGCAGTTCGGGAGATATGGCGATACTTTTTCGATTTTCCATGATCTCCTCTTTTCCCCGGAGTTCCATATCGGGCCAGAACTCCTGAACAAGATCCGTTTTCATGTCTTCGCGCCGTTTTCTGCGTTCTTCGAACGTCGGCGGCGCGGCGTTCCATCCGTTCAGCCCGAAGAAGACGTCGAGAATATGGCGCGCCGGCTTCCCCGCGTGCGCGAAGATGTCGCGGCAGTTGGAGCAGTAGACGACGTACGGAGCCTCGCCGTCCTTGCTTCTCTGCTCCGCCAGCCATTGCGCGTACTTCGGCGCGGCGATGTCGATCTGCCCGCCGTAGGAGCAGCACTGCGCCCGCTTTCCCTCGTAGGGGAGGGGAGCGAGTTCGTACCCTGCGCCGCGGACGAGCGAGCGCGCCGCGCGCTGCGATTCCGGTCTGTTACGGCTCGCGCACGGGTCGAAGACGGAGACGACCTCCCCGTTCCCCTTTTCCGCGGGAGGACGCCCGGACGCGGCGAGGACGTCGACGAGCGGCGCACAGTCGATCTCCGGAATGTAGCGGGCGAACATCTCCAGGCATGTCGGGCAGGCCATTACCATCCGCGGACTGCCGAGCGCGCGCCAGTCGTCCAGAATACGCTCCCGTACCTGCCGGAAAAGCTCCATGTCGCCCGCCCAGACGGCGGGGGCTCCGCAGCATCCAAGCCGGAGCGCGACGCCGGGCTCGAGACCGAGCAGAAAACGATAGGACTCCGTCACATAGCGCGGATCCGATGCGCCGAGCTGGCACCCCGGAAAAAAGATCCGCGTACAGCGCGCTCCGCCGGGGGGTGGCGCCGGCAGGGAGGCCCGTTCGCTGTTCGCGAACTCCATGTCGCGCAGCCAGAAATCATGGAAGGCCTGCGGCATGGCGCCCTTCTCGCGCATTGCCTGGTGGCTCGCGCGCAGAAATTCTCCCATGTCGATGCGCTCCGGGCAGACTTCGGCGCAGAGTCCGCACTGGTTGCAGGATGCGATGAGGCGCGTGGCCACCGTGCCGTTGCCGTCGAGCGTCCCCGGAGTGATCGTGATTTCGACCTCCTCCGCGATGCGTCCCGGAAACTTTTTGAAATATCGCATCAGGCCGCAGTGACGGACGCAGGCGTCGCACCGGCACCGAATGCACCGGGTGGCTTCCGCGACCGCCTCTTCTTTCGAATAGAGCGCGCCGTCGGCGGGGAGTACGACGGGTGTGCGGATGATCGCTTCCGGCGGCTGCCGCATCCTCGTAGGGGGGGACTCTTTCCGCACCCCGCATCGCGCCCGTCTTCAGATAGTCCTCGATACAGAGCGATGCCTTCAGCCCCTGGCTGAGCGCTTCCATGGAATTCGCTCCGAAGAGCGCGCCGCCGAGAAAGACTCCGGGAAGACGACTCGCCCATGGTATGCCTTCGCGCCCGTCGTTTTCGCAGGACAGCCCGAACGCGTCGCCTCCGCTCCCCGTCGCGACATAGATCGCGTCGTACTGTGCACGCAGCGTCTCCAGCGTTTCGACCGCGTGGTCGAGGAAGAGGCCGTACTCTTCGTTCGAGAACTGGAGGCGTATGTCGGCGAGAAAGATCTCCGGATCCATCTCGTCCCAAAGACGTCCGCCGACGCGGCCGCTTCGCTCGTAGACGTCTACATGGTATTTCCTGTTCGCCAGCCGCAGCGCGCACCCCAGGCCGCTCAACCCCGCCCCGACCACGGCGATCCGCCCCTTCTTCGGGGGGAGGTTGTAGCTGTTCGGTTTTGTGTTCGCCGCATACGCGACGGCCGCTTTTTCGAGGATATTGAGCTGAACGGGAGCGTCGACCGTTCCTCTCGGACAGACCGCTGTGCACGGCTCGGGGCAGAGCGCAGCGACGATTGCGGGGAAACCGGTTGCATTCGAAAAGAGGCGGAAGGCGGTGTTGAAAGCGCCCCGCTGCATTCGCGCGATGAACTCGCGCACGTCCAGATGGAACGGACAGGCAGAAGCGCAGAACGGCTCCTCCTTCTCCATGCAGCGGTCCTTTATCATGCGTCTTATTTCATCCATTGCAGGTACCTCGCTCCCATGCCGTCAGGTAGTACGCGCAGAACGGGACGAACCTGCCGTCGTCGAACACATGGAGGCTGCATCGGCGCAGGCGTTCCAGGTCGATGTTCCCCGCATCCTGAAAGGCCATGGCGGTCAGCGTGAAGCTGTACCTGCGGGCGAAGCGAAGGAAGCCGTCGAAGGTCTTCAAGTCGGCTTCGCAGCAGGTGTTTTTCTGTTCCTCAACAGTGTTGGATAAAGGTTCACCGGCTTCCGGGCGCTGCCATTTGCTTGTGATGAACGCTCTGTTCCGGTCCGCCGAAATAGGCTCGTCGCAGCATCCTTCGCCTGCTTTATGCAGCGGGTGCAGCTTCCTGTCGCTCGTCACGATATAGTCGCCGTGAAAGCCGCAGAGCGGATGGTTGCAGCGGGAAGGAAGCAGGGAATCTCCCCGGACAAGGCCGCCCGTCTGTTCTTCGACGGCATGCAGCAGTTCGTCGAGCGTGAAGCGCATGGAATCGGCGGGCGCCGACGGAATGCGTCCGAAGTAGCTGACGGGTTGGAAGTGAACGCCTCGTACGGCGGGGCTGTGCGAAACGGCGAAACGGACGATGTTCCCGATGTCCTGCGTATTGACTCCGGGCACGAGCGTCGGCACGAGGGTGACGCCGAGATTGTGCCGTGCGCAGCGTTCGATCGCCTTTTGTTTGATATCGAGCAGTTCCCGGCCCCGAAGCGCGCGATGGATGGCGTCGTCGGTACCGTCGAACTGCATGAAGACGAAGGACAGGCCCGCTTCCGCGAGACGGCGAACGTACTCGTCGTCCTCCGCGAGCCGTATGCCGTTGGTGTTCAGCTGGACATATTTGCACCCCGCCTCCTTGGCGGAGGCCACGATCAGGGGCAGATCGTCGCGGACGGTCGGTTCCCCTCCGCTCAGCTGCACAAGGGTTTTCCCAGGTACCGCGAGCGCGCGAAGCCGTT
>CAXXRY010000008.1:0-28738 GCA_963668335.2 Aminobacteriaceae bacterium | reverse complement strand
CTACGCCAAGCACCATCTCCTGGCAGAGGCGGTAGAGCTGGTCCCCTCCGTAGAGCTGCCACGAGAGTTTTCGGTCGTCGGGGTGATTGTTGTCGAAATCGGTGTCCAGGAAGTAGACCGGAAGCGGATGCCCCGTGTTGCCGATAATCTCGTATTGCCATACCCGTACGTGGACCTCGCGATTTTGCAGCGTCAAGGACACCTGGTTGGTAAAAGCGTCAGCTCCTGCACCGGTTGCAGAGTACCGGTTTTTCCGTTTGCCAGCCGTCCTCGTTGAACGACTGCTGGAAATATCCTTTCCTGTAAAGCAGCGTGAGGGCGACCATGGGAACCCCAAGATCGGCCGCGCTTTTCAGAATGTCTCCGGCAAGGATGCCCAGGCCATCCCGAATATGTCGGGAGAGATTCTTTTATGCCGATCTCCATGGAAAGATAGGCTACCGGACGAAACGCCGGGTCAGTCTCCATTAGTTTCCGGATCGAACTGCCAAGTTCTCTCTGATGGTGTAGCGATATCATAGGAGCGACTCCTCCTCTCTAAGTTGTGCGGATTCAAATTTTGGGGCTTTCGTGTAGCGATCGGAGAAGAAACGCTCAGGATTCGTTTCGCATATCTTCCGCCGGCAGCCGTGCCCGAAAAGGGGACCCACGAAGCCTTTGATTCATAATAGTACCAGAAAACGTCCTCTTCTTTGAAGAGGGAACATCAATTTCTTCCGTAAATTTCGGAAAGTTGTTTTATTCTGATCGAAAACTCTTCGGTAAAGCTGAACGCTTCAGCGCGCCACTCCCAGTTTCGGAGGGGGTTGCGGGCGTGTTCATACGCGCTTCGCTTCCAAGCCCCAGGTAGTCCTGGAGTGGAATGATGGCGCGCTGCGCCAACCGAGGAGAGCACCATCCTGACGAGTATATCCGGAACCTCGCGCTCGTCCGGTGTGCGGCCGAGATAACGGGCCAGCGTCCGGCGTTCCTCCTCGGACGCGTCGTCGCGGTACCATCCGAGCGCGGTATTGTTGTCGTGCGTGCCGCTGTAGGCTGCAAGAGCTGCCGAGTAGTTGTGCGGAATGTGCGGATTGTCCTTCATCCCACCTCCGAAAGCGAAAAGAACCACGGCCATTCCTGGAAAGCTCATTTGCTCCATGGCGTCCGTAACATCCGGCGTGATAACGCCGAGGTTTTCAGCCAGGAATGAAGAGGCGGGGATGTACTTACGGAGTGAAGCAAAGAACGCTTCCGACGGGACATCTCTCCAGATGCCTTTCTCCGCGGTCCTGTCGCCGAAAGGAACTGCCCAGTAGGCAAGGAGTCCGCGGAAATGGTCAATCCGAACGAGGTGGAACATGGAGAGCGAGTGTTGCAAACGCTTGATCCACCATGAAAAGTCTTTCTGCAGAGCCTTCCAGTTGTACAGCGGGTTACCCCAGAGCTGTCCTGTTTTGCTGAAGTAATCCGGGGGGACTCCCGCGACCTCCACCGGCAGCAGATTTTCGTCGAGGTGAAAAAGATTGGGATGCGCCCATACGTCCGCACTGTCGAAATTGACATAAATCGGCAGATCTCCCAGCAGTTCGACTCCTTTTTCATCGCATTCGCTACGCAGGCGCTCCATTGCCGAGAAGAAGAGATACTGCTTGAAGAGCAGGAAGTCCACTGATTCGCGCAGCTCGGTTTCGGCGGGTCCGAAGAGCGCTTTCGTCCCGGAGTTTCAGTTCGTCGGGCACTGATTCCACGAAAGACCGCCGAAGCGTTGTTTCAAGGCGGAAAAGAGCGCATAGTCGAAGATCCAATACTCGTGTTTCCTCAGAAACGCTTCGTACTCGTGTGAAGGAGCGAACCTGTCGAACGCCCGTTTTAAAAGTTTCGCCTTCACCGTGCGGACTGTCGGATAGTCGATCTTCTTTCCTCGGGAACTGAGCAGTTCCGCCGTATCGGCCGCAGTAAGCAGTCCGAATTCAAGAAGGTCGTCCGGTGAAATGAAAAGATGATTGCCGGCGAATGCAGAAGGGGAGCTGTACGGAGAGTTGCCGAGCGCTCCGTCGGTTTCGGAGAGTGGGAGTATCTGCCATGTCTTTTGGCCCGAACGAGAGAGATAGTCCACAAATGACCGGGCTCCGGGCGAGGTCGCCGATGCCCCACATTCCTGGAAGGGAGGAAACGGGAAGGAGAATACCGCAAGATCTCGTCAGAAAAAACACCTCCGTTTTTTGTTCCTTATTGTACACCAAGAGGAAAGAGAGGTGAAGAAAGGGTATAATTAACCCTGGAAGAAAGGAGGGGGTTACTTGCCCTGTTCGATCTGTCTGCATGGACACTTTTACCAGCCTCCCAGGGAGAATCCCTGGCTTGAAGAGGTGGAAATTCAAGAATCCGCATCTCCCTGGCATGACTGGAATGAGCGCATTTCCGAGGAGTGTTACGGGCCGAACTCCGCCGCTCGTATTTTTGACGACGAGGGGTGGATCCGGCGTATCGTGAATAACTATTCGCGGATCAGCTTCAACTTCGGACCGACTCTTCTTTCATGGATGGAGAGAAAACGCCCCCAGTACTATCAGGCTGTCCTGGAGGCGGACCGCCTGGGATCCGCACGTTTCTCGGGGCACGGTCCCGCCATTGCTCAGGCGTACAACCATATGATTCTTCCCCTCGCGAACCGTCGTGACAAGGTCACACAGATCGTCTGGGGGATCGAGGACTTCCAGCGACGTTTCCGGCGGGCGCCGGAGGGAATGTGGCTGCCCGAGTGCGCCGTCGACTCCGAGACGCTTGATATTCTTGCCGAACACGGCATACGCTTTGTCATCCTCGCTCCTCGGCAGGCGGAGGCTGTTCGGGAAAAGGGCGCTTCATCATGGACCGATGTCACGGGCGAGCGGGTCGATACGCATCGAGCCTATATTTGTCCCCTACGCTCCGGTCGCGCGCTTTCGCTCTTTTTCTATCATGGCGAGCTCGCCCAGAAGGTTGCCTTCGGAGATGCCCTGAGAAACGGAGGCGATTTCGCGAAGATGCTCATAGGAGCGCTTCCCGAAAACGTGACGCTGCGCCGCCTTGTTTCCGTCGCTACGGATGGCGAGACATTCGGGCACCACCATAAGTACGGCGATATGGCCCTGGCGTACTGCTTGGACACGATTGAACGTTCCAGATCCGCATCGCTCACTATCTTCGGCGAGTATCTCGACTCCGCGCCCCCTGTGGATGAGGTTCGGATCGTAGAGAACTCGTCCTGGAGCTGCGTTCACGGCGTTGGAAGATGGAAGGAGGACTGTGGCTGTTCGCGCACTCTCGTCCCGGATGGAAGCAAAGCTGGAGAGCTCCTCTCAGGGGGGCGTTGGACACGCTGCGGGACGCTGCCGCCCCTCTTTTCGAAAGGGAAGCGGAAAATCTTTTCCCCGATCCGTGGGGTGCACGCAACCGATATATAGAGGTTTTCTTCGACCATACCCGTTCCGAAGCTACATCGTTTTTTGCAACGGGAGGCAGGAAGGGAACTTTCCCATGAGGAGCAAGTCAGAGCCCTGCGTCTGATGGAGCTTCAGCGCAACCTGATGTTGATGTACACCAGCTGCGGCTGGTTCTTCGACGAAATCTCGGGAATAGAAACGCTGCAGATCATGGCATACGCTGAGCGTGCGCTTGAGCTATGTGGGCATCTTTTCCCCGGGGAGGATTTAGAAACGCCTTTCAAGACACTTCTTGAAAAGGCTCCGAGCAACATCGTTGAATTCGTCGACGGAAAGCGCGTCTACGATATCTTTGTCACGCAGGTGCGATCGGACCTGCTTCGCGCCGGGGCTCATTATGCCGTTTCCTCTCTCTTTTCAGGGGATGAGGGGGATGTTCGCGCGAATCTGGGAGATGTTTTCTACGCCTACAGGATTCTTTCGTGCTCTCTTGAACGAAAGGATGAAGGAGCCCGCCGGTATGCTCTCGGCTACCTTCATATCCGTTCCGAGATTACACGGGACGAGAAAGAGATTTTTGTCGCCGCGCTCTACCGCGGGGGGCGGAACGTACTGTGCGGCGTGGCCGAGAAGCCGGAGCCGGAAAACGGAAACGGTATCCGCGAGAAGATCGAGGCGGCTCTTCGCAGCGAAGATGAAGAGGGACTGGTTTCTTTCTTCGGGCACAACACCTATTCACTTCCGCCATCTTTTCAAAGATGAACAGCGACGAATACTGAACTTGATCATTGCCGAGGATGTCGAGTCAGTTGTTTCAATGCTCAGGAAGACGATTTCGGACTCCTCGGAACTACTCTCCTTCCTCACCTCGCTCGCAATGCCGGTTCCGGAGGCTTTCCGGAGCACGGCGGAGGTCGTGCTCAACGATGAACTGAAGCGTGCTTTCGAAGCGGATGTTCTTGATCTTCGTTTTGTGACGCACCGGATAGATGAAGGAGAGCGTTGGGGGGCTGCGGTTGATACTCTCTTTTTGCGCCACGGGGCGATGCGGCGTCTCGAACGTCTTTTCCTCTTACTTGAACGGGAACCGCTGCATGAAAGAACGCTTGGCAATATCATTGAACTTCTCTCCTTCCTGAAAAAAAGAGGATGGGAGATCAATCTGTGGGACGAACAGAACACTTTCGCCGGGATCATCGCGTCGAATAATGATCTTTCTTCCTGTGCACGGCTCTACGAGACCTTGGGTAAAACTGCTGTTGGTCCGGCACTCCCGCGTTGAGAGCGATTTTGCGGACAGGGTAACTCCCCGTACGCAACGGAAAGAGGTGGTGTGACGCTTTTTCTTGATGAGACGAAAGTCCTGTATCGAATCGCTTTTTTGTGGTGTAATGGTACTCGGGTATTCAATGGTGCGGAGAGACGGGCTCTCCGCTTTCCGTTCTCCGGAAAACCTTCCGGAGAGACGTTTTTTACAAAGGGAGGGTATGTGCAATGAAGTTCAGTAAGGTATCGGCTCTTTTCGTTCTGTTCGCGCTGTTCGCCGTCATGGTTCCGGGGTACGCAGAGGCAGCTGTCGAGGTTAAGATGTCCTATAACGGTCCCGGCGACGTGGAGAATAACGCGGTGCATCTGTACGCGGTGAACTTCAAGAAGTTCGTGGAAGAGGGTACCGGAGGCGAAGTCACCATCGCGCTCTTCCCGGACAGCCAGCTGGGCAACGAGGAGGAGCGGATGGAACTCCTCTCGAAGCAGGGGATGAACCAGCCCATCGTCAACGTGGCGTCTTTTGCCGGTGTGGCCCCCGTCTTCCCGGAAATCTACGCGACGGCGGTTCCCTTCATGTTCGACAGCTTCAAGGCCGCGCATATTTTCACGACAAGAGCCGTTTCTGGAAGAAGGCGCAGGAAGAGTTCCACAAACGTACCGGCGCGTACCTCCTGGAGGCTGTGGAGGAGGGCGGTTTCCTTGCGTTTACGAACAACAAGAGAGAAATCCGGAAGGCGGAGGACTTTGCGGGATTGAAATTCCGCGGAATGGACGAAGGACAGGTCATTCTCTACAAGTCTTTCGGCGCCAGCGGAACGCTATTCCTTGGACCGAACTGTACATGGCGCTGAAGACCGGCGTTGTGGACGGGCAGATGAACCCCGCGATGTACATCAAGATGGGAAGCCTTCAGGAAGTGCAGAAGTACCTCACCCTCGCCAACATCCAGTACTCCGACCAGTTCCTTGTAGTCAACGGTGATTTCATGGACTCGCTTTCCGAGGAGCAGAAGAAAGCTGTCGTCGAGCCGCGAAGAAAGCGAACAGTCTGAACCGCAAGGCCATGGCCGAACAGGATCAGAAGGATATCGACTTCCTCGTCGAGAAGGGCATGATCGCCTATTCGCCGACGGAAGAAGAAATGGAGACCTTCCGCAGCGCGGCGCAGCCTGCGTACGTGGAGTGGCTTAAGTCCAGAGCGGGAGAGGACTGGCTTACGCTGGCCCTCGAGTGCGCGAAAAACGCCAACGAGATGGCGAAAAAATAACGGTTCGCTATGTTATTTTCCACCCTCTCTCCTGAATCTCATCCTTCTGAAGCGCGCGAGAACGCTCTGGCTGTCTGGACGCATCGCCTTGAACGGATAAGCGCCTGGGGAGCATGCCTTCTTCTTGCCTTCAACATCGGCGATATTCTCGTCGGCGTGTTCTGCAGGTACGTGCTTAAAAGCTCGATCATCTGGACGGAGGAGGCCGCGCGTTTTTCTTTGGTTTGGATGGTCATGGTGGGAGCCCTCGGGGCGGCGGAGAAAGGGGATCATATGGTCATCGACTTTGTGGTTCCGCGTTTTCCCGCCGCCCTCCGGCGGCTTGTTGGCTGGGGGCGCTTCCTTCTGACGATGCTCATCCTTTCACTAATGATCTATCTTGGCACGGTCAATGCTGTTCAAATGTGGAACATGAGGACAATGGCGCTCAATATACCGAAGACGATCCCGCTTCTTTCACTGCCTGTAGGTTTTCTTCTCTTGATGGCGGGGACTATACTGATGCAGTTCGACCGAGGGAGGGAGTGATCCTATGGGGATATCGATGCTCTTTGCTTTTTTACTCCTGATGATCCTTGGCGTTCCGCTCTATCTCTCGCTGCTCTCAACCTCTTTGTTCGGGATAGTGATGCTTGGGGATTTGTCTTTGTTGCGTGTCATGAGTCAGCAGTTTTTTGGCGGTATGGATGTGTTCTCCTTAATGGCCATCCCGTTCTTCATTCTTGCCGGTATTTTGATGAATAAAACAGGCTTGACCGACAGATTGCTCGACTTCAGCCGTCTGCTCGTCGGTTCGGTTCGGGGCGGTTTGGGGTACGTTAACGTCGTCGGCGGCATCATCCTCGCCGGGGTGAACGGTTCAGCCGCCGCGGATGCGTCCGCCCTCGGTTCCATTCTGATTCCTGCAATGGTCAAAGACGGTTTCTCTCCCCCTTACGCTGCGGGCCTGACGGCTGGGAGCGCGCTCATCGGTCCCATTATCCCGCCGAGTATTTTTATGATTATCTACGCCACCATGACGAACACGTCGATAGGCGGGCTTTTTGCCGCCGGTATCCTGCCCGGTATCCTGCTGGGGGGAGCTTTTATGGGAATGAACTACGTGTATTCTCACCGGTACCAGGTCCCGGTCGCCGATTTTGAAGAAGTTCGCAAAATGAAAAAAGAGATCCTGATGCGATCGCTTGTCGCGCTTTTTGCGCCTGTGATTATCATAGGGGGAATTATTACAGGGGTCGTCACCCCGACGGAATCCGGCGCGCTCGCGGTTGCGTATTGCCTGGTCGCAGGAACGCTGTACACGCGGCAGATGACGTTCAGGGTACTCGCGGAGTCGCTCTACGAGACCGTCCGACTGACCAGCTCGATCTTCCTCATCATGGGGGCGGCCATGGTCATCGGATGGCTTTTAAAGTGGGAACAGGTACCGCAGAAGTTCGCGTCTTTCATCCTCCAGGCGGGGCTTCTGGACAAACCGTGGCTCTTGATGGTCGTGTTGAGCGCCATCATCTTCCCCGTGGGTATGTTCATGGAGGAGGTTTCTACTTTGGCGCTCCTCACACCGATTTTTGCGCCTATTGCTCTGAAAGCGGGTATCGACCCCTTCCACTTCGGGGTGGTAATGACCCTTAACGTAACAATCGCACTGATTACACCCCCAATGGGAGCATGCAACTATATCGTCGCAGCCGTGGGGAGAGTGAAGCTTTCGGAGGTTTTTTTCCACATCTGGCCTTTCATCGGCGTTGCTCTGCTTGTTCTGCTCGCGATCATATCATTTCCTCCGCTGACTACGCTCATTCCGCGGATGCTGAACCTGTAGCACTGAAATGGAAGGAGAAGAAAAATGAATCACCCCTTCATGGACATACCTATTTCACCCACTCCAGGCTTTTCGTGGGAGGCTTCGAGGGCAGTACCTATCGATGAATGCGGCGAGGAAATGGTGGCTGCAAGCCTTATCCCGGAGAAGATCCTCGTACGGCCGCAGTACTACCTCCATATGCTCGAAGGGGCCATCCCGGAGTGTTACGTACGCCGTTCGGTGCTCGAACGCCTTATTGAAGCCGCAGATATGCTGCCCGACGGGTGCCGGCTTGTGCTCCTGGATACTTGGCGTTCCCGAAATATCCAGACAACCCTTTTTCAGAAATTCCGGTCCGAACTCCGTGAGAAAATGCCGCTTCTTGATGATTCGGAAATTACTGTTCTCGCCTCTCAGTTTGTTGCGCCGCCATCGCTGCACCCCGAGCATCCCTCTCCCCATATTACCGGGGGAGCGGTAGACCTGACCATTGTCGATAAAATGGGTTTCTGCCTGCCGATGGGAACCGGGTTCGACGAGACTTCCGAGAAGTCGGCCACAGTGTGGTACGAGAAGCAGTTCGATTCGAAAGAGACCATGTCCGAGGACGAGATGGAGGCGCTGCAAAATCGACGGCTTCTGTACAACGTGATGCACAAGGTGGGATTCACAAACTATCCCGACGAGTGGTGGCATTACGACTACGGCAATCAGAACTGGGCGCTGCTGCGCGGGAAGAAACATGCGATTTACGGCGTAACAGAACCCCTGTTTCGCTGGCGTTCCCTCTGATACGAGAAAGAGTGATAAAGAAACGAGAGGCCGGAGAATCCATTTCTCCGGCCTCTCGTTTTTATTTAGCAGATCAGCGAAAGAATGATGCCAGGATCCCCGCCAATACAAGGGCGGGAAGCATGTTGATCACCTTGATGCGCTTGATCTCCAGTATTGCGAGTCCTATGCCCAGGAGCATAAGTCCTCCTACCGCGCTCACCTCCGCGATCACTTCCGGGCTCATTACACGCTGTACCCCCTCCGCAAGCAACGTCAGGGCTCCCTGGTAGACAAGGACGGGGAAGGCGGAAAACATCACCCCGACTCCGAGAGAGGCTCCCATCGCCGCGGAGGCCATCAGATCCATGAAGGATTTCGTGATGAAAAGCTTGGGATACTCTCCCATCCCCTCTTCGATGGCGCCGAGGATCGCCATCGAGCCAACGCAGAAGAGAAGCGAGGCGGCGACGAATCCCTCGGTGAACTTTTCGTTTTTTGAGCGTATCTTTCCCTTGGTCCAGTCCGCCAAGTTGTTCAATCGTTTGTCGAGGTCGAACCATTCGCCGAGAAGCGAACCGCCGACGATGCTGAAGACCATGATGATGACGCTCTGCGTCCTTTGCGCCATCAGAAACCCGAGAAAGATCGTGAAAAGTCCCAATCCCTGGAAAGTGATCAAGATAAAACGCTGGGAAAGACGCGAGTGGAGCAGAAGACCGGCTAGCCCGCCGAGAGCGATTGCCGCCGCGTTGAGAATGCTCCCCGAAACGGGAATGTGCTGAAAGAAAAAATCCACTATGAAACAACCTCCTGTATGGTGGAAGAGTATATACGGTGGGCGTAGTCGACGGGCGCCGGAGTCATTCCGGACGCCCGTCGAGAAAATATACGTTCGAAATTCCTGTTAGTCCCGTTCCTCTCGGAAAAATGGAGATCCCAGAGAGGCAGGCGCTCCGAAGATGATTCCTTTCCCCTTCTTGATGGAAATGAAGAGCAGAACGCCGATCGTCATCAGATAGGGGAGCATCATCAGGATAGGTGCCGGGATGGTGGTTCCGGCAGCCTGGAGTCGGAGCTGGAAGGCTTCGACTCCCCCGAAAAGATAGGCCCCGAAGGCGGCTCTTGCAGGGTTCCAGATGGCGAAGATGACGAGCGCGACCGCGATCCATCCGCGTCCGGCGGTCATGTGTTCAGCCCACATCTTCGTATAGGCCACGGACATGTAGGCGCCCCCCACCGCCACGATGCCGGCTCCCACCATCGTATAAAAGTAGCGCGTCTTCGCAACGGAGATGCCCATCGCGTCGGCTGCCCGCGGATTGTCTCCCGTTGCGCGAAGATACAGCCCCTGCCTGGTAGAGTTAAAGAACCAGCAGAGAAAGAAGACGAGGGCGTACGAGCAGTAGATAAGCGCGTCGTGATTGAAGAGCACCGGGCCGATAAAAGGGATGTCGGAGAGTACAGGAACGGGAATCTTGTTCAACCCCGGGATAGTGAAGCCGACGAAATTGCGTCCCAGGAGAGAGGACGCGCCCGTACCGAACATGGTCATGGCGAGACCGCTGACTACCTGGTTGCCTTTCAGAGTGACGCAGATGAAAGCGTGAACAAGCCCCAGGAGCGTTCCAACGAAGAATGCCGCCGCTATCCCAAGCCACGCGTTTCCCGTGGAGTAGGAGACTGCGAACCCCGCATATGCGCCCAAGAGCATGATGCCTTCAAGTCCGAGGTTGAGGATGCCTCCTTTTTCCGTAACAATTTCGCCGAGAGTCGCGTAGAGAATAGGCGTGCCGCTTCGGACAGCCGCTGTGAGAATGGGAATCAGAATTTCCATGCTACTTCTCCTCCTTTGCAGAGGTCGTTGCTTTCGGAGGAGTCGGGCCTCCGGGAAGAATGCGGATACGGAATTTTCTGAAGAATTCCCCGCCAAGAACGAAGAAGAGGATCAAGCCTTGTAGTACGAGCATGCTTGAAAGGGGAAGCCGCATGACGATCTGGAGAGTCTCTCCGCCCACCAGGAGCACCCCCATGAGGAAGGAGACCAGTATGATTGCGATCGGGTGCAGACGAGCCAGCCATGCCACGATAATCGCAGTGTAACCGTAGCCGCCGGAAAAACCGTGCTGCAAACGGCCCTGCAGCCCGGAAAGTTCGCACATCCCTGCTATTCCGGCAATAGCTCCGGAGAGGAACATCACGAACACCACATTTTTGATGTAGCTCATCCCTGCAAAACGGGCAGCTTTAGGATTCTCTCCCATGACCCGAATCTCGTACCCCCACCTGGTGAAACGGAGAATGACCCAGAAAATGAGAGGGAACAGGATTGCGAGGAAAAGCCCTGCATGGATGCGGGTGCCCCAGAAAGAGGGGAGACGCGCCGCGTCCGGAAAAGGGGCCGTCATGGGGAATCCGAGGCTTGCAGGGTCGCGCCACGGGCCGTAGACGAAATAGTTCAGAAGGTTCATGGCTACATAATTCAGCATCAGCGTCGTGATGATCTCGTTGACGCTCCATCGTGCGCGGAAGTAGCCGGCGATGGCCGCCCAGATTCCCCCTGCGATTCCCGCCGCCGCGAACATGATGGAGAACATCGCCAGGGGGTTGTCGACGAAAAGATAGCGAACTGCGGCGGCAGCCGCAATAGCGCCCATGAATATCTGCCCTTCCGCGCCGATATTCCAAATAAGCATTGTAAAAGAGAGCATCACAGCGATCGCGGCCATCGCAAGAGGAATCGCTTTGACGATGGTCTCGCTGAGGCCGTAGGCGTCGCCAAGAGAAGAACGGAGGATGGTGGAGTAAGCCTGGAATGGAGAGACGCCCATGAAAAAGAGAAAGACAGCTCCAGAGAGAAGCGCGGCCGCGAGAGAGATAATAGGAATGGCAATGCCGAGCATCCGAGGAGTTTCGAGACGAGATTCAATTTTTAATGATAGTTTCATGAATGTAAGCCTCCTTGGGGAGCGGAGGCAAGCGCCTCTTCAGCAGGTGTTCCGGCCATCATAAGGCCGATGGTTTCGACCGGGGTCTCCTCAGGAGAATCCAGAATGCCCATAATCTCGCCTTTGCACATGACGGCAAGACGGTCGCTCATGGCAAGGAGTTCGTCAAGATCCTCCGAAACGAGCAGGACGGCGCACCCCGCTTCGCGTGCGGCGAGAAGCTGTTCCCTGACGAACTTCGTCGCCGCGACGTCCAGTCCCCATGTGGGGTGAACGGCGAGGATGGCTATCGGGGAGTCGCTCAGCTCGCGTCCGAGCATCAGCTTCTGGAGATTGCCTCCGGAGAGATTACGGACCGGAGTCTCCATTGAAGGCGTGCTCACGTTGTAGCGTGAAACCAGCCCTCTGGCGAAGGAGAAGACTTCTTTCCAGTCGATGAATCCCTTCTTTGAGACGGGGGGGCTCCAGTACCTTTTCAGGATTGAGTTCTCGCTTACGTTCATGTTGGGAACCAGCCCGGTTCCTTTCCGGTCGGCGGGGATATAGTGTATCCCTTTGTCAATGAAGGTTTTCGGTATCGAATTCGTCAGCTCCTCATTGTTGACACGTATCGAACCCGACTCAACCTTCCGCAGTCCCACCAGTGTTTCGCAAAGCTCCTGCTGGCCATTGCCCGCCACTCCTGCGACGCCCAGGATTTCCCGTTCGCGGATCATAAACGTCGCGCGCGTCACGGCAGGGATGCCCCGGTCGCCGAGTGCGCAGACGGCGGCGCATTCAAGGACGGGTTTTCCCGGTTGAAGCGCTTGCTTCTTTATGCTAAAGATCATCTTCTTGCCAATCATCATCTCAGCGAGCTGCTCCTTCGTGGTCGATGCGGTATCGACAGTTCCGACAAGGCGCCCCTTCCGGAGAATCGTGACCCGATGGGAGAGCCCCATGACTTCGTCCATCTTATGAGAAATGAAAACGATGCCGTGTCCTTCGGAGGTCATCTGCCGCACAGTCTCGAAGAGATGTTCCGCTTCCTGGGGGGTGAGCACCGCCGTGGGTTCGTCGAGCACGAGGATGTTCGCTTTTCTGTAGAGCATCTGGAGAATCGCCACGCGCTGCTGTTCGCCGATGGAGAGCTGCCATATCTTCGCGTCCGGATCCACCGAAAGTCCGTACCGGGAGGAAAGTTCGATGATGCGTTCCCGGATCGCACGTTTAGGGAGAACTGAAGAGAGCCCTTCAAGACCGAGTATCATGTTTTCCCACACCGTCTGGCTCGGGATGAGCATGAAGTGCTGGTGAACCATCCCTATTCCTGAGGAGATGGCATCTCGCGGCGAAGAGAAAGAAACTTCCTTCCCTTCTACCGTCAGGATGCCGCTGTCCGGCCTATAGAGGCCGTAGAGAATGTTCATCAGGGTCGATTTTCCCGCGCCGTTCTCTCCGAGAAGGGCATGGACTTCTCCTGGCCGGACATCGAAGTCCACGTCGAGATTGGCCGTCACGCCTGTAAAAAGTTTGGTGATTTTTTCCATACGGACGAGCGGTTCCGAAGGAGCTCGTGCATCCATCCTTTTTCCTCCTTGCGACCCGTGTACGGAACGACTGCGGAAAAAAGAGCGCGCAGACTAAGAGTGTCCGTTAAGGATCGAAAATGTAGTAAGAAAACGGGAAGAAAACGGGGCGCGGAAATTCGCGCCCCGAAGTTTCCCCATATATGATACAAAAGAAAGGGCTATTTGGGTATATCTCCTTTGACGCCTTCTACGAACCAGTTCATGGAAAGCATCTCTCCGTCGGTCATTGCGGCGCCTTCAGGAACCTTCACTTCGCCGCTTTGATCCTTCACCGGGCCGTGGAATACATCCCACTCTCCGGACACGATCTTTGCTCTCTCGACGTCGACGAGCGCTTTTACAAGATCGGGAACATCCTTTCCGTAGGGAGCAAGAGCCACCATGCCCTCTTTCAGGCCGTACCAGATGTGGCTTGGCTTCCATGTTCCCTTGATGACCTGATCGATTGTCTCCTTGTACACCATGCCCCAGTCCCAGACGGGTGCGGTAAGGTGTTTCGTCGGCGCATAGGCGCTCATGTCGTTATTGTAGCCGACAACGTAGATCCCCGCCTCCTCGGCCGCCTGGGGGGTAGCTCCGGTGTCCGCGTGCATAGCGAGGACATCGACTCCGGAGTCGATGAGTGCTTTTGCAGCTTCTTTTTCTTTGCCGGGATCGAGCCAGGAGAAGATCCAGATAACCTGAACCTCGGCCTCGGGGTTCGCCTTGCGGACGCCCCGCGTGAACGCATTGATTCCCCTGATGACCTCGGGGATCGGGTGCGCGCCGACGTAGCCGATACGGTTCTTCTTGGTCATTTTCCCTGCGACGAGACCGGAGAGATAACGGGCCTGGTACATTCTGCCGAAGTACGTTCCGACGTTCGGGGCGTCTTTGTATCCGGAGCAGTGCATGAAAATAGTGTCCGGATATTTCTTTGCGACCTCCTGGACGAAATCCATGTAACCGAACGTAGTGCCGAAAATAACTTTCGAGCCGTTGCGGATCATGGTTTCGAAGACTCTTGACGCATCGGGGCCCTCCGGGACTGATTCGACGAAGGTAGACTTCACACCCGGGAACTCCTTTTCCATGGCGAGGCGGCCCTGTTCATGCATGTAGGTCCATCCGCCGTCGCCGATGGGGCCTATGTAGACAAATCCCGGGTTGATCTTCTCGGCGGGGATCGGGGGGAACGCGGCGAAAGCCGCACCGCACAAAGTAACGCTGAGAACGAAAACGAGGAGCCAGATGAATCTTTTCACGCTTCCAACCTCCCTGAAATAAAAGATTGAGGGGGTGTTCCCCTCTTCCTTTATTATACAGTAGTGTCCGAAGAAAAAAAATAAAGAGGAAACGTTTTGCTTTTTCAGAGGGAAACGGGCATGCTACAATACACCCGTCGGTTGAGCGAGAACATATCGAAGGGGGAATGGGTGGCGTGTCGAGTGAAAGATACCATAAAACGTATCCTGTTTCATGGGAGCAGGTGCATCGAGACTGTAAAGCCTTGGCGTGGCGTCTTGTAGGGGTGCGGAAATGGGATCGCATCATAGGAATCGCGAGGGGCGGATTAATCCCCGCGGCGATTATCGCTCGAGAGCTCGACGTTCGGCTCGTGGATACCGTCTGTGTATCGAGCTATGTGCTGCGAACACAGGGGGAGCCTTCGGTTTTGAAGGAAATCTCCGGCGACGGAGAAGGGTGGCTCATCATCGACGATCTCGTCGATACAGGAAAGACCGCCCAAGTTGTACGGAAGATGCTGCCGAAAGCCCACTTCGCCGCCGTGTACGCGAAACCGGACGGGCGCGTGTTCGTGGATACCTATATTACGGAAGTCAGTCAGGACACGTGGATACTCTTCCCGTGGGATGCTGAAACCTCCTACGCAAAACCGATAGTGGAACAGCGTTAAAGGTAGATTCCGGCTTTTTACACGTTTTTTTCGGTGTGTCCGTCGGCGCGTTTCCTAAATTGCATGTATGCTTCAAGAAAGCCGCTGCCGTCACCGGTTAGGATAATGAATGCTCATAACACGTTCCGGAAGGCGGGGTATTGTTGACCTATCTTAATTATGTATTTTTTCTTGTTTTTTGGGGATGGATTCTTTCCGTTGGATATATACGGTATATTCTTCCATTTGTCGAATCAGCATTCGATACTCTTGAGTCGATGGAAAAAAGCGGCGAACTTTTCCCGAGAGTGATCGCTTTCATTTCGAAGCTGGTGATGACCGGAAGCCAGATGTATATTCTGGGTATATGGTCGGCCTACTGCGTTCTCAGAACGATGACGTTCCTTCAAAAACCTGGAACGAACGGTTGGTTGTATTACATAACGGCCTTTATTGTCTGCGAGGGATTTCTTGGCGCTGTCGCCAAGAAGGAGAAATATAGGGGGTTACTCTCCGTGTTCCATTCCGCAATGGCAATGGGGCTTTTTGTGATCTTCGCTATGAACCCGTACTTTCTTCGGTCGGTGTACCCCTGGCTCCCTCCGATGATGAACTTTTCTTTCCCGCAGTAAAAGCAAGAGACCGGCAAGCGATGCTTCCGGTCTCTTTTCTGTTTTTCATATGCTGAAAAACTATTGTCTTTTCCCGAAACTCAGGAGAGAGAAGCGTTTCCTGCAGGATCGCCCTTCGGAGGGACGATGCATATGAATTCAAGCGACTCTTCTCCTGTACTCTCGAAGAAGTGTTCCACATTCGAAGGAACATGAGCCCAGCACCCTTTTTCAAGCGGATATACCGTCCCGTCAATCGTGGCGTTGCACCTTCCCGATAATATAAACACATAATGGGGCCAGTCGTGTGTGTGGAAAGGAGTTTTCGCGTTTTTCCCTTTTACTGTAAAGTGGCGCGCAACATAGTCGTTCCAAAATTTTCCGGGGGCGAAGACAATCCGTTTCTCGATATCCGCTGCATGCGATGCATCCTCCGCTTGCGGGATGTCGGAAATTTTTCCTGCGAGCAGCACGAAATCTGCCATTGTACAACCACTCTCCTTACGTATTGTCCTCAGTAAGCCGGAGGAACGTTGATTTGTTCCGATGATAGCAGGTGAGTGAATCGTTGTCCAGAACCATCTCCCGATGCAAGGCGAAGAGTGGTGGGGGCTTTTCTTTGATGAACATCTGGTTTACTGGATCCAAAACTTTGAAACAGACTTGCAATTCTCGCGGTATTGGCTATAATGCGTTGCCAAGGCTTTATGCTCTTTTTTGGACGCTGTGCCCTAGGAACGTTTTTTTCACAACCATATCTTCAAAACAAACAGGAGGGGAAACTATCATGAAGAGAAGTACCGCAGTTATGTCGATCGTCCTTTTGACCTTGCTCTTTGTCGCTTCCGCCGCGGTTGCGGCGGTGGATATCAAGCTTGCGCACGTGGTGAATGAGAATGACGCGTTCCACGTCTGCGCGTTGAAGTTCAAGGAACTCGTCGAGGCGGGAAGCAAGGGGGAGCTCACGGTGACGATATACCCCAACGCACAGCTCGGCGACGAGCGGAATCTCCTCGAAAGCATGCGCATGGGCGTGGTTGATTCCGCCATCATCACCGGCGGTCCGATCATGAACTTCATGCCGAAGTTCGGCGTTTTCGATCTGCCCTTCCTCTTCTCGACACCGGAGCATGCGTACAAAGTGCTTGACGGCAAAATCGGCAAAATGATGCTCGCTGAGATGGAGCAGCACGGCTGGAAGGGGCTGGCGTACGGAGAGCGTGGCTTCCGTAATCTAACGAACAGCAAACAGCCTGTCAAGACCCCCGCGGATATGAAGGGGCTGAAGATCCGGCTCATGCAGAACCCGGTCTACGTCGACTCCTTCAGAGCGCTCGGCGCGAACGCGATCCCTATGGCATGGACCGAGGCTCTTACCGCGCTCCAGCAGGGAGCTATCGATGGACAGGAGAACCCGTTGAACGTCATCGTCGCATTCAACCTTTTCGAGTCGCAGAAGCATCTTGCGATCACGCGCCACGCCTACGCGCCGAACGTGATTATGATGAGCAAAAAGACGTGGGAAAAACTTGCCCCCGAGATGCAGTCCCTTGTTCAGGATGCAGCGCAGAAGGCAGCCGAGCATAACAGAGCCTACGACAATGAGAAAGAGGCTGAGTGGCTCCAGTTCTTGAAGGATAAGGGAATGGAAGTTACAGAGACCGACTCGGCCGCGTTCCGCGAGGCTGTCAAGCCTGTGTACGAAAAGTATGAAGAGCAGTTCGGTAAAGAGCTTATCGAGGCTATTCTGGCTGACAAGTAAGGCTGTTGCGGATGAATTCCAGAGCAAACGGGACAAGAGGCGGGAGCGTATTCTCGCCTCTTGTCCGATTAAGCGATTATGTGAATAAGATCAGTGAAATACTTCTTTTCGTGATGATGCTTGCGATGATTGCCGTGACTACAATGCAGATTGTCTGCAGGCTCTTCTTCGAGGCGCTGATCTGGTCGGAGGAACTGACGACATACCTTTTGGTCGCCGCTTCTCTTATGGGCGCCGCGATTGCCTTCAAACGCGGATCCCACATAGCGGTAACATTCTTGGTACACAGGCTTCCCCTCCCGCTGAAAAAAGCGACGGAGCTCCTTGTTCAGGGGATAGGGATTCTCTTCTTCTTCGTCGTTGCGTACTACGGGGGTGTTCTTATGAAGTCCGAAGCGATGCAGACAACCCCTGCCATGGGTATTTCCATGACATGGATTTATCTGATGTACCCGGTCGTGGGGAGTATCGTGCTGCTGCATCTTGTCGCGGGACTCGGCGGCATTCTCGGGAGGAAGTAATATGGGACTCGTTCTTGCAGGCAGTTTTGCGTGTTTTTTACTCCTGGGGGTTCCGGTCGGACTCGCCATAGGGGTTTCCGGGTTGCTTATCGTCTTTTTGAACGGATTCCCTCTCGAGATGATTCCGCAGACCATGTTCTCCGGGAATGAATCGTTTGCGCTCGTTGCCGTGCCTTTCTTTGTTCTCGCAGGAGATATTCTCGCGAAGGGCGGCATATCGGAGCGGATCATCGCTTTCGCAGAGGCTACTCTGGGTAGGTTTCGAGGTGGACTCTCCATCGTTTCCACAGTGGCCTCCATGTTCATAGCGGCTATTTCCGGCTCCGGAGCGGCCACAACGGCGGCGGTCGGGTCGGCGCTACTCCCTCAGCTTGAGGAGAAAGGGTACGATGTTGACTTCTCCGCTGCACTGATCGCAGCATCCGGGACGATCGGCGTGGTCATTCCCCCAAGCGTCCCGATGGTGCTCTATGCCGTTATCGCCGGGGTTTCCGTAGCGAAGCTCTTCATGGCGGGATTCGTTCCTGGTTTTCTGATGGGGCTCGGACTAATCGTTTATTCTATCTACGTCGCGAGAAAGAGAGGATACCCCGCGAGCAGGAGCACCACGGGCAGAGAGAAGTGGAAGCTCTTCATCGACGCTACATGGGGGCTTATGACGCCCGTTATCATTCTCGGAGGCATTTTCTCGGGTTTCTTCACCCCTTCGGAGGCTGCTGCCGTGGCGGTGGTCTACTCGCTTTTCGTCGCTTTTTTTATCTACAGATCGCTGAGTTTCAAACAGTTCTATAAGATTGTTGTCGGGTCGGGCGTCACCTCGGCGCTGATTATGTTTATCATCGCCACAGCGAAACTCTTCGGATGGGGACTTGCCTTTTTCCAGATACCGGAGGCGGTTGCGCGCTTTCTCCTCGGCTTTGCCGGTGGGAATACCTTCATGATCTACTTTATGATCACGATTATTATTCTGCTTGCCGGGATGTTTATGGAAACGGCTTCCGCACTGATCGTCCTCACACCTATATTTTTGCCCACGATCATCCGCACCGGGGGAAACCTTCTTCACTTCGGCGTGCTCATCGCTATAGGGCTTGCCATCGGCATGGCCACGCCTCCTGTCGCGATCAATATCTATGTTGCCGGAGCCATAACAGGACTTCCCATGGAACAGATCAGCAAACCGATCCTTCCGATGATCTTTGTGCTGGTTGCCATTCTTCTTCTGGTAACCTATGTGCCATCGCTCATACTCTCTCTTCCGATACTCGTCTGGGGTCCGGGAGGGGTTTAGTATCACGAGATATTTCACTAGGAGGTAAAATACTACTATGCGAAGCGACAACGCAAAGAAAGGTGCGGAGCGGGCGCCTCACCGCTCGCTGTTGAAAGCGTCCGGATATACCGATTGGGAGATCGCCCGTCCGTGGGTGGGCGTGGTCAATCCTTACAACGCCCTCATACCGGGGCATATTCATCTGAACAGGATCGCTCAGGCAGTGAAATCGGCTGTCTACGCATTCGGCGGCTTCCCGCTCGAATTCCCCGTCATCGGCGTCTGCGACGGAATCGCCATGAACCATGAGGGGATGAAGTTTTCGCTCCCCAGCCGCGAATTGATCATGGACTCCATCGAGGTGATGGTCCGCGCGCACGCGCTCGACGCTCTCGTTCTTGTCACGAACTGCGACAAGATCATTCCCGGCATGGCGATGGCCGCGCTCTCGTTGAACATCCCGACGATCATGATCAGCGGCGGACCGATGCTCGCCGGAACAACCGGGGGTAAAGACGTCGATCTCAGCAACATCTTCGAGGCGGTAGGCAAGAGGGCCGCCGGGTTGATTTCCGACGAGGAGCTCCGCGAGATAGAGGACATCATCTGTCCGACCTGTGGTTCCTGCGCCGGCATGTTCACCGCGAACACCATGAACTGCATGATCGAGGCGCTCGGCTTCGCGCTCCCCGGAAACGGGACCATCCCTGCCGTCTACTCGGCCAGAGATCGTCTGGCCAAGGAGGCCGGGCGACAGATCATGACGCTGATCGAAAGAAATTTAAAACCCAGAGACATCCTCACCAAAAAAGCGTTCGACAACGCCGTGGCGGTCGATATGGCGCTCGGCGGTTCTACGAACACTGCGCTCCACCTTCCGGCTCTGGCGCATGCGGCGGGTCTTTCGCTGACGCTCGACCGTTTCGACGAGATCAGCGCACGTACCCCCCATCTATGCAGCATGAGCCCCGGCGGTCCTCACCATATCCAGGATCTCTACGCTGCGGGCGGCGTGCAGGCCGTGATGGCGCGTCTCGCTCAGGGAGGTCTCATCGACGGCGATCCGATGACCGTAACTGGAAAGACCGTAGCTGAAAACCTCGAAGGTATTTTTGTCAAGGACGAGGCCGTTATCCGTCCGCTCGACAGACCGTACCACGCTCAAGGCGGGCTTGCCGTGCTCAAGGGAAACCTCGCTCCCGAGGGGAGCGTCGTGAAGCAGTCGGCCGTCGATCCTTCGATGCTGAAGCACTCCGGTCCTGCCCGCGTCTTCGACAGCGAGGAGGCGGCGTCGAAGACCATTCTGGAAAAGGGGATAAAAGACGGCGACGTGGTCGTCATTCGCTATGAAGGTCCGAAAGGCGGACCGGGTATGCGCGAAATGCTCACTCCGACCTCTTCGCTTGCCGGAATGGGGATGGACAAGACCGTCGCGCTCATCACCGACGGACGTTTCTCCGGCGCCTCCCGCGGCGCTTCTATCGGCCATGTTTCCCCGGAAGCTGCCGCAGGAGGAGTAATCGGTCTCGTAAAAGAAGGAGACCTCATAGAGATCGATATCCCCGCTCGGAAGCTTCATCTTGCCGTTCCAGAAGAAGAGCTTGCCCGCCGGAAGGCCGAGTGGAAGCCTGTGGAAACACCGCTGAACAGTCTCTTCCTGAACAGGTATCGCGAGTTTGTTACATCCGGCTCCAAAGGAGCGGTATTCAGCGACTGATGGTATAGCTGTGAAGGGGCGCTCTTTTTGAAGCCCCTTCACGCGTTCCAAAGGGGGTAAAAAATGTGGGGGAGAGGGAGAATACAGAAGCCCGCATCCTCGACGCGGTAGGAAGCATCCTTTCGAGAAAAGGGTTCCGGTACCTGGGGGTGAACGCCATCGCCCGGGAAGCCGGTGCCGACAAGGTACTCATCTATCGCTATTTCGGCGGACTGCAACCCCTTCTGCGGACTTTTTTCACGCGGAGAAAGTACTGGCCGACAACCTCGGAAATTCTGGAAACCGCCGGGGACGACGAGGCCGACCTGGCGACGAGGGCGTACGCTCTTCTCAGGGGGTATCTTCGCGAGCTGAAAAAGTCGGATGCGGCCCGCGAGGTGTTGCGGGGTGAAATTGCAGGGAGAGATGACGTCGCTTCGGAGACGGCGGAGGAACGCTACCGGCAGGGAATGGAGCTTCTTGATCTCCTTAGGGAACCGGACAAAGAGACGGAGGGATTGACGGAGATGGCCGCGCTCCTTTCTGCTGGGTTTACTTTCTTGTTGCTACGAAAGGACGTTTCCTCGAGGTACCTCGGGCTCGACCTCCGGAAGGAGGAGACATGGGAGCGCTTGGAGAGGGCCATTCATCTTCTGGTGAAGCTCTATTTCAAAGAAAAGGCCCCGCCGGAGGGGCGGGGCAGTACAGGGCAAAAAGAAACTATTTGACCTTTTCGAGCGTTTCGACGAGCGCTTTGCCGAAGTACGCCAGATCGGAAGGCGTGCGGCTCGTGACGATATTCTTCGAGACGACGACCGCTTCGTCCACCCATTCCGCCCCGGCAAGAATCATGTCGTCCTTGATGCTCTTGTAGGACGTTGCGCGAACGCCTTCGAGAATGTGCGCCGAGACAAGGACGCTCCCGCCGTGGCATATCGCCGCGACGACGCCGCCGTTCGCATGTACGTCCCGGACGAAATCCACGATTCCCTTGTGGGTTCTGAGTTTGTCGGGGCCCCATCCTCCGGGGACGACGACGCCGGCGAAGTCCTTCGCGGAGAGTTCCGAAGGAGATTTTTCCGAACGGATCACGCCGCCCATCTTTCCAGTGTAGCTCTTTCCGGCTTCCGGGCCGACGATAACCAGATCGTATCCCTCTTCCGCAAGGCGGTAGTAGGGGTACCAGAATTCGAGGTCGTGAATGGTCTCCTCTGTAAGAACAGCTATTTTCTTGGACATACTCTGTCCCTCCTTCTTTTTTTGACACGATTGTTGAAACGCTTCACCTTTTTATAGTCTATCATAAAACATCCTTTACAGGAGGCGATGACAATGGCATTGAGGGATAATTCTGTGATTAAGGCGATTCTCTCCCGAAGGAGCATCAGGAAGTTTCGCTCCGAACCTGTTCCGCCGGAGATGCGGGACCTGCTTCTGGAGTGCGCGTTTGCCGCGCCCTCGGCGCACAACCGGCGCCCGTGCCACTTTATTGTTCTCGAGGATCGGGCTATGCTTGATGCTGTGGCGGAAGTCCATGATTCGGGAAAGATGCTTTTTCAGTCGCCGCTGGCAATCGCCGTCTGTGCCGAGACCGCGTCCTATCCTGAAGGAGACCTTGCGTGGGTGGAGGACTGTTCGGCGGCTCTCGAGAACATTCTCGTCGCCGCAAAGGGCCTTGGGCTCGACGGCGCTTGGCTGAAAGTGATGGGGCGTCACCCGCGGAACGAACTGGTGCGTCCCGTTCTCGGCGTACCGGAATCGGTGCAGATCGTGGGCATCGCCTCGCTCGGATTCGGCGCGGAGGAAAAAAGTCCCTGCGAAGGAATAAAAGAAGACCGCGTGCACAAAAACGGTTGGTAAAAGAAACACCCGGAAAGAGCATTCATGCGTGTTGGGACATCTCACTACTCCTCCGGACGTGATACAATATACAGGTTATGCTGTACACGTCGCCGGCTTTTTGCACGGCGAATCAGCTTTGGAGGTTGAAGGATCGTATGGACGAACAGAAAAGTGAAATGTCCCTTGGTAAGGTGCTCTCTCTTCCTCTTGTAGAGGAAATTAAACACAGCTATCTCGACTACGCTATGAGCGTTATCGTGGGGCGCGCGCTCCCCGATGTGCGGGACGGTCTGAAACCAGTGCAGCGGCGAATCCTGTACGCAATGATGGAGCTGGGGCTCCGGTCAGGGTCCTCGTATAAGAAGTCGGCGCGCGTCGTGGGAGAAACGATGGGTAAGTACCACCCGCACGGTGACGCGGCGATCTACGAAACCATGGTTCGAATGGCGCAGGACTTCAGCATGCGCTATCCGCTGGTCGACGGACAGGGAAACTTCGGCTCCATCGACGGCGATCCTGCGGCGGCAATGCGATACACCGAGGCCAAGCTCTTCGAAACAGGAGAGCTGATGCTGGCGGATATCGACGAAGATACCGTGGAGTGGGGGCCGAACTTCGACGAATCGCTCAAGGAGCCGTTGGCTCTGCCCTCGATGATTCCGAATCTCCTGGTGAACGGAAGCTCCGGCATTGCAGTGGGTATGGCGACGAACATCCCCCCGCATAACCTGTGCGAAGTTGTGGATGCGCTCGAATACCTGATCGAAGCCGAAGGAAATATAGAGTTCGGCGAGATATACGCACGGCTGCCCGGTCCTGATTTCCCGACCGGCGGCGTGATTCTCGGACGCAACGGCATTATCGACGCGTACCGCACTGGACGGGGAAAGATCATCCTCCGGGGCAAAACGCATGTAGAAGAGGGGAAGAAAGGCAAGACCTCGGTCGTCATCACCGAAATCCCCTTCATGGTCAACAAGACTCTGTTGATCGAGACGATCGCCTCCTGTGTGCAGGAGAAGCACATAGATGGTATTTCGGATATCCGGGACGAGTCGGACAGAGACGGACTTCGCATTGTTCTCGAACTCCAGCGCGACGCCGACGCGGAGCTTGTGCTGCGCCAACTCTATCGACGCTCGCAGCTTCAGTCGACCTTCGGGGTTATCAATCTCGCGTTGGTGGACAACAGCCCGAAAGAACTCCCCATCACCGACATGCTCTCCCTCTTCCTCGAACATCGGCGCGACGTCGTCCGCAGGCGGACGCAGTTCCGTCTCGACAAGGCGCTTGCCCGTGCGCATATCGTCGAAGGACTCGTCAAAGCGCTCGACATGATCGACCGGGTTATCGCGACCATTCGGGCGGCGCAGACGACGCAGGAAGCGAGGGAAGGTCTGGTGGACACCCTCGGATTTTCGGAGCTTCAGGCGCAGGCGATACTTGAAATGCGGTTGCAGCGTCTCACAGGGCTTGAAAGGGAAAAGCTCGACGCTGAGCTGGCCGCGCTTCTCGCCGATATCGAACGCTTCCGGAGCATACTCGGAAACGCGAAGATTCTGGATGGCGTGATCAAAGATGAGCTCAGCATTCTGAAGAAAAAGTTCAACAACCCCAGGAGGACGGAAATAATCGACAGCTACGAGGAGGTCTCCATTGAAGATCTCATCCCGGAGGAAGATATCGTCGTGATTCTCTCCAAGGACGGCTATCTCCGCCGGAAGAGCCTTGATGAGTACGTTCCGCAGGCGAGGGGCGGAAAGGGGCGGAAAGGCGCTGCGCTCCAGGACGAGGATGAGATCGCCGTCTTCGCGGTGACGAACACCCACAAGGACATCTATCTGTTTACATCTTCCGGTCGTGTGCTCGCGATACGGGGGCACATGATTCCGGAATCACGCTCCGGCAAGGGCAAACTTGTCGGCAAGCTCGTGCCGCTGGAGGACGGGGAGACGGTCGTCTCCATGTACGGACGGAGCTTGGAGGGGAAGAACTTCCTGTTCTTCTCGACGAAAAACGGAATAGCGAAACGTCTGCAACTTGCGGAGATTTTGCGCATCAACAGGGGAGGGAAACGAGTGCTTACCCTTGACGAAGGCGACGAAATCGCGCAGGTGCGCCTGACGTCGGGGGATGACGAACTGCTCTTCATGACCGCTGCGGGACAGGCCCTCCGCGTTCCCGAACAAGAGTTCCGAGCAATGGGAAGGGCGGCGCGGGGCGTCAAGGGAATACGCCTTGCAAAGGATGACTCCGTAATAAGCTGTGAAGTCGTGAATAAAGAAAGGCATGCGCTTGTCATCAGTGAAAAGGGAGTAGCCAAGAGGACGAGCTTCGAGGAGTTTACCCTCCATCACAGGGGCGGGTCCGGCGTGAAGGCGATGAACCTCGGAAGAAAGACCGGGATGCTTGTGGGCAGCTGGTCTGTGGCGGAAGAAGATGAAATTATGGCGATCACGGCGCGGGGCAGAATTATCCGTGTCGCCGTTTCGGAGATCCCTGTTTTAAGCAGAACGGCTATGGGTTCCATCACTGTTCGCCTCGACGGGGGAGACAGCGTGGCGGACGTGAGCGTTGTCTGCGGAGAAGTTTGTGTTGCCGCGGAGATCCCATACGAGGAGGAGACTGAATGAAACTGGCCCGAGACGGCTACCCGCTTATCGCATTCACAGTGTTCATGATTATCGGGAGCTTTTTCTTCGCCCCTCCCGTGGCGTTCTTTCTTCTCCCTGTCCTTGGCCTCGTCGTCTGGTTTTTTCGCGACCCTGAACGATTCTCCGACGGCGAGGGATTCCTCTCTCCCGCGGACGGGCGTATAGTGGAAATCGAGCAGGCGGACCTTCCCTTCACGGGGAAGGCGTGGAAGATAGGTATTTTTATGAACCCGCTGAGCGTGCACGTCAACCGTTTTCCGTGCGCCGGTACTGTGGAACATCTTGAGTACGTTCCCGGGAAGAAATGGATGGCGTTCGCTCCCAAGGCGTCGGAAGTCAACGAGCGGATGCTCGTCGGCATTTCCACGGAGTACGGCCCCATCCTCCTGGTGCAGATAGCCGGGTTTCTGGCGCGCCGTATCGTCTGCCGTCTCCGCAAGGGAGACCGGCTCGAAAGAGGGCAGCGGTACGGGATGATCAAGATGGGGTCGAAAGTCGATATCTATTTGCCTGTGAAGACGTGCCTTGCGGTTGTAAAGGGGCAGCAGGTTTTTGCAGGACGTACGGTTCTGGGAGGTGTACCCTGTGGCGAGTAGCATCAGAAAAAAACGGCGTCCTCTCTCTTTCCGCGAGATAGCGCCCAACATGGTTACGAGCGGCAATCTGCTCTGCGGGACGATGTCGCTCATTCTTGTGCTCAACGGCAGGGTGGTACCTGCGGCGTGGCTCGTTTTCATTGCGGTTTTCTTCGACTTCATGGACGGAAAGGTTGCGAGGCGCCTCGGCGGCGGGACGCACTTCGGTCTTGAATTCGACAGCCTGGCGGACGTAGTGAGCTTCGGCGTCGCTCCAGCCGTGCTTTTTTACTCGGTGTACGCGGAGCGGCTCGGCGTTATGGGTGCGCTTGCCGTCTCCTTTTTTGCACTCTGTGGGGCGCTACGTCTCGCACGATTCAATGTCACGCACGTGCCCGGGCCCTTCCAGGGGCTGCCTATTCCGGCAGGCGGGCTTTTTCTGGCTTCTTTTGTTCTCGCCGGAGCCCATCTCTCTCCGTGGCTTGCGGCGTTGCTTGCGCTCGGAACAGGCGCGCTGATGGTGTCGAGTCTCCCCTACAGCAGCATGAAGAAACTGCGTAGGGGGTACGCGCGAAAGAAGCGTATTCTCTTGCTCGGCTGCGCCGCGCTCGGCGGAGCGATCTTGCTGGAGAGCGCGACTCCTCTTGCAGGAATTTCTCTCTATGTCGTCAGCGGCATACTGCGCTTTGACTGGGAAAAGTGGCTTTCTGTTCCCGGAGTTGAGGAGGAGCGGGTAGAAAACAGTCTTTGAGTATCTTTTTCTCTTTTACAATTGATAGTGACGGGGGAGCCCGAACGGGCTGAGAGGAAGGCGGATGTCTTCGACCCTCTACCTGATCCGGATAATGCCGGCGTAGGGAGCGGCTCTTTTCAACGAGCCTGGAGAAGGTCCGTTCATTGCGAACGGGCCTTTTTTATTTGAGGAAAGGCGGAATGAATGATGAGTGTGTATCGGGGAATAGCGGTGTCCATCGCGGGAAGCGATTCAGGAGGGGGCGCGGGAATACAGGCCGATCTGAAAACGTGCGCTGCCTTGAAGGTGTTCGGCATGACGGTGATCACAGCTTTGACAGCGCAGAACAGCACTGCCGTCACCGAAGTATGGAATGTCCCTGCGGATATGGTCCGCGCGCAGATGGACGCCCTCTGGTCGGACTTTCCGGTCGGCGCCGCAAAGACGGGGATGCTGAGTTCGCCCGAGATCATACGGACGGTGGTGCAGGGGGTACGGAAATGGGATGTGACGAATCTCGTGGTCGATCCCGTCATGGTCGCACAGAGCGGTGCGTCGCTCATCGCGGAGGACGCCGTTGAAGCGCTCAGAGAAGAATTGCTTCCTTGTGCGCTGCTTGTGACCCCGAATATTCCCGAGGCTGAACGTCTGGCCGGCTTTTCAATCCGCTCCACAGAGGAGATGAAGCGCGCGGCGAAGAGAATAGGGGAGCTAGGCCCGAAAGCTGTCCTGGTGAAGGGAGGGCATCTTCTCCGCGAGGATTCGGTGACGGATGTTTTTTACTATAAAGGGGAACTCTCGCTCTTCGAAGACCGAAGGATATTCACAGAAAATACGCACGGTACCGGATGTACACTGAGTGCTGCGATTACTGCTGAACTTGCCGCCGGAACGCATCTGGAGGATGCCGTTCGCCGGGGAAGGCAGTATCTGCGTATGGGGCTGGAGGCGAGTTTTCGCCCCGGAAAAGGGTGGGGGCCTCTGGGGCATGCGGTGACTCCGCCATGGCTTCAGTCTTGAAAATAGTTCCCGAAGAGTGGGCGGAGGCGCTGCGTGTTTGCCGTACTCGTCGTCCCCTTATTTACGCCGTCACGAATTTTATCGCAGCGCCTTTTCAAGCGAACGCGATCCTCGCGGTTGGGGCTTCTCCTGTCATGTCGCCCTGTATTTATGAAGCGGAAGAGCTTGCGAGGAGAGCTGAAGGAGTGCTTGTCAATACAGGCGCCCCATCGGAGGATCGGGAACTTCTCATTCGGAACGCACTTACCGCCGCAAAGGAAAATCGAAGCGTTACGCTGCTCGATCCCGTAGGGTACGGCGCGGCGTCATTTCGCAGACAGCTCGTCGACGCGTTGCTCCGTGACTATCGGTTTGCAGCAATCAAGGGAAACCGCGGAGAAATCTCACTTCTTGCAGGGGAGAATGCCGGCGTTAAGGGAGTGGATTCGGAGGGAAGCTACACGTCCATCGTCCGTTCCGTCAGAACAGTTGCTGAAAAGACGCGTTCGCTCGTCTGCGCTACTGGCGAGACGGATGTACTGAGCGACGGTGATACTGTTTTGTCGGTGCGGGGAGGAAGCGCGTTGCTCGGTCGGATCACAGGCGGAGGGTGCGTGCTGGGCTCCTTGATGCTCACCCTGAGTACAACGGCTTCCAGTATCTCAGCCGGCGTTGTCTGCGCTTCCGTTCTTTTTCGGTTGGCGGCGGAACGTGCCGGAAAGAAATCGAGCGGCCCCGGGACCTTTCAGGCGCGTTTGTTGGATGCGCTGCACGAGACGCAACCGGAGGAGTTGCTTCGCGAAGCGTGGAGAGTGGAGGATGTAAAAGAATGAACAGAACGGAACGGATAACAAAAGCGTTGAGGGTGTACGTTATTCCCGACAGCGCTGCGGGAACGCCTCGCTCTCTCGAAGAACAGGCCCGATTAGCGATTCTGGGCGGCGCGACGATGATCCAGCTGCGGGACAAGGAGATGACGGGACGTGAACTGTATGAAACGGCACAGCGTCTTCTTGTATTGTGTCGTCCGCGCGGGATTCCGCTCATCGTCAACGACCGTTTGGATGTTGCGCTCGTATCAGGAGCGGACGGGGTGCATCTGGGAGCCGAGGATCTTCCGGTGTATGCGGCGAAATGCCTCGTTCCCGAAGGATTCATTG
>CAXXRY010000007.1:0-9395 GCA_963668335.2 Aminobacteriaceae bacterium | reverse complement strand
CTGTTCTTCCGACGCCGCAGCGATGCTCTGAATGGTTTCACTGATGCGCTCGATCTCGCGGAGCGCTCCGTCGAGTTGCTTGCCTGCATCCTCCGCTTTGAGAATGGTCCCCTCCATGATACCGTTCATCTCTTGCATGGAGGAGAAGGATGCGTGCGCGTTTCCTCCGAGTTCGTCGACGATCTTTTTGACTTCTCGCGCCGCCAGACTCGTTTCCTCGGCGAGTTTGCGCACCTCGTCGGCCACTACCGCGAAACCTCTTCCCCCTTCCCCGGCCCGCGCCGCCTCGATGGCGGCGTTCAGGGCGAGGAGATTCGTCTGGTCGGCGATGGAGGCGATGCGCCCTATGAACGAAGTGATGTTTTCGACGGAGCGCTGCACATGTTTCATGGACGCTGCTACCTCCGAGGATCGTTCTCCCAGCCCGCGAATCGCGAGCACCGTCTCGCGGACTTTCCCCCCCGCTTCCCGGCTGATTATCGCTGTTTTTACCACAGCCTCCGCTCCTTCCGTCGATGAGCACGCCGTCTCGCTTGCCGAACTCGCGATCTGCTGAACTCCGGCATCGCTCTCCTGGAGGGCTGCGGCGTTGTGTGCCGCGAGGCTGGCAAGACGCTCTACCTGATTTTTGATCCTCTCCATTGCTTCGGCTGTTTCCGAGGCCAGGCCCGAAAGGCATTGCGCCTTCTCCGCAGTCAGCGCCGCGCTTCTGCGCGCATTTGCTATCATACCTCGCTGCGCCACGAGCATTGTGCCGAACGAGGAGAGCAGCGCTTCGGTCTCGTCTCCGCGCCCTGCGAGCGAAAGATCCGTCGTGAAGGAGAGATCCCCCTCCTCGACGCGACGGAACATGGCGACGAGAAGTTTCAGCGGGCGGGCAAGCCGCCGCGCGAAGAGAACCGTGATTATCAGGAACAAGGAAAGAAGCCCCCCGGTCGCGAGCGCGAGAAAGACGAGAAAGTTCTTCGTCTCGTCGATGAGGCCTGTCATGCTCTTGCCTGCGAAGAGCGCGCCAAGCACTTCGCCGTCGGGGGAGAGAAGCGGCTTGTATGTAGTAAGAAAAGGAACGCCCAATATTTCCGTCCTCCCTCTGTAAATCTCTTTTTCCTCGAGAACCCGCTTCGCGACGGATGGGTCGAGCTTCGTGCCCGTTGCTCGCGCGCCGTTCTGTTCGATGGTGGTGGCGTACCGCACGTCGCCGCCGAAAAGCGTCACCTCGGTTCCGAAGAGTTTTTTTACCGCATCCATGGGGGCGATTTTAGAGAGGTCGTAGCCGACGCTTATCACGCCATGGACGATCCCCTTTTCATCTTTTACAGGAACGCCGGCTCGTGCGGTCAAAAGAATTTCGGTTCCTCGCTCGATGGCGGCGGCTGTTTTCCCTTTGAGGGCGAGCGCCGTGCTGCGCTGATAGGCGATGGAATCGCCGGTTCGTCGACTGTGCGTACGCGCCAGGACAACGCCCCTGGAGTCGGCGACGGCTACGAAATCGGGCATTCCCTCTTCCTCCCTGTTGCGCGATGTCAGGAAGCGCAACTCTTCCGCTATTCTGTCCGAAGAGCCGGAAAGGATGGCCTCCCTGAGAGCGGGCGTATTCGCCAGAACGGCCGCCGTGCTTCCCGCCGAGGAGAGCATGGTGTTCAGCGTATGCTGGAGCCCTTCCACCCCCCTGTCCGCTTCGCGCTGCACCTCTTCGGTGAAAAATGCCGTAAAACGGTGGAGCGAAAGAGCTGCTGTCGAGATTACCGCCAAAAGAAGCATCGTAGCGGTCATCATGGTCATTTTGAGCGTAATCGTACGTCGAATCTCGCGTGTCATAGTGTCCCCTCCTAAGTAATTGGTTGAAAATGCTATATTTAAGTATATAGAGTATGTGTTCCTGTTGTGTTTCGTATATGTTGCGTTTCTGTATATTGTTTGAAGCTACTCTGGCTGACGGCTAAAGTTAGTGTAATCTAACTATCAAAAAATACACCACAACGCACGCGAAGTCAAGCGTGTTGGCGATGCTTGAGAGAGGTCTTACTGATTGAGCGCAATTTGTGACGTCGAAAAAAAAGATTGGGGTATTGAAATAATGCAAGATTTCGTGTAGCATCTAACCGATATATCGGCTAGATGCTACACAGTCAAGAGTGAAGGTTGAATTAATTTGGAGGGTATCCGAAAAGATGCTGAATCTTGAACGCAGAGAGAAAAGCAAAAGCGAATCGGCGTACCAAGCAATCAAAGACCTCATCATAAGGGGAAATTTGACCCGTGAAGATGCTCTCTCGGTGAATCTTCTGGCGTCCAAGCTGGAGATGAGCAAGACTCCTGTTCGGGAGGCGCTGCAGAAACTGGAGTTGGAAGGCTTTGTCAGGATTATTCCCAACCAGGGGGTTGTCGTGTGCGAACTGACCGTCGGGGAAGCGAACTATATGTATGAGCTCCGCATGGCGCTCGAGGGGTATCTGCTGCGCCGAGTGGTTCCTCTGATCACGGACGAACATATATGCGCTCTGCGCCTCATCATGGAAAAGCAGCGCGGCGCAATGGAACGAAACGACCCGTTCGAGTTCATGGAACACGACAACGAGCAGCATCTTTATCTGCATAAAATCTACTACAATCCGATGATTTTCGATGTGATGAACCGGCTTGTGGACCGGATTTATTTCGGGGGAATCCATGCGTTGCGGCTACCGGGGCGTATGGACGCCACGCTCCAGGAACATATTCTTATCGTGGATGCTCTGGAGGACCGGAATTTGGAAAAAGCGTGCCAGGCGTTGGAGTATCACTTTACGAAGGGGCTCTCTTCCACGACTGCGTCGGTGGAAATTCATCTTTTGAAGAAAGGCTGAGGTAGCGGAAGAGCCTTTTTGTTGCAGCCGGATGTATAAGAAAAAGGAGGGAAACAAAGAATGAGAAAGTTTTTTTGGGGGTTCACGGCAGTTCTGGTGATGGGGGTTTTCCTTTTTACAGCCTGTGTTTCGGCTGACGCCTCTCCGATTCGGTTGAAGTTTGGTATCGCGGTTTCGGAAAACTCGACCTGGTTCGAGGGGGCGAAGAAATTCGCTGAGTTGATTCGGGAGCGCAGCGCTGAAAAGTACACGGTCGATCTTTTCCCGAGCGACCAGCTGGCTGCGGGCAATATTATCAAGGGGCTCGAAATGCTCCGGATGGGCGCGACGGATATCGACATGCGCTCGACGATCATCTATACCACTGTGGATCCCAAATTCACGGTGCCGCTGATGCCTTGGCTCGTCCCCTCTTACGAGGAAGCCGACAAGGCGCTCGCCGGCGAGGGCGGAAAGATGCTGTTCAAACTGGTAGGGGAGAAGGGGATAGTGCCCCTTGCTTTCGGAGAGTCCGGTTTCCGCCAGGTGACGAACAACGTTCGGCCGATTCTTTCTCCTGACGATATCAAGGGGCTGAAGATCCGTATACCGACCAACAAGATGTACATCGCGATGTTCAAGGCGCTGCGCGCCGACCCTACCGCTATCAACTTCGGAGAGCTTTTCGCGGCATTGCAGCAGGGAACCGTGGACGGTCAGGAAAATCCTCCCGATGTCATCGCGTCCGCCCGCGTGCAGGAGGTCCAGAAGTATATGACGATGTGGAACGCTTCTTACGATCCTATCATCATGTCGGCGAGCACCGCGTTTTGGGGACGTCTCTCCGACGAGGAGAAAAAGATGTTTTCCGGTGCCGCTCTTGAGGCGATGGAATATCAGAAGTCCCTTTCTCGTGAGAAGAACGCGCAGCTCATAGAGGAATTCAAAGAGAAGATGGAGGTCTCCGATCTTACTGCGGAGCAGGTCAAGGCATTCCGTATTGCTGTGCAGCCTGTTTACGACGAGTACGAAGAACTGGTGGGACTGGAACTGTTGCGGGCTTTCGGTTACGAAAAGTAACGTACTTGTTCTGCGGGGGCGGTTTTTCACCGCCTCCTTTTTGTTTTTTCAGGAGGTTGGCGTTGTATGAAGTATTTGGATTTCATCGAGGAGCTTTTTGTCGTCGTAAGCCTCTCCGTGATGGTGATTATCAATTTCGGTAACGTTATGTCGAGGTATTTCATTCACGCCTCGTGGGCTTTTTCGGAGGAGCTGGTCGTTATCCTTTTTGTGTACAACAGTTTTTTTGCAGCGTCTCTCGCATGGAGAAGAAACGCACATCTTGGCTTTACGTTCTTCACGGAACGACTGGGTGAACGTAATAGAAAAATTGCTCTTTTTTTGTCCTCCGCACTAACGATTGCTCTCATGGTTCTTCTGCTCAAGTACGGGGTGGACATGCTGGGGAGCCAAATCATGTTTGATCAGCGGACGCCCGCCATGGGACTTCCCGAGTGGGTCGCCGGCGTATCCGTTCCGCTTGGCGCTCTTGTTATTATCGTCCGGGTCGCGCATGGATGCTGGACTTCTCTGAGAAGGACCGGCGCACGATGAAGACGTTGAAAACGGATGTGATCTGATGGCGTGGATTTTATTCGGTCTTTTCTTCTTGTTTTTGCTCATAGGTACGCCGATTGCAATTGCGCTGGGTTTGGCCGCTATTGTGTCGATGGCTATTTTCGGCTTTCCCGTCGCTATGTTCCCTCTGGTGATGTACGCCTCGCTCGGAAAGTTCACTCTGCTTGCGATTCCCTTTTTTGTTCTTGCCGGGGTGATCATGGAGTATGCGGGAATTTCGCGGCGCCTCGTACGATTTGCGAATGTCCTGGTGGGGCATGTTCCGGGAGGGCTCGCTATCGTCACTGTGCTTGTCTCCTGTTTTTTTGCCGCCATTTCCGGTTCGGGACCGGCCACGGTTGCTTCGATAGGCGTCATTCTTATTCCTGCGATGGTGAAGGCGGGATACGACAGAGGGTTCGCGTGCGCGCTGGTCGCTTCATCGGGTAATATCGGCATCATTATCCCGCCGAGCATCGCGTTCGTCGTGTTCGGCGTTCTGGCGGAGGTCTCCATAGGGCGTCTGTTCATAGCGGGTATTGTGCCCGGTCTGTTGATTGGATTCTCACTCATCGTCGCCGGATTCATTTCGATCAGGAACAGCGGTATGACGCTCGAATGCAACCCTAAAAGCAGTTGGAAAGAGCGTTGGTATGCGTTGAAAGAGACTGTGTGGGGGTTGCTGGCGCCTGTATTCATTCTTGGCGGTATCTACGGAGGTTTTGTCACGCCGACCGAGGCCGCTGGAGTGGCCGTAGTGTACGGTTTATTCGTCGGTATGTTCATTTACAGGGAGATTGGAGTGCGCGATATATGGCGGCTCCTGGTGGATGCGAGCGTCAGTTCGGCCGTGGTAATGTTCATCATCGCGTTTGCGGGAGTCTTCGCATGGCTGCTCACATCGGCGCAGATAGCCGCTTCTCTCGCGGAGAGCATGCTTTCCATAAGTTCGAACAAGTACGTTCTTCTGCTTGTGATCAACGCGATTCTCCTCGTTGCCGGGTGTTTCATCGACGCCGCTTCGGCATACTATATTTTTGTCCCGATCATGTTGCCCGTTGTGCGAAGCATCGGCGTCGATCCGCTTGTCTTCGGCGTCTTCATGACGGTGAATCTCGCAATAGGAATGATCACTCCACCCGTTGGTCTCGATATCTTCATGGCCTCCAACGTCGGCGGAGTCTCGTTAAAGGAAGTCTCTTTGAAAGTGGTTCCTTTTTTGATAGCGAGCATAATCGCGCTTGTGCTCATTACGCTCGTTCCCGGTATATCGCTGTGGCTGCCCGATCTCATGGGAATCAAATAAAGGAGGAGCTCTATGAAAGCGACTATTCTGGTGGAAAACTATACTTCGAGATCGGATTTGACTCCGGAGTATGGTTTGAGTATTCATCTCTCTGCCGACGGCGAGTCTCTTTTGATGGATACCGGGCAGAAGGATGCGCTTTTCGCGAACGCTCCCCTGCTCGGCGTCGATCTGACGACTCTCGACCATATCGTGCTCAGTCATGGACATTTTGACCATGCCGGAGGACTTGGACGTCTTCTTTTAAGAGTGGAAAAAACGCATTTGTGGGCTCACGAAAATGTCGGGGATGCGCATATGCGTGCAAAGAAAGGAAACGTTGTATTCATAGGGTGTCATCTCAACAGGAATTCCGTTGTGTTTCATCCGGTACGGGGAACAACCCGAATATCAAAAAATATTTTCGCACTGGAGATCCCTCTCGAAGAGAGAGAACCGGAGTTCGTCTATACTCCCGGACACCTTGTGATTCCTCTGAAGGACGGAGCATTTGAAACGGATCCTTTCAGAGACGATATTTCCCTTGTGGTGAAGGGAGAACGCGGTATAAGCGTCATCCTTGGCTGCGCGCACGCCGGGGTGGTGAATATCCTGGAGAAAGTGTCACGTACTTTTGGAACGAAAGCGTTTCATGCGGTGATTGGAGGAATGCATCTTGGAGATTGCTCCGAAGAGTATGTGGACAGGGTAACGTCCGCTCTCGCGGCGCGTTTTCAGGTGGACGTGTGGAGACCGTGCCACTGCACGGGGATTCATTCCGCATGGCAGTTAGCCTCGAAGGCCGGTAATGTCGAGTGGGCGGGGGTGGGAACGATCCTGGAATTATAACGAGTCCGTTGAAGACGAGTTGCGTGTACGGGATTCAGTGTGTTGAAACGGTTGGAGGTTTGCTCTTTTAGTATAGCCCGCGGGATGCGAGGAAAAAACACGGTATTGGAGATGGTGCAAATTGTTGGATGCGCTCAGGGTAACGGTTCTTGCGGAGGACAGCGTTCCTTACGAAAGTCCGCTTCTCGGTCAGCACGGGGTTTCATTCTGGCTGGAGGCGGAACACAACGGAAATGTACAGCGAGTCCTTGTCGATGTGGGGCAGAATCCGGATGCGCTGCTCTACAATATCGAACAGCTGAAAATTCCTCTCGGGGAAACCGACGCGGTTGTACTGACTCACTGTCACTACGACCATACGCAGGGACTCTCGAAAATTCTGAAGGCCATCGGGCGGCGCGATGTCCCGGTTATCGCGCATCCGGCGCTTTTCCGCCCGAATTTTATCACGGCTCCGTTCTTCCGGCATGTGGGAGTGATGCAGGGGGATGAACCGCTCGATATTCAGGCGGCCGGAGGAAGCCTTTTTCTCTTCTCTGAGCGGTTGCAGATGATGCCCGGTCTTGAGACGACGGGAGAAGTGCCCCGAACGACTGATTTCGAGGAGGTTGGTATTGCGCTGTATACTTCGGATGAAAAAGGGTGCGTGGTACCCGATGCGATGCCTGACGATATCGCGCTCGTCGCCAGAGTGAAGGGCAAAGGCGCAGTTGTGGTGACGGGGTGCAGCCACGCGGGGATCATCAATATTCTTAAACATTCGATCAAGCCCGGAGAGCATGTGGAGGCTGTTATAGGCGGCCTTCATCTCGTGGAGGCGTCGAAGGAACGTATTCAGAAAACAGTGTCGGCGCTGAAGGAGTTTTCACCTTCTCTGGTTGCGGCAGGTCACTGTACGGGATTCCGCGCGCAATCCGCCCTGTATGCGGCATTCGATGAAATGTTTGCAACTATGGGAGCCGGCTCCGTCTTCGCTTTTTAAGGCATAGCGGCGGCACATTCATACTACGGTAAAGGGAGGGGCAAAAACTATGTCGCAACAGGATCTTCGTACCGGCGCAGTGCTCACGGTGGGTTTGGCATTGTTCAGCGCACATTTCGGCGTGGGGGACATCATCTTCCCCGGAAAACTCGGGTTTGATACCGGATCGCTCTGGCTCATCGCAGGTTTCGGGTATTTCTTTGTGAATACGATTATCGCGTACCTTGGATACCTCGCCATGGCGAAGGACCGCGTCGGCATTGCCCACATGGCCGGAGAAATTCTAACGCCGTTCTGGGGCAAGCTTTTCGGCGGTATTCTGATGCTCGTCGTCGGGCCGGTGTTCATCCTTCCCCGTGTTGCGTCGGCAACGCATGAGATGTCGATACTGCCGTTCTTCCCTCAGATCAGCATCGTAATGACCCTCGGAGTGTTCTTTGTGCTGAACGCCTACGTGTGCCTCAACCGGACAGCGGTCGTCGACCGCTTGGGGAAAGTGCTTTCACCGGCGCTTGTTTTGTTTATCGGCGCCATCGCTGCGAAGGGGATTCTGACGCCCATCGCCATGCCCGTAGCAAGCACCGTAACCACCAAGGCGGCTTTCGGCGTCGGTTTCAACTTCGGGTATAACACGATGAACGCCATCGCAGCCGTGCTGATGGGCGGATGGATACTGAATGTCTTTACTCTGCAAGGCATTACGGAGCCGGGTGCTCAGCAGCGCAATCTTGTCAAGGTCGGTCTGGTGACGGTTGTTTTGCTCGGCGTGACGCAGTTGAGCCTTACCTGGCTGGGGGCGAGCGCTGGCGGCGTCTATCCGGAGGCGACCTTGGGGGACCTTCCGCTGAAGGTGACAATGCATCTCTACGGAAGGCTCGGAATGATGATTTTCGCGCTTCTTATGGCGTTGGCGTGCTTCACAACGAGCGCCGGCCTCACCGCGACGGCGGGAGCATTCTTCGAGCAGATCTCCGGCGGCGTCTTGAAGTACCCGGTGGTTGTGATCGCGTCGAGTATTTGCGGTTTTGCTCTGGGTTTGGTGGGGTTGTCGAGGATCGTCGGATATACCGTGCCGTTTCTGGCGCTGCTCTATCCAGCGCTGATCGTCATTATTTTCGGTACGTTCTTTCTTGATGTCAAGGCGCAGCGTCCTATGCTTATAGGAGGAATTCTGGTTGCGTTGCTCTTCGGCTTTTTCGATGCGACGAAGACGGCCGGATTCACCGTCGAATGGATGGAGTCGATCGTTTCTTTCATGCCGTTGAACCAGCAGGGATTCCCCTGGCTTCTTCCGACTGTGGTCGGGCTGATTGCAGGTAAAATTGCGGGAAGCATGAGAAGGGTATAGAATCAAAAAGCGGTGAGGATATCGGCAGCCGGGTAATCGTGTAATAATGAAAAACAAGAGGAAGCGTCCGTAGTCATCGGGCGGCTTCCTCTTCGCTTTCCAGTTCTTCAATAAGGTGTTCGCTCTCTGAAAAAAGGCGGAGCAAGGTCGCCGCGACGGCCTCGTCGGAGAGGTTGTCGATCTCCCGGTGCAGGGCCTCGGCAAGAAGAAATGCTTCACCTTCGCCGAAATATGCAAGGTTCCCCTTGAGTCTGTGAGAAAGCAGACGGAGCTTTTCCCTGTCCTTCCGGTCGAAGGCCTCGCGCATAGAGAGCAGGAGCGGCGGGGCTAGCGTGAGGAATTCGCCGATGATTTTTCTCGCCAACTCCGCATCTCCTTCCGTAAAGGAAAGAATTGCCGAGGCGGCATTCCGTCCCTTCACAGCGCTCTTTCTGGCGGAGGGTATGCCGGTGATTCTCTCGACGGTGGAAAGAAGCGTCTCCAGTTTGA
>CAXXRY010000006.1:0-99432 GCA_963668335.2 Aminobacteriaceae bacterium | reverse complement strand
CATCATCTCCGAGAGCGAAGTCCGCATCCATACCCACTATGATCCCAAATTCAAGGCGGAGGAAGCCTACAGAATCCTTACCGTGGACGACCTCCCGGTGAACGAGGGCGATGTCGTCTCCGCGAATCAGGTCTCCCGTTACAAAACGGAGTACGGCGACGAGCTTTTCAAGGTGGAGACCGCATTCAAACTTGTCGCCGCACCCGAGGGCTCTCTCTTCGCAGACGGAGATATCGTCTCCGCCAGCGAGGTGGAGCGCTTGAAGGAACGTTTCGGGGACGAGGCCTTCGAAAAGGAGCGCGCATACATCGGTAATGCGGAGGCGTTCATCGTCACCGCCGCCGTACATCTCCCCTTCGCCAAGGGGGGCATGCTCTCCGAGAACGAGTGCAGATCGTACAACCAGAAGTATCCCGGCCGCTTCACCGCCCAGAAGGAAGCCATCACGGTCGAGGATCCCTGCTACCTTGTAATCGAACCGGGGCTTTCGCCCTACATGTACGCCGACATCATCATCGAGCGCGAGTACGACCTCTGCGTGGCCTACGACAAGAAGTTTTCCGCCGGCATCGGAGCGGAGGGCGTCCAGGCCTTGCTCTCCATAATGGATATGGAGCAGCTTGTCGCGGCGCTCCGCGAGGAGGTCTCGGAGAGCGCGGGGCAGAAGAAGCGCAAACTCATAAAGCGCCTCCAGGTTGCCGAGGACTTCCGCAAGGGGAACGCCGCGCCGAATGCGATGATCCTCGAAGTGCTTCCGGTTATCCCGCCCGACCTGCGCCCCATGGTGCAGCTCGACGGAGGGCGCTTCGCCACATCCGACCTCAACGACCTCTACCGGAGGGTCATCAACCGGAACAACCGTCTGAAGAAGCTCCAGGAGCTGAAAGCGCCGGAGATCATCATCCGGAACGAGAAGCGCATGCTCCAGGAGGCCGTGGATGCCCTCATCGACAACGGGCGCATGGGCAAGGCCGTTCTGGGCGCGGGGAACCGTCCCCTGAAGAGTCTCACCGACCTCCTGCGCGGCAAGAAGGGGCGCTTCCGCCAGAACCTGCTCGGAAAGCGTGTCGACTACTCCGGCCGTTCCGTCATCGTCATCGGCCCGCACCTCAAGATTTACCAGTGCGGCCTGCCGAAGCAGATGGCTCTCGAGCTCTTCAAACCGTTCGTCATCCGGCAGCTCGTCGAGCGCAACCTCGCCCCCAACGTCAAGAGCGCGAAGCGCCTCATCGAACGCGGACGGGAGGAGATCTGGGAGATCCTTGAAGGAATAGTCAAGGACCACCCGGTCATGCTCAACCGGGCGCCGACGCTCCACAGACTCGGCATCCAGGCGTTCGAGCCCGTGCTCATGGAAGGCAAGGCCATCCGACTTCACCCTATGGTCTGCACTGCGTTCAACGCCGATTTCGACGGTGACCAGATGGCTGTCCACGTGCCGCTCTCCATCGAGGCGCAGACCGAGGCGAGACTGCTCATGCTCTCCGCCAACAACCTGCTGTCTCCCGCGAGCGGCCGCCCCGTCATGACTCCGACGCAGGACATCGTGCTCGGCATCTACTACCTGACGGACATGCGCGATGGGCTTCCCGGCGACGGAATGTACTTCAGCGACATCGACGATGCGCTCGCAGCCTTCCACCACGGCGTCACCAAGGTGAACAGCCGTATCTTCCTCCGCCGCCGCAAAGAGTGGGACCATGCCCTCGGCGCAGTGGAGGGTAAATGGATCGAAACCTCTCCGGGGCGCGTTATCTTCAACAGCCGGCTTCCCGAACCGCTGCGCTTCATCAACAGACAGCTCGGCAAGAAAGACCTCGGACACCTGCTCGACAGGGCGTTCGACCTCGTCGACCGTGTCTCCATGGTGACGATGCTCGACAACATCAAGTCGTTGGGGTACCACTGGGCGACGGTCAGCGGCATCAGCTTCGGCGTGCAGTCGATCATCATTCCTCCGGAAAAGCGCGAGCTCACGGCGAAGGCCATGGAGCAGGACGAAGAGTTGAAATCCGAGTACAACATGGGTATCCTCACCCCGGACGAGTACCTCTTCCAGAAGGAGAACCTGTGGTCGGAGACGTCGCGCGCCATAGCGGACAGCATCGTCGACCACATGGACAGGACGAACCCCATCCGCATGATGAGCGACTCCGGAGCGCGGGGGAAGCCGCAGCCAGATGGGACAGATGGCCGGAATCCGCGGCCTGATGTCCGACCCGTCGGGGCGCATCATCGACTATCCGATCACCGCGAACTTCCGCGAGGGGATGAACATGCTCGAGTACTTCATCTCGACGCACGGCGCCCGAAAGGGACTTGCCGACACGGCCCTTAGAACCGCCAAGTCGGGATACCTTACCCGCCGCCTGGTGGACGTGGCGCAGGACCTGATCATCACGCAGCACGACTGCGGTACTACCCAGGGGGTATGTATCCGGCCGCTGACACAGGACGGAAAAATCATGATCCCGCTTTCGGAGCGTATCTACGGCAGAACGTCGCTGCATGATATTGCATATCCGGAGACCGGCGAGATGATCGTGGTGTCCGGAGAGTGCATCACGGACGAGAAGGCGAGGATCATAGAGAGAGCCGGCATTGAAGAAGTCTGGGTCCGCAGCCCGCTGAGCTGCGCGCTGCGGCACGGCATCTGCCAGGTATGCTACGGCATGGACTTGGCCACCAGAAAGGAAGTTCCCATGGGAGAGGCCGTCGGGGTCGTCGCCGCGCAGTCCATCGGCGAACCGGGAACGCAGCTCACGATGAGGACCTTCCACACGGGCGGCGTCCGTCTCACGGGAGAGGACATCACCCAGGGTCTTCCTCGAATTGAACAGCTCTTCGAGGTCCGGCGTCCGAAGAAGGTGGCCTTCCTCGCAGGCGTGGATGGCCGCGTGACGGAAGTCCGCGTCATGGAGGGGAAACGCAAGGTTATCATCACCTCCGAAAACGGCGACGTCGAGGAAAAAGTCACCTACAACATCCCCATAAACCAGAATCTCCTGGTGAACGAAGGGGACAGCGTCCTCAAGAGCGACAAACTCACCGAGGGGAATTTCGACCCGCAGCAGCTCCTCGAGGTTGAGGGAATCGAGGCGGTGCAGCGCTCGCTTGTGGACGAAATACAGGAAGTCTACCGCTCGCAGGGCGTCTCGATCAGCAACAAGCACATCGAGGTCATTCTCAGGAAGGTGGCTCCGGTGAACCGCGTCAAGATCAACGAGGAGGGGGATACGTCCTTCGTCGCCGGAGATCTTGTGTGGACGGACGACATCGACGCCGAAACGGCGGAGATCGTCCGCGAGAACGAACGGAACATCGACGAGGCGGTGCGCATCTTCACTGGGATACCGTTGAAAGACGTGAGTGCGCAGAAGATGAATGAAGCTGTTTTGCAGCACCTTGGCAAGCCGCTCGACGAAGAGGCGATCCGGACGATTCTCCGCCCCGGAATGCTGATCTCCTCTGCGGTCCTTACGGATACGGAAGGGAAACAGTTCAACCTTGTGGTGGGTGAAGCGGCGTTCAGGAAGCAGCTGGAGGGGCTCGAACTCATCGAAGCCTTCCAGTCCGCGGACGGCAGAAGGATAGAGGCTGGAACGCGTTTGACGCTCGGTCAGCTGGCCATCGTCACCTCGAACGATCCGACGCCGCTGCTGGTACGCGACGAGGCGCTTCTTGAAAAGCTCGTCGACACTGCCTACATTGCAGATGGTATTGTCGCGGACGGCGAGTCTGTCGCAAAGGCCGACAGAGTCTTTACGCTGGAGGACGCCGCCATATGCAGAGAGCGCGGCGTGAAGAGCGTGATGGTGTGGCACTCGGTGGAACGGGTCAATCTTCTTGATATCCTTGAGGAAAGTCTGAAGGAGAAGTGGGGCAAGTCGCTCACGCGTGCTATCGACAGCGAAGGGAACTCCATCTCCGATCTTCCCCAGCTTGTGGACGAGCGGGTGATCAAGGGAATTCTCGAAGGGCGTATCGGCGCGGTCGAAATAGAGGGGGCGGTGTTCTCAAGGGATCACTTCCTGAGAGAACTCCTCTCCGCCAGGGTCTACGGAAAGATTCTTCTTGATCCCGTCGTCGACGCCCGCGGAAATGTGCTCGCGGAGGCCGGGCAGGAGGTCAATCAGACGGTCATAGAAAAACTCTCCGGCGGCGCCGACCCGACGGACCCCGCAGGAAACGGCATCAGGGAACTCGTCGTCCGACCGATGGGAGGACACAAGAAAGAGGAGAAGAAGATCATCCAACGGGTGACCTTCGTCCGGAAACTCCGCGAGGGGCCGAAAGTAAAGCCTTTCGTCCACGGCATCACGAAGGCGGCGCTGGCCACCGACAGCTTCCTCAGCGCGGCGTCGTTTCAGCAGACCGCCCAGGTGCTCGCAGGGGCGGCAGTCAAGGGAGAGATCGATCCCCTTGAAGGGCTGAAGGAAAACGTTATCATCGGACATCTCATTCCTGCCGGAACCGGAGTTGAACGATTCCAGGGGGTACGCACATACGCCCAGACCGTGCAAACGGAAGAATAGCAATGCCGCGCCTGTGTTTCAGGTAGAGAAAAGATAAAGACGCTGAAGGCGGGAGTATTTTTTGCTTGACATTGCTCCCGCCTTTTTGTTATTATTCCGTGGTGCTTTTGGCACAGGAGGGATTCTATTGCCTTTAAATGAACTCGCAGTCCCGAACAGAGTGACGGGAGAACGCCAAGTACGGCGCACCCTCAAGGCCGGACGGCTCCGGAAGCTCTTTATTGCGGAAGATGCGGACCCTTCAGTGATAGGAAACCTCGAAGAAGAAGCGCGGCGGCACAATATTCCAGTTGAACGTGTCGACAGTATGCTCCGTCTCGGACGAGCTTGCGCGATCACGCGAGGAGCTTCGGCGGCGGGAATAGCAGGATAGATGGGCGGGTATCCGGAAAACAACGGAAAAGGGTTTTTCGGGAAATATTTTGCTTTGCCCAGAATACGAAGAACAGATGGAAGGAGGAAGTTGCGTGCCAACGATTAATCAGCTTATACGTCATGGCAGGGAAGAGAAGAGGCGCAAGAGCGATTCGCCTGCGCTGCAGGGAAATCCCGCCCGTAGGGGTGTCTGCACGCGTGTGTACACGGTGACGCCGAAAAAGCCCAACTCGGCTCTGCGGAAGGTTGCCCGAGTCCGCCTCACCAACGGTATCGAGGTTACCTCGTACATTCCGGGAATCGGCCACAACCTGCAGGAGCACTCGGTGGTTCTTGTTCGTGGCGGAAGAGTGAAAGACCTTCCCGGAGTCCGGTATCACATTATTCGGGGAACACTCGACTGTGGAGGCGTGGAGAATCGCAAGAGATCCCGCTCCAAGTACGGCGCCCGGAAACCCAAGTAGGGTTTTGCGGCGTGTTTTTTGTTATTTTGAGGAGGGGTTGACCAATGCCGCGTAAGGGGCATGTCAAGAAGCGCCAAGCGACGCCGGATACAAAGTTCGGCAGTCCCGCACTGGGCAAGTTCATCAACAGCCTGATGCGGAAGGGAAAGAAGAGCGTTGCCGAGCGGATTATGTACAACGCGCTCGATATCGCCGGAGAGAAGCTCCAGACGGAGCCCTTCGAGGTCTTCAAGAAGGCCATGGAGAACGTCCGTCCTCTCGTGGAAGTTCGTCCGCGCCGTGTCGGCGGCGCGACCTATCAGGTGCCGGTGGAGGTACCCGCCGAAAGGGCGCAGGTGCTCTCCATCCGATGGATCCTGAACTATTCCCGGAGCAAGAAGGGGATGCCCATGGCGGAAAGACTGGCCAGAGAGTTCATGGATGCCTGCAAGAACGAAGGCGCTTCCATCAAGAAGAAGGAAGATACACACAAGATGGCGGAGGCCAACCGTGCGTTCGCCCATTACCGCTGGTAATTAGAGTAGTCTACAGATACAATACGATGCAGTGTTCTGCAGGAAACGAGGCTTGGTGGTAGGAAATGCAAAAACTTGATATGAAGAGTATCCGCAACATTGGAATCGCCGCCCATATTGACGCGGGCAAGACGACGACCACTGAGCGAATTCTTTTCTACACCGGAAAAAACTACAAAATGGGCGAAACGCACGAAGGCGCCGCCACCATGGACTACATGGACCAGGAGCGAGAGCGGGGGATTACCATTACCTCCGCTGCTACGACGTGCATGTGGCACGATCATTATATTAATATAATTGATACGCCCGGGCACGTGGATTTCACCGTTGAGGTCGAGCGTTCAATGAGAGTCCTCGACGGCGCTGTAGCGGTCTTCTGTGCTGTTGGCGGAGTCGAGCCGCAGTCCGAGACGGTCTGGCGTCAGGCGGACAAGTATCACGTGCCGAGAGTTGCCTTCGTGAACAAGATGGATCGTGTCGGTGCCGATTTTGAGAACGTCGTCCGGGGCATCAAGGAAAAGCTTGGAGCCAAGCCGCTTCCCGTCCAGATTCCGATCGGCGTCGAGGACAGTTTTACAGGAATGATCGACCTTGTTGAATTCCGTGGAATTCAGTACACCGACGATCTTGGAACCGACCCTCACTTTGTGCCGATTCCTTCCGCGCTTGCGGACGAGGCCAAGGCTGCCCGTGATTCCATGTTGGAGATTCTCTCGGATTACGACGAACAGATCATGGAAGTCTATCTCGACGGAGGAGATGTCCCTGCGGAAACGATCAAGAAAGCTATTCGCACCGCTACCGTCGCGCTGAAGATCGTTCCGGTCATCTGCGGATCGGCGTTCAAAAACAAGGGAGTACAGCCGCTGCTCGACGCTGTTGTGGACTATCTTCCCAGCCCCGTTGATCTTCCTCCCATCAAGGGGACGGAACCCACAACGGAAGAGGAGATCCTCAGGCAGAGCAGCACGGAAGAGTCGTTTACCGCGCTTGCGTTCAAAATCGCGGTTGATCCTTTCGTCGGAAGACTTGTCTTTACGCGTATCTATTCCGGCGCGCTTTCGAAGGGAACGGCCATCTACAACTCCAGCACCCGCAGCCGCGAGCGCGTGGGACGTATTCTAAGGATGCACGCGAACAAGCGGGAGGAGCTGGAAGAGGCCACTGCAGGCATGATCGTCGCGCTTCCCGGGCTCAAGAACACGAAAACCGGGGATACCCTCTGCGAAGAGGAAAAACCGCTACTTCTCGAGAAGCTTGTCTTCCCGGAGCCGGTAATCCATCTCTCGGTCGAACCCGCGACGAAAAATGATAAGATAAAGCTGACGAAGGGTCTTACGGCACTTTCGGAAGAAGATCCCACTTTCCGGGCCTACACTGATGAAGAGACCTCCCAGACCATCATTTCCGGTATGGGAGAGCTTCACCTGGAGATCATCGTCGACCGTCTCAAGAGAGAGTTCGGCGTCGACGTCAAGGTCGGAAGACCTCAGGTTGCCTACCGTGAGGCCATCAAGAACGCGGCAAGGGCCGAGGGTAAATATGTTCGTCAGTCCGGCGGACGCGGCCAGTACGGCCACGTTGTCTTCGAAGTAGAGCCGCTCGAAGAAGGCAAGGGCTTCGAATTCGAGGATAAGATCGTGGGCGGCGTCGTTCCCAAGGAATACATCAACGCAGTCGCCAAGGGTCTTGAAGAGGCGCTCAACAACGGCGTACTCGGCGGATACCCGGTTATCGGCGTCAAGGTGGCGCTTGTCGACGGAAGCTACCACGAAGTGGACAGCTCCGAAATGGCCTTCAAAATCGCCGCCTCCATGGGATTCAAGGAGGCTATGCGGAAGGCGGGGCCGGTTCTCATGGAACCCATCATGTCCGTCGAAGTGGTGACCCCGGAGGACTACGTAGGCGATGTCATCGGCGACCTCTCTTCACGGAGGGGACGGATCGAAGGAATGGACATGCGGATGAACACCAGAATAGTCCGTGCATTCGTTCCTCTCGCCGAAATGTTCGGGTATTCCACCGACCTTCGGAGCAAGACCTCGGGTCGGGCAGCGTATTCCATGCAGTTCCATCACTACGAGGCCGTCAGTTCCGACGTTGCCGATAAGGTCCTCAAGGGCTGAGGAACGCATACAATTATTGATTTGAAGCAGTAACGATTTTTCCGAGGAGGGAATTGAACAATGGCGAAGGAGAAATTTGAGAGGTCGAAGCCGCATTTGAACATAGGGACGATCGGACATATCGACCACGGGAAGACGACGCTGACGGCGGCGATCACGAAGTGTCTTGCGACGTCGAATTTTGCCCAGTTCACAGCGTACGACATGATCGACAAGGCGCCTGAAGAGAGAGAGCGCGGCATCACGATCAACATAGCGCACGTGGAGTACCAGACGGACCACCGTCACTACGCGCACATCGACTGCCCGGGGCACGCGGACTACATCAAGAACATGATCACGGGAGCGGCGCAGATGGACGGAGCGATTCTCGTGGTGAGCGCGGCGGACGGCCCGATGCCGCAGACGCGCGAACACGTGCTTCTTGCCCGTCAGGTGAACGTGCCGGCGTTGGTGGTGTTCATGAACAAGACCGACCAGGTGGACGACCCGGAGCTTCTCGACCTTGTCGAGATGGAAGTGCGCGAGCTACTGAGCAAGTACGAGTTCCCCGGCGACGATATTCCTGTAATCCGCGGATCGGCGCTGAAGGTCATGGAAGAGGGGAACGGAACGCGCGAGGATCCGATCAGCAAGTGTGTGTGGGAGCTTATGGACGCATGCGACAGCTACATACCGGAGCCGGTCCGCGACGTGGACCGTCCGTTCCTGATGCCGATCGAAGACGTGTTCACGATCACGGGCCGCGGCACGGTGGTCACGGGCAGAGTCGAGCGTGGAATCATCAAGGGCGGCGAGGAAGTAGCGATCATCGGAATGAAGCGGGACATCACGAAGACGGTGGCGACCTCGCTTGAAATGTTCCGGAAGATCCTTGACAGCGCGATGGCGGGAGACAACGTCGGCGTGTTGCTGAGAGGCGTGGACAAGGAAGGCGTGGAGCGGGGCCAGGTATTGGCGAAGCCGAACTCGATCAAGCCGCACACGAAGTTCAAGGCCGAGGTATACGTTTTGAAGAAGGAAGAGGGCGGACGCCACACGCCGTTCTTCGCGGGGTACAAGCCGCAGTTTTATTTCCGTACGACGGACGTGACCGGAAGCATCAAGTTGCCCGAGGGAGTGGAGATGGTCATTCCCGGGGACAACGCGACGTTCGAGGTAGAGCTGATCGTGCCGATAGCGATGGACGAAGGGCTTCGTTTCGCGGTGCGCGAGGGCGGCCATACGGTCGGCGCCGGCGTCGTCACCGAAATTCTAGAGTAGCCCCTGAAAGGGGAGATCACAGTGGCAAAGAAAATTCGTATTCGGTTGAAGGCTTTCGATCACCGGGTTCTTGACAGTTCCGCTTCCCAGATCGCCGAAACGGCGGACCGGAGCGGCGCCAAGGTCTCGGGCCCGATTCCCCTTCCCACCGAGATAAACAAAGTAACTATCCTGAAGTCCCCTCATAAGGACAAGGATGCGCGCGAACAGTTTGAAACACGGACACATAAGCGCCTCATCGACATCATCAACCCGACGCAGAAAACGATGGATGCGCTTATGCAGCTGAACCTTCCTTCTGGTGTCGATATCCAGATTAAATTGTAGGGGAAGCTCTGAGCTGAAAGGAGTTGGAGTGTAATGAGCATCGGTATTCTGGGGAAAAAACTCGGAATGGCCCAGATTTACAACGAGCAGGGCCAAGCTACGCCTGTCACGATAATTCAGGCTGGACCGTGCCCCGTGGTGGATTTGAAGACTCCCTCCAAGGACGGATACAGCGCACTCGTCCTTGGATTTGGCGAGCCCAATCCGAGAAAGCTGAACAAGTCCCGCAAGGGGCTGTTCGAGAAGGCGGAAGTGGAACCGAAGAAGACTCTTCGCGAGTTCCGTGTCGAATCTGTAGACGAGTACGCAGTGGGCCAGCAGATCGACGTCACCCTCTTCGCGGAGGGCGAGATGGTCAACATCTCCGGGACGAGCAAAGGTAAGGGCTTCGCCGGCGTTGTGAAGAAATACCATTTCGCAGGTTCGAACGCGAGCCACGGCGCGTCCGTGGTGCATCGCCGCGGCGGTTCGAGCGGCGCGAGCAGCTACCCCGGAAGAGTTTTCAAGGGCAAAAAGATGCCCGGTAGAATGGGCGGCGAGAAGGTCACAGTAAAAAATCTCGTTGTCGTTGCAGTGGACTCCGACAATAACCTGCTTCTTGTCAAGGGTGCGGTACCGGGCGCGAAAAACAGCCTGGTGACCCTTTACAAGAAGGGGTAGTCGGCAGAGAAGGAGGCCGGAAATAATATGCCTACCCTGAAACTCGTTAGCTTCCAGGGAGAAACGGTAGGGGAAGTACAGCTTTCGGACGGCGTTTTCGCCGCTCCTGTACACGTTCCCGCCATGCACCAGGTTGTCGTCGCCCAGCTTGCGAACGCGAGACTCGGAACGCAGTCCGCGAAGACGCGGGGAGAAGTCCGGGGCGGCGGCAAGAAGCCCTGGAGACAGAAGAAAACAGGACGCGCCCGTCACGGGAGCATCCGTTCGCCCCTGTGGGCCGGCGGCGGCGTTGCACATGCCCCCAAGCCCCGGGATTACAGCCAGAAGGTGAACAAGAAGGTGCGCCGTCTCGCGATGAAGAGCGCGCTGTCGCTCAAAGTCCGCGAGGAACTTATGACGGTCGTCAAGTCGTTCGACATCGAAAAGCCCTCAACGAAGGAGATGCTCGCGTTCCTTACGGCAGTCAACGCCAGGAAGCCGCTCATCATTCTCCCCGAGGCGAACGAGGCCGTCCTGAAGTCTGCGCGCAACGTTCCGGGCGCAAAGGTGATCAATATAGTCAACATCAATGTCTACGATCTTCTCAACGCCGGGACGCTCATCCTGACGCCCGAAGTCGTGACGAAGCTTGAGGAGGTGTATGTCGGATGAACCTCGTAGCGCACGACATCATCATCCGTCCGCTGATCACCGAGAAGAGCAGCCGCCTTATGGAGCTGAACAAGTACTCTTTCGAAGTCCATTTGTCCGCGAACAAAATACAGGTTCGCAAGGCGATCGAAGAGATATTCAAGGTGAAGGTAACAACTGTTCATATTATGAACATTCACCCGAAGCCGAAAAGAATGGGCGCTTTCATCGGAAAGTCCCGTTCATGGAAAAAAGCGATAGTCAGCCTCGCTCCGGGAGAGCGTATCGACTTCTTCGAAGGCGCGAGCATTTAGCGGGAAGGAGAAAGGAAAACAATGGCGATCAAGAAGTTCAACCCCTATACTCCAGGCCGCAGGTTCATGACCGTTCAGAAGAACGACGATCTTACCAAAAAGGATCCAGAGCGCTCTCTTCTTGAGCCTCTCCATAAGAAGGGCGGCAGGAACAATCGCGGCAGAATCACCATGCGCCACAGAGGCGGCGGCGCGAAGAGACTCTACAGAGTCATCGATTTCAAGAGGAACAAGCTCAATGTTCCCGGGAAGGTCGCCGCAATCGAGTACGATCCGAACAGGAACGCGAGGATCGCGCTTATTCACTACCTTGACGGCGACAAGCGATATATCATCGCCCCCAAGGATCTGAATGTCGGCGACAAGATCGTCGCGGGCCCCGAGTCGGACATCCGCCCGGGTAACGCACTGAAGCTGAAAGACATCCCGGTGGGAACCACCGTGCACAACCTTGAGCTCGAACCCGGCAGGGGAGCGAAACTTGTCCGGGCGGCCGGAACTTCGGCGCAGCTCATGGCGAAGGAAGGAAAGTACGCGTATCTGCGTATGCCCAGCGGTGAGCTTCGCCTCATCCTTCAGGAATGCATGGCGACGATAGGCCAGGTCGGTAACGAAGACTTTGAGAACGTGTCCTACGGCAAAGCCGGGAAGACCCGTTGGCTGGGAAGACGTCCAATGGTTCGCGGTATGGTGATGAACCCTGTGGACCACCCTATGGGCGGCGGCGAAGGCAAGAGCAAGTCGCACAAGCATCCCGTCTCCCCATGGGGAACGCCCGCAAAAGGATACCGCACCCGGAAGAAGAAGCCGTCCGACAAGATGATCGTTCGGCGCCGGCACGAGAAGTAAGGAGGGACACTGAATGGCTCGTTCCAGAAAGAAGGGGCCCTATGTGGATCAGAAGCTGCTCCGGAAGATCGAAGATATGAACGAAGGAACAGCGAAAAAGGTCATGAAGACCTGGTCCCGGAGATCGACGATCGTTCCCGCCATGATTGGCCACACGATCGCGGTGCACAACGGACGGATCCATATACCCATTTACATCAGCGAAAATATGGTCGGACACAAGCTTGGCGAATTCGCCCCCACCCGCAAGTTCGGAGGACACGCGGGTCAGGAGCGTTCCTCAAGGGTTCGGTGAGGAGGTAATGGTGATGGAAGCAAAAGCCGTTGCCAAACAGGTACGGGTTTCTCCCATAAAAGTACGGCGGGTGCTGAGCCTTATCCGCGGCAAAAAAGTAGGGGAGGCGCTTGTCGCTCTCCAATACAGCCCCCAGAAGTCGGCGAAACTTGTCAGCAAAGTGTTGCAGAGCGCCGTGGCCAATGCGGAACACAACTTCGGCATGGACACCGACAAACTGCGTATAGTAACAGCTACGGCGGATCAGGGGCCTGTGATGAAGCGTTTTCGTCCGGTCTCCATGGGTAGGGCGCACCCCTACCGCCATCGTACGAGTCATGTGACTGTGATAGTCGCGGAACGGTAAGGAGGGGGAACTCGTGGGACAGAAAGTTCACCCAATCGGATTCCGACTGGGAGTTGCCAGTGAGTGGGAATCCAAGTGGTTTGCCAGCGGCAAAGAGTACGCGAAAAATCTTCACGAGGACATCGCGCTTCGGAAGTATATCGCAAAGAAGTGGGAGAATGCCGGAATCTCCCGCATTGAGATAGAGCGCGTCGGGCACGTTATTCGCTTCACGGTTTGGACCTCCCGGCCCGGTGTAGTCATCGGACGCGGCGGCGCCGAGATTCAGGTCATGAAAGACGAGCTCCAGGCGAAGACCGGCGCGAAGATTATGATCAACGTGCAGGAGATCAAAAACCCGGACGTCGAGTCGCAGCTCGTCGCCGTAGGCGTTGCCTCCGCGCTCGAGCGCAGAGTTTCCTTCCGCCGTGCGATGAAGCAGTCTATCTTCCGCGCCATGAAGGGCGGAGCGAAGGGGATCAAGATATCCTGCGCCGGACGTCTGGGCGGAGCGGAAATCGCCCGCACGGAGTGGTACAACGAAGGTCGTCTGCCTCTTTCGACGATCCGCGCCGACATCGACTACGGCTTTGCGGAAGCGAAGACCATGTACGGCGTTATCGGCGTCAAGGTCTGGATATTCCGGGACAAGGAGAACGAGCGTCCTGCACAGGCGCCCCGACAGGGCCGCGGCCCTCGTCAGGATCGTTCCCGCGGAGACAGGGGGTAACGCGCCATGTTGATGCCCAGCAGAGTGAAATATAGAAAGCCTTTTCGCCGCCCTCTCAAGGGGAAGGCGAAGGGGGGAAACTATGTCGCCTTTGGCGAGTACGGTCTCCAGACGCTCGACTGCGCTTGGATCACTGCACGCCAGATAGAAGCCACGCGTGTCGCCATCTCCCGTAAGATGAAAAAAGGCGGCAAGATATGGATCCGGATCTTCCCCGATCACCCCTTCACCAAGAAACCTTTGGAGACGAGAATGGGAAAGGGAAAGGGCGCGCCGGAATTCTGGGTGGCGCCTGTCAAGCGCGGGAGAATTCTCTTTGAAATCGCGGGTGTTCCCAGAGAAATCGTGGAAGAAGCATTCCGCACCGCATCCCACAAGCTCCCCGTCAAGGTGCGTCTTGTGGCCCGGGAAGGTTTTGGTGGTGAATGAACATGGAGAGCAAGAATTTGCGCGACCTTACACTCGATGAACTGAACGAGAAGCACAAACAGTACAAGGAAGAGTTGTTCAATCTGCGTTTTCAGAACGCCATCGGACAGCTGAAGAATACGAGCAGAATCAAGGATGTACGCAAGACGATCGCACGAGTGCTGACGATCGTCCGCGAGAAGCAAATGGCCGGCGATCAGTCCGCCGGAAGGAGGTAGCCCCGAATGGAAGAGCGGAAACCTCACCGCAAGATCCGGACAGGTACGGTCGTCAGCGACAAGATGGAGAAGACCGTCGTGGTTCGGGTGGAGCGGTTTGAAAAACACCCCCTCTACGGGAAGAGAATCGTCAGGGCGAGCAAGTATACCGCTCACGACGAGAAGAATGAATGCCGGATGGGAGACCTTGTAACAATCGGCGAGACCCGTCCTCTAAGCAAGACGAAGCGCTGGGCGCTTCTGGAGATTGTACGCAAGGCGCCCGTCTTTGACGAGGCCGCGGAGAACGGCGGGGAGGCGTAAGTCATGATTCAGCTGACTACAGTTCTCAACGTCGCCGACAACTCCGGAGCGAAAAAGCTCTTTTGCATCCAGGTGCTCGGCGGGAGCAAGCGCAAGTGGGGAACCATAGGCGACGTCATCGTTGCCTCGGTTCGTGAAGCGATTCCTAACAGCAACGTCGCAAAGGGATCCGTCGTCAAGGCGGTCATCGTAAGGACGAAAAAGGAAGTACGCCGTGCCGACGGCTCCTACGTCCGTTTCGACGACAACGCTGCGGTGATCATCGATAACAACGGCGACCCCAAGGGCACCCGTATCTTCGGGCCCGTGGGCAGGGAGCTGAGGGCGAAAAAGTACATGCGGATTCTCTCCCTCGCGCCCGAAGTCGTATGACGGAGGATAACGGATAATGAGCAAGATGAGACTGAAAAAAGGCGACCGGGTTCGGGTAATCTCCGGAAAGGATGCAGGCAAAGAAGGCAAGGTTCTTCGCTGTATCCGCGACAGGGACCTTCTGGTTATCGAAGGCGTGAACATGGTGTCGAAGCACGTCAAGCCTTCGCAGAAGAACCCCCAGTCTGGCATTATCAAGCAGGAAGCCCCGATATACGCCAGCAAGGTCATGCTCGTATGCCCCTCCTGCGGCGCTGCAACACGCGTCGGTCGCGGCTATCTCGAGAACGGAAACAAGGTTCGTATGTGCAAGGCCTGCGGCGAGATCGTGGACCAGGTGTAAGGAGGTAAGCGTGAATGGCCCCTCGGCTGCTTGAGAAATATAAAAATGACGTCTCGCCGAAACTGGCGAAGGAATTCAGTTACAAAAACGTGATGGAAATACCCCGGCTTAAAAAAGTCGTGGTGAACATCGGTGTTGGCGATGCAAAGCTCGACATCAAATTCATGGACAATGCGATCGCTGAGCTTGGCGCGATTACAGGACAGCGTCCGCTTCTGAAGAGGGCGAAGAAATCGGTCGCCGGATTCAAGGTCCGCCAGGGAATGCCCGTGGCATGTACCGTCACGCTGCGCGGGGAGCGTATGTGGGAGTTCCTCGATCGTCTCCTCTCGCTTGCACTCCCCAGCATCAAGGACTTTCAAGGCGTCTCCCGCCGCGGTTTCGACGGAAGAGGCAACTACAATCTCGGTCTCAAGGAGCAGCTTATCTTCCCCGAGATCAGTTACGACAAGGTCATCCGTTCCCGTGGCATGAACGTCTCGCTTGTAACCTCGGCGAAGACGGATGAGGAAGCCCAAGCTCTTCTTCGCGAGCTGGGAATGCCGTTCACCCGGTAGGAAGGGGGAGTCGAAAATGGCGAGAAAGGCAATAAAGCATAAAGCGGCGCAACCCCCGAAGTTCGCGGTGCGAAAGTATAACAGATGTCCGCTCTGCGGCCGTGTTCATTCGTTCATGAGAAGATTCAACATGTGCCGCTGCTGTTTCAGGAAGCTTGCTCGCGAAGGGAAAATTCCCGGCGTCGTCAAGTCGAGCTGGTAGTCGAGTGGACTGAAGGGGGTCACTAGGAATGTACGTTACCGATCCGATAGCGGATATGCTCACTCGCGTCAGGAACGCAAACATGGTGTATCATGAGAGCGTCGACGTGCCGATGAGCAAGATAAAAATGGAAATTGCCCGCATCCTCAAGGAAACCGGGTATATTAAGAATTTCAAGGTAGTCAACGACCCGAAGAAGGCCTACAGCTCCATCAGACTGTTCCTCTCCTACGGACCGAACCGGGAGAGGGTCATTCAGGGACTGCGCCGTATCAGCAAACCGGGTAGAAGAGTCTACGTTGGACACGCCGACCTTCCCAAAGTTATGGGTGGCCTCGGTATCGCCGTCATCTCCACACCGAAGGGCCTCAAAACCGACACGGAAGCCGGAACGCTCGGCCTCGGCGGCGAAGTCCTCTGCTACGTGTGGTAAGGAAGAGGTGGAGTAGATGTCTCGAATCGGACGCAAGCCAATTCAGGTTCCCTCCGGAACGACCATCGCCCTCGAAGGCGGCGCAGTCGTGGTGAAGGGGCCGAAAGGGCGGCTCGAAACTCCAATGGTTCCCGGGATCGACGTCGCCGTAGAAGGCGCCAATATCGTAGTCACCCGGCAAAACGAGCAAAAACAGACAAAAGCTTTTCACGGTATGATCCGTGCGCTCGTTGCAAACATGGTCACAGGCGTCAGCGCCGGCTTCAAGAAGGATCTTGAAATCGTCGGTGTTGGATACCGTGCGCAGATGCAGGGAAAGAAGCTCATCCTCAACCTTGGATACTCAAACCCCGTGGAGTTCGAAGCTCCCGAAGGCATAGAGTTAGCCTTGGACGGACCGACGAAGCTCTCGGTCAAGGGGATCGACAAACAGGCGGTAGGGCAGGTCTCGGCGATCATTCGCGGTTTCCGTCCGCCCGAGCCGTATCAGGGTAAGGGAATCCGGTACGCCGGCGAGCATATTATTCGCAAGGCCGGAAAGACCGGAGCGAAGTAATTCGAGGTGAATGGACATGAAAACTAAAACCAGAAGCATATTGCGTGAGATTCGGCATGCCCGGCTTCGGAAAACCCTCTCCGGTACGGTGGAAAAACCGAGAATGGCTGTGTTTCATAGCTTGAAGCACATCTATGTTCAGTTTATCGACGACGAGAGAGGAAATACTCTCGCGGCGGCTTCCACCCTCGACCCGGCAGTTCGGGGAACTCTTCCCGGAACCTGCAACATCGAGACGGCGAAGATCATCGGTAAAATTGCCGCCGAGCGCGCCCTCGCGAAAGGCATCACCACGGTTGTTTTCGACAGGGGCGGCCACATGTTCCATGGAAAAGTCAAGGCCCTGGCCGATGCAGCCCGTGAAGCCGGACTGAAGTTCTAACTGGGAGGCGCATGCGATGATTAAAAAGAAGTTGGATGCCAAGGGGATGGAGCTCACCGAGCGCGTAGTCGCTATCAACCGCGTGAGCAAAGTCGTCAAAGGCGGAAAAAGATTCAAGTTCAGCGTCCTCGTCGTTGTCGGCGACGGAGATCGCTATGTAGGCGTGGGTATGGGGAAGGCCAAGGAAATTTCCGAGGCCGTCCGTAAAGGAATCGACAAGGCGGGGAAGAATCTTCTTGAGATAAAGAAGATCGGAAATACCATTCCGCATCCCATCATCGGAGGCTTCGGCGCAGCCGAGGTGCTCCTCAAGCCGGCGGCGCCCGGTACTGGTGTTATCGCCGGCGGAGTGGTCCGCGCCATCATGGAGCTCGGCGGCGTCAAGGACGTCGTGAGCAAAGTGATCGGCCGTACCTCGAACCCCATAAATGTTGCGTGGGCGACCATGCAGGCTGTCGAGGAGATGCGGACGCCCGACGAAATCCTGCGGCTCAGGGGTAAAAAGACCCTCGATGCCGCTGCGGAATAGGAGGGACTCGCAATGGCCAAATTGCGGATTACCTGGAAAAAGAGCGGCATCGGCAAGCCGGAAGTGCAGAAGCGGACCGTCCGCGCTCTTGGACTGAGGAAGCTCAACCACACAGTAGAACACAACGATACGCCCCAGATTCGCGGCATGGTGAACAAGGTCAGCCATCTGGTCGAGTGCGTCGTCGTTGAAGACTAGGAGGAAAGCGCCATGAGTTTGCATGAACTGCGCCCGGCGCCCGGGTCGAAGACGAAAGGCAAACGCCTCGGACAGGGAATCGGAAGCGGCACCGGCAAGACCGCGGGCAAGGGAAATAAAGGCCAGAAAGCCAGAAGCGGCGGCGGCGTCCGCCCGGGATTCGAGGGCGGCCAGATGCCCATGATGCGGCGCATACCCAAGAGAGGGTTTAACAACGCCCGTTTTGCAAAGGTCTACCAGATCGTCAACGTGGAGGATATCGCCTCCCGCTTCGAAGCGGGGACGACCGTAGGATACGAGGAGCTGCACGCAGTGCGTCTCGTCCAGAAGGATCGCCTCCCCGTAAAGATTTTGGCCAACGGAGAGATAGACAAAGCTCTCACGATTCGCGCCAACGCCTTCAGCGCGGGAGCCAAGGCGAAAATAGAAGCTGCGGGTGGGAAGGTCGAGGTGGTCTAAGTGCTTGACTCCTTCAGGGATGCATTTCGACTTCCGGACCTCAAACGGAGAATCCTTTTTACTATGGGAGTGCTCCTGGTATTCAGACTTGGAGCGCACGTACCCACCCCCGGAATTGACGCGGAGGCAATGTCCCGCCTTTTCGACCAGGGGGGCGTCCTTGGATTCCTCGACATATTCGCGGGCGGAGCGCTCAGAAGGTTCAGCGTCTTCGCCCTTGGCGTCGCGCCGTACATCAACGCGAGCATCGTTATGCAGCTGCTCGTCGTGATCTTCCCCACCCTTGAAAAGATGCAGAAAGAAGGCGAGGATGGCCGGAAGAAGATCGTCCAGTGGACACGCCTCGCCGCAGTCGGCTTCGCGCTTGTTCAGGCGATCGGTATGACTTTCTGGCTTCGCGGCCTCGGAATTTTCAGCGGCCAACTGTTTGAGGGCGCCATCGTCGTATGTACGGTCACCGCCGGAGCCATTGCTGTCATGTGGCTCGGAGAGGAAATTTCCGACCACGGGATAGGTAACGGAATCTCCCTGCTCATCTTCGCAGGAATCGTGGCGAGGGTGCCGGAGGCGATCATTCAGAGCTGGAACATGATACGGCTTGGCGAAATGAACTTCCTGGTCCTGCTTCTTGCGCTCCTGCTTATGGTCGGCGTCATCGCCGGCTGCATTATGCTCCAGGAGGGACAGAGACGCCTTCCTGTGCAGTATGCGAAGCGCGTTGTAGGAAACAAGGTCTACGGCGGACAGAGCACGTTCATACCGCTGAAGGTGAATCAGGCGGGAGTTATCCCGATTATCTTCGCATCGTCGGTGCTCCTTTTCCCGTATTCGGTAGCGAAGTTCTTCTCCGGCGATATTGCTCTGTTCTTTCAGCGTATCTTCGGGCCTGGCAGCTTCGTCTACACGATTTTTTACGTCGTGCTCATCATCTTCTTCTCATACTTCTACACTGCGGTCGTTTTCAACCCGGCCGATGTGGCGAACAACATGAAGAAGTACGGCGGGTTCATCCTCGGCATCCGCCCGGGAAAACCCACATCTGATTTTATCGAAAAGGTTATGAGCCGAATTACGCTCGCAGGAGCTGTTTTTCTTGCGTTCGTCGCACTCGTACCGAACCTTATGACACAGTTTATGGGAATCACGAGCTTCTACTTCGGTGGCACCGCGGTTCTCATCGTCGTCGGTGTGGCGCTTGACACAGTCCATCAGATTGAAGGACAGCTTCTTATGCGTCACTATGAAGGGATACTGAAACGCAAAGACAAGACCGGCGGCTTACTTCGATTCTAAGGAGAGAAAAAATGCGGATACTTCTTCTAGGTTCACCTGGAGCAGGCAAGGGAACGCTGGCGGCGGAAATCGAGCGAAAATATCCCGTTGCGCATATTTCCACTGGCGACATCTTCAGAGAGAACGTGAAGAACAACACTCCACTTGGATTGGAAGCTCGAGCGTATTTGGACACAGGCAAGCTTGTACCAGATGACATTGTCATTGCAATGATGGAGGATCGTCTGCGGGAACCCGATTGTGAGAAGGGGTTTATTCTCGACGGGTTTCCCCGCACCGTCCCGCAGGCTGAGGCTCTTGAAAAGATTTTGAAAGAGCTCGGTCTGAAACTTGACGGAGTAGTTCTTCTTGACGTCGACGAGGAAACCGTTGTGCGCCGTCTCTCCGGCAGGAGAGTCTGCCGTACTTGCGGCGCCATCTATAACCTCTTTTTCAGACCCTCGTCGAAGGGCGAACTCTGTGAAAAGTGCGGAGGAGAGATCTATCAGAGGGAGGACGACCGGGAAGACGTGGTCCGTAGCCGTCTCAAGGTCTTCTACAAACAGACCGCGCCTCTGATAGACTACTACGCCGAGAAGCACATGCTTTCACGTATGGCAGCGGAGCGAAGCGATGCGGAGCACTCGTTGCTTGAAGATCTCGAACGGGCGGTTGGCATTCCCGAATGATAACCTTGAAAAAAGAACGGGAAATCCTTCTTATGAAGAAAGCGGGAAAGATCGTGGCGGACGTGCTCGACATGATCGCGGAAATAGTTCGTCCCGGTGTATCCACCGCCGAGATTGACGAGGCTGCGGAGTCTCTCATCAGAAAGTCCGGAGCCTCGCCTGCCTTCAAGGGGTACAGGGTACCGGGAATAACAAAGGCTTTTCCAGGGTCCGTCTGCGCGTCGATCAACTCCGAGATCGTCCATGGCATACCGAGCCGCGATCGCTTTCTGGAGGAAGGCGACATCATCAGTATTGATGTCGGAACCTGTTTTTCCGGATATTACGGCGACGCCGCATGTACCTACCCCGTGGGGAGAGTGAACCCGGTCAGAGAGAAACTTCTCTCCGTAACGAAGAAGAGCTTGGAAGATGCGCTTCTTGTTGCGCAGGCCGGCAGAACGCTCGGCGATATTGGACACGCTGTGGAAAACCGTGTGTTGAAGAACGGCTATGGTCTTGTTCGCGACTATACGGGACACGGTATTGGGCGACATCTTCACGAACCGCCCCAGATACCGAACTATGGTCAGCCCGGAAGAGGAGTCACGCTCAAGTCCGGGATGACCTTGGCCATTGAACCAATGGTGATGACGGGTTCGGAAGACGTTGTCACCGGGAGCGACCAGTGGGTTGTTAAAACGGCCGACGGCTCGGATGCTGCTCATTTTGAAAAGTCGGTCCTTGTCAGAGACGGGGACCCGGAGATACTGACGCCGTGGGCATGGGCCTGAATGAACTTTCCGATGGCGGGATATGCACAATTGGTCAAGTGGTCAGATCTCGGAAAGGAAAGGACGCCGGAAGATGGTACGTCGTAATCGGCGTTGCAGAGGACTGCGGGCCATCCGGAACAACGCGGGGGGCGAGGGTCCTGGTGGCGGACGGAAAGAGGTTCACCGTCGGGAAACCCAAGCCAAAAAACATGATCCACCTCCAGCGAACGCGATGGGTCCTTGACGAAATTGCGCATAGTATCCTGTCGAAGGGAAAAATCGACGCAGGAAGATTTCAGGCTCTGCTAACGGGGCTTGCAGAAAAGAACAGTATCGGGGGGTCAGTCGGCTTCGCTCCGGAAAACGTAGCGTCCGACGCCTCCTCCGGGGAGGATGATGAGACCGCATGTCCAATAAAGATGACGTAATAGAAGTACGGGGAAAAGTAATCGAGCCTCTTCCAAACGCAATGTTCAAGGTGGAGCTTGATAACGGACACAAGATACTCGCCCACGTTTCGGGAAAGATGCGCCTTCATTTTATCCGTATCCTCCCGGGAGACAGGGTTTTGGTGGAGATCTCTCCATACGACTTGTCCAGGGGCAGAATTATCTACAGGTATAAATAAGAGTATTTTCATATTGTCCGATCTCCTGTATAATAAGCCGCTTGGAGAAAAGATATTTTCAGAAGCCCTCATGGGCCTCTGTTTCAGTTCTTTCAGAGGAGCGTGGAATCAATGAAAGTAAAACCATCGGTGAAACCGATGTGCGAATTTTGCCGGGTAATCCGGCGTAAGGGTGTCGTGCGGATTATCTGCAGCAGAAATCCCCGGCATAAGCAGAGACAGGGTGCAAGGAGGTAAGCGCGAATGGCCCGTATCGCCGGAGTTGATATTCCCCGCGAGAAGCGCGTGGAGATAGCGTTGACATATATTTTCGGAATTGGCCTTCCCACCTCGAAAAAGATTCTCACCGTCACCGGAGTCAATCCGGATACGCGTGTGAAGGATCTTACCGAGGAGGAGTCCCAGAAACTCCGCAGGGAGATTGAGGACCACTACAAGGTGGAGGGCGACCTTCGCAGGGAGGTGTCCATGAACATCAAGCGTCTTATGGACATCGGCTGTTACAGAGGGCACCGGCATAAGCTCGGCCTTCCGGTCCGCGGACAGAAGACCAAGACGAACGCGCGTACCCGCAAAGGCCCTCGCCGTACGGTGGCGGGCAAAAAGATGGCTACGAAGTAGCCTTCAGGATAGAGAACAAGGAGGCTGGAACAAGTGGCCAAGCGAACAGTCCGCAGAGGTAAGAAGAAGGAAAGAAAGAATATTAGCTACGGCGTCGCGCACATCTATTCCACATTCAATAACACGATCGTGTGCGTGAGCGACAAGGGCGGGAACGTCCTCGCATGGGCTTCCGGCGGGAACGTCGGATTCAAGGGGACGAGGAAGTCAACCCCCTTCGCAGCCCAGATCGCCGCGTCGCAGGTTGCCAAGGCAGTCCAGGAACACGGCGTTCAGGAGATCGACGTCGTTGTCAAGGGGCCGGGACCCGGCCGTGAATCGGCAATCCGTTCGCTGCAGGCTGCAGGCCTGCAGGTCAACATGATAAAGGATTCGACGCCGGTACCCCACAACGGCTGCCGCCCGCCGAAGCGGCGCAGAGTCTAGCCCGGGTTTTGGTCAAGGAGGGAATTATTTCTAATGAGCAGATATATCGGACCTGCGTGCCGTTTGTGCAAGGCGGAAGGAACAAAGCTCTTCCTCAAGGGAGATCGCTGCTACACCGCTAAGTGCGCCATCACCAAAAAAGAAGGCGCTACAGTAAAAGGAAAAAGAGGACGTCCCCGTACCAAAGTCAGTGAGTACGGTATTCGTCTTCGTGAAAAACAGAAGCTTCGCCGTTTTTACGGCATGACGGAGTTGCAGTTCAAGCGCTTCTTCGAGATTGCCAACAAGCAGTCGGGGCAGACGGGCCACAACTTCCTCAGCCTGCTTGAGCGACGACTGGACAACGTGGTGTACCGCCTCGGATTCGCCAACAGCAGAAAACAGGCGAGGCAGCTTGTCCTGCATGGCCATTTCCGTGTAAACGGGAAGCGCGTGGATATTCCCAGCTATCTCGTCGATAGCGGCGATGTCGTCGCCGTGATGGAAAAAAGCCGCGAAGTTACGCTGATTAAGGAGAATGCGGAAGTGGCGACCGCGCGGAAGGCGCCCGAGTGGCTCGAGGTCAACGCAGAAAAAATCGAAGGGAAGGTTCTTTCGCTCCCCAGCCGTGAGCAGATCGATGCGCCGGTGACCGAGCAGCTCGTCGTCGAGTTCTATGCCAGATAGTGGCGTGAAAGGTGTTGGAAGCCTTGGATTACTTGCGGCCTGAGATCCGTATCGAGGAAAGCACCCCTAAATTTGCGAAGGTTCTCATTGAACCGCTCGAGCGGGGATATGGAGCGACTCTGGGTAATTCTCTCAGAAGAGTTCTTCTCTCCTCGATCAAGGGTGCGGCCATCACGTCCGTTCGAATCGACGGCGTGCTCCATGAATTCAGCACCATACCAGGTGTTTTGGAAGATGTCATCGAGATATTGCTGAATCTGAAGCATATACCCGTCCGCTCCTTCAGCCAGGAAGTCCGAGTGCTACGGCTGGAGGCGGAGGGCGGCGGTCTTGTCACCGCAGCAAATATACAGCCGGACAGTGAAGTGGAGTTCGTCAATCCGGAAGCCCCCATCTGCACTATGGAGGAGGGGGCCCGGCTCTCCATGGATATCTACGTGGAACAGGGCGTCGGGTACGCCTCCATGGAACGTCCGCGACCGGCTTATCTCCCGGTGGACGCGTTGTTGGTCGATGCGATTTTCTCACCCGTTCTCAAAGTCAACTACGATGTCGAGGCGGCGCGCGTCGGTCAGCGTACCGACTTTGAACGCCTCGTCCTTGAGATCTCGACGAACGGGGTGCATCATCCGGAGAGTACGCTCTACGAGGCGTCGAAAATACTCAGAGGGTACTTCGGCAATTTCGTGGAGGACATGGAGAAGCTCAATCCCGTTGAGCCCAGGGAGCAGGAGACTGCTGCGGCAGGCGAAGGCGGAGTCTCCGAGGCGGCCCAGGAGCGGATTGCCGAAGAGGATGACTTCCTCTCCCGTCCCGTCCGGGATCTCGAACTCTCCATTCGAAGCGAGAACTGCCTTCTCAGGGGGGGCATTCAGACGATAGGCGACCTCATGGGGAAAAACCGGGAAGACCTTCTGAAGATCCGCAACCTGGGAAAGATCTCCCTGAAGGAGATCGAAGAGAAGATGGAGAAGCTCGGGACGATCATCACGAGCTCAAAGGGCGAGGGCAAAATCAGGGAAGGCGCCGGGAAATCCCGGGGGAACGCCGATACAAGCTCCCGGGAAGATGCCGAGACAAACACGTCCAATGACGAAGAAAAGCCGCAAATAGGCGAAGTAGAATCGAAGGAGGAGTAATTCCATGAGACACCGTATGGACAGCCGGTCCCTTGGCCGGTATGGCAGCCATAGAATGGCGATGTTGTCCAACATGGCGGCCAGCCTGTTCCTTGAGGAAAATATCACCACGACCCTTATCCGTGCGAAAGAGCTTCGCAGATTCGCCGAGCGCCTCATTACACGGGCGAAAGGCGGCACAATTCAGGATAGAAGAATCGTTCGCTCGAAGATGGCGCACAAGGAAGCTGCCATCAAGCTCTTCGACGATATTGCGAAGAGATACGAGAACCGTCCGGGCGGCTACACCCGTATCGTCAAAACCGGGTTTCGCGCGGGCGACAGCGCTTCTATGGCGGTCATATCCCTGGTGGAATAATGACCCCCGTTTTATGAAGACGAATCCCAAGACGGTATGCGAACTCCGGGATGTGACGTATGTCTATCCCGGAGAGGCATCGGGACGCGACCCAGGGAAAGCGCCCGGGCAAGTTCCCGGAGGAACGTCGGGGCAGGATCTTCCTGATGAAGCTTCCGGGGCAGTTCCCGCCGGCAGACGTCCCGCTCTCTCCGCCGTAACGCTCGGGGTTCGGGAAGGAGAGTGGCTTGCCCTTCTCGGGAGTAACGGATCGGGCAAATCCACCTTGGCGAAACATCTGAACGCCCTGCTGACGCCGACGCAGGGCGATTGTACTGTTTTCGGCCTGTCGACGAAAGACCTGAATAATGTCTTCGCAATACGCAGCGCCGTCTCGATGGTTTTTCAGAACCCCGAAAATCAGATCGTCGGCACTGTGGTCGAGGAAGACGCGGCATTCGGTCCCGAAAACCAGGGGCTCCCGACGGAAGAAATTAAACGCCGAGTAGAAAACGCCCTGCGCGATGCCGGACTTCTTGCCAAACGGAAGAAACCGACCTATACGCTTTCCGGCGGCGAGAAACAGCGTCTTGCGGTCGCCGGAGCGCTCGCAATGGACACGCCTTGTCTCGTTCTTGACGAACCGACTGCAATGCTTGATCCTCAGGGACGCCGCGAGCTGCTCGACGTGCTGCGCTCGCTTCATGAAGGAGGAAAGACTATTGTCTCCATCACCCACCGGCTCGAAGAAATTCTCCACTGCGACCGTGCCGTTGTCCTTGTTGAAGGGCGAATTGCATGGGAGGGGAGTATCCCCGGCCTTTTCACGCACAGCGACTCCTTCAGAAAGTGGGGGCTGGACGCGCCTCCTCTTGTCTCTCTCTGGAAAGAACTCCGGGCGGAGACGAATCTCCCCCTTCCTGAAGTTCCGACCCTCTCAGGAATGACTGACTCGCTATGTCGATTACTGTAGACGGTCTTTCGCATACCTATCACCCCGGGACGCCGCTCGAAACACTCGCCCTTGACGACGTCTCCCTCGAATGCGGCAGGGGCGAATGGCTCTCCGTGGTGGGACACACCGGCAGCGGAAAGTCAACCCTTGCGCAGCACCTCAACGGCATTCTCTTCCCCGAAAGAGGAACCGTTGCGGTCGACGGCATGCAGGTCAAGGAAAAGAGCGCCGCCCTTCGGGACGTCCGTCGCGCGGTTGGCCTGGTTTTTCAGTACCCCGAACAGCAGCTCTTCGCCGAAAACGTTCTTGAGGAGATCTCGTTCGCCCCTCGCAACTGGGGCATTCCCGAAGGCAGGATACCTGCTCTTGCCTCGTCCGCTCTTTCTCTGACCGGACTTGACGAAACCTATCTCCCGCGCAGCCCCTTCCACCTCTCGGGCGGGGAGAAGCGAAAGGTGGCCATCGCCTCCGTTCTTGCGGGAGAGCCCTCCTACCTCGTCCTCGATGAACCGACGGCGGGACTCGACTCCTGGTCGAGGCGGGAACTTGTCTCCCTTCTTGTCCGTCTGAAAGGAGAAGGGCTCGGCATCATCCTGGTGACGCACGATCTTGATATCGCACTTCAGCACAGCGACTCGATCCTGATGCTCGACCGCGGGCGCTGCATCATCATGGACACGCCCCGAAAAGTCATGGAACATCTTCAGGAACACCCCGCGCCCGGTCTGCAGTTGCCGGAGATTGCGGCGCTCTCCGCCTCCTTGCGGAAAGCGGACCCCTCGGCGCCGCTTACGTGGGACTGGAAAGAGCTGAAACGCTGGGTAGCGAAGCGGGCTGTTACCTCACAACCTCACCTTCCTGGAGGCGACTCATGAAATTCCTGAATCATCTCACGTTCGGTCAGTACGTGCCGGCCGACTCTTTTGTGCACCGCCTTGATCCGCGCTGCAAGATCCTTGCCGTGCTGGTCGTACTCACAGGCATCTTCCTTGCGCGGCACATACTTGTGTTCGCGGCATGGGGAGGACTTCTCTTTTCACTCGCCTTGCTCTCGCACCTCCCGTTCCGCCTTGTCCTGCGCTCGGCGAAACCCGTGCTCATACTCGTCTTCTTCACGGCGTTCATTCACGTCTTTTTTACCGACGGAACGCCGTTGCTGGAAATCGGCTTTATTACTATTACCCGTGAGGGAGTGTCCGGGGCCGTTTATATGGGGCTTCGGCTTCTCTTCCTTGTCCTTTTCGCCTCTTTTTTAACGCTCACAACCAAACCCATGGAGCTTTCCGACGGGCTTGAACGCCTCTTCTCCCCGTTCGTCCGGTTCGGCTTCCCTGCGCATGAACTGGCCATGATGATGACGATCGCGCTCCGCTTCATCCCCACCCTTCTCGACGAGACCGACCGGATCATGAAGGCGCAGCTCGCGAGAGGGGCTGCCTTCGACCGCGGGAATCTCTGGAAACGCCTCAAGGCCTTCCTTCCCGTACTTATCCCTCTCTTCGTCATTGTTTTTCAAAGAGCGGAGGATCTTGCCACCGCTATGGAGGCGCGCTGTTACCGAGGAGGGGAAGGGCGTACCAGGATGCATCCTCTTGTCTGGAGAACCGGAGATTCGCTCGGCGCTCTGTGTGTCCTGTCTATTGTCGCCGGACTGATCATCGGAGACCGGAGCTTTCTTTCGTGAAGTACGCTGCGGTCGTCGGATACAGGGGGACAGCGTTCTCCGGGTGGCAGCGCCAGACCAGCGGTCTCGGGGTCCAGGAGAAGATCGAGGACAGCCTCAAAATAATTTCCGGAAGCGAGATCGGCGTCACGGCGGCAGGCCGTACCGATGCGGGCGTCCATTCCCGTGGGCAGGTCATTTCTTTCGAACTCGAAAAGGTCTGGCGTCCGGACAAACTCTTACTCGCGATAAACTTTCACCTCCCCCCGGAAGTGAGCGTCATGAAAATCGCCCATGCGCCGCTGAGCTTCGACGCACGGCGCTCAGCGCTCTGGAGGGAGTACCGGTACCTGATATGGCATGGAAACGCCATCCCTCCGCTGCTCCGGGGGCTGGTATGGTGGAACAAATTCCGTTGGAACCGCGCGGAAACGCTGAAGGCATGCGCGCTCTACGAAGGAACGCACGACTTCGGCGCCTTTTGCAAGACGACCGAGCGCCCGGAACGGTCCATCCGTACGGTACACAGGGCGACGCTCCGCAGAAAAGGGGACCTCACGATCTTTACCGTCCGCGGCAACGCCTTTCTCACCAACATGGTGCGCATCATGGTGGGTAATCTCCAGGCCGTGGGGTACGGAAAAAAGAACGTCGAATGGCTCGACTCCCTTCTCTCCGGAGGAGCCCGTGCTGAATCCGCCATCACCGCGCCCCCGGAAGGACTCTATTTTTGGCGCGTCGGGTACGGAGAGGGTACCCCATTTCGCAAGGACGGTATAGAATAGAGCGAGCGTTCACGGCTTGGACCTGCGGGAGCTCTCCGCATCTTCGCAGCGAGGTGGACGCGAACAGCCTCTTCAATATCCAAAGGAGGAAAACACCGTGTTTGGAACGGATATCGGAATAGATCTGGGAACTGCAACAGTCCTTATGTACGTCAAGAACAAGGGCATCGTACTGCGTGAACCTTCCGTGGTGGCGGTGGACCTTGACACTGGGAAAATTCTCGCGGTGGGATACGAAGCCAAGAACATGGTCGGACGAACACCCGGGAGCATCACCTCCGTCCGTCCGCTCAAGGACGGCGTCATCGCCGACTACACCATGACCGAGGCCATGATGCACCACTTCATGCGCCGCGTGCTCAAGGGCTTCAACCGCTTTTTCCGCAACCGGGTCATGATCTGCGTTCCTTCAGGCGCCACGGACGTCGAGCGCCGCGCGGTCCTCGAAGCCGCAGTCGAGGTCGGCGCGAAGGAAGCCTATCTCATCGAGGAACCTATGGCCGCGGCGATCGGCGCGAACCTCAACGTCGAGGAACCCCGCGGGAAAATGGTCGTCGACATCGGAGGGGGCACCACGGATATCGCCGTCATCTCCCTCGGAGGCATCGTGGTCTCCAAGTCGCTTCGTATAGGGGGCGACCGCTTCGACGAGGGAATCATCCGCTACCTGCGCAAGCAGTATAACCTCGCCATCGGCGAACAGACGGCGGAAAACCTCAAGATCATGATCGGGACCTGTCTTCAAGAGGCCCCCGATACAAAAATGATTCTTAAGGGGCGCGACCTGGTCCAAGGGCTTCCGCGCCAGATAGAAGTCTCCAGCTCAAGCGTCTCGATGGCCATCGGAGAAATGGTGCAGGCGCTGATTGATGGAGTTCGAAATGTTTTGGAGCTAACGCCGCCCGAACTCTCTGCCGATATAATAGACAGGGGGATCGTGCTCACCGGAGGAGGCGCTCTTTTGCGGGGCCTCACCGAACTGATCACCCGACAGACCGGCATTAACTGCTTCACCGCCGACGACCCGATGGAATGCGTCGCGCTCGGCACGGGAAAGGCCCTCGCCGAGATCGACAAGCTTCAGGCCTCGGGACGCAGCGGAATCCTGGTGAACCGCAGGAAAGGCCGGAAGAAGAAGCTCTGATCCGCCGCATGCAAAAAGCTTCCGTAACGGCGGAGCATCGAGGGAGGAAAGAATATGCATCGGGGACTTTATGCTGCCGCATCTGCGATGATCGTTCAGGAGAGTATGCACGATGTCGTGGCCAATAACCTTGCGAACGTCAGCACTTCGGGGTTCCGGAGACGGATTCCCGTCAACAAGTCGTTTCCCGAGGTGCTTATGGACCGAATCGAGAAGAAATCCGAGGACGGCGAGATCAAACTCATCGCCCCGCCTTTCCAGCTCGGGCTCAAAGGAAAGTTTCTCATCGGCGACCTCAGCCTCGCGAACGTCATCTCGGAAACCTACATGACCACCGAGTCCGGCGCCCTTCAAGTCACCGACAACCCCTTCGATGCGGCGATCGTCGGCGAGGGATACTTTGCTGTTCAGGACGGCGCCGGAAACATCTACTACTCCCGTTCGGGTCACTTTCAGAAGAACGCGGAGGGACAGCTCGTCACGGAGGATGGAATGCTCGTCCTCGGAGACGGGGGGCCTATCGAAGTGGGCGACGCGTCGCGTTTCGCCATCACGGGAAACGGCAATGTCGTCGCCGACGGCGCCGTTGTCGACATGTTCCAGGTTGTGACCTTCGAAAATCCCACGTACCTCAGGCAAGTAGGCCGAACAGCGCTCGCCGTCACTCCGCAGTCGGGCGCGCCCGTTCCGGTCGAGGAAATCCACCTCGAACCGGGGGCGCTGGAGATGTCCAACGTGAACGTGGTCGAGGAAATGGTCAGGATGGTCGAGGCGCACCGCGCGTATGAGTCGGCCTCCAAGGTGCTGATGACGCACGACGAGCTCACTGGAAAACTGATCTCGTCCTACGGCAGGACGAGTTAGCGGGAGGGAGAAAGAAATGCTCAGAGCCTTATGGACAAGCGCAAGCGGGATGATCGCGCAGCAGACCAATCTCGACGTCACTACCAACAACCTCGCGAACGTGAATACCTCCGGCTTCAAGAAGAAACGGGCCGACTTCGCGGATCTGCTCTACCAGATCAACAGGGAGCCCGGCGCGCCTGTCGAACCCCGCGTCGATGGTGCCGACCGGCGTCCAGGTGGGACTCGGCGTGCGGGTCGTTGGAACGCCCCGAATCATGACGCAGGGGAATCTTCAGGTGACGGACCGTCCTCTCGACATCACCATAGAGGGCGACGGATTCTTCCAGGTGCTTCAACCAAACGGCGAAGTGGCCTATACCCGCGCAGGCGGCTGGAATCTCGACGGCGAGGGACAGGTTGTCAACACGGACGGACTGCTCATCGAACCCGCGATCCTTATTCCCGAGGACGCCACGGAGATCATGATCAGCCCGGAAGGGCTGGTTTCAGTCAAGATCGATGGCCAGGCGGACGTGGAGGAGATCGGACAGATCGAACTCGCTCGTTTCATCAATCCGGGCGGACTCCGCGCCGTCGGAAAGAATCTCTTCCTCGAAACGGCGGCCAGCGGCGCGCCCATCGTCGGCAACCCCGGGGATGAGGGACTTGGACAGGTGCATCAGGGAATCCTCGAAATGTCCAACGTCCAGGTGGTCGACGAGATGGTCAACCTGATCATCGCACAGAGAGCGTACGAAGCAAACTCCAAGGGAGTGCAGACGGCGGACGAATTGCTCCGAATAGCCAACGGTCTCAAGAGGTAGGTTCGTGGCGCCTTTCCTTCACAATCTTTCAAGGCGGAGCGGTGCGCATCCCCTCCGCCTTTCCTGTTCCCTCCTTCTTCTCTTTTCGCTTCTTTTCGCTCTTCCTTCCGCCGCGTCCGCCGTCGATCTTATAATAGAGATGGACGCCGTCGTGTCCGTCTCGGGAAACCCCTTTCCCCTTTCGGAGGCTGCCCGTATCTCAGGGGATCCCGCCTTGGCGCAGAAGACGGGAGCGCTTCTTTTCGATATTCCTCCGGATGGCCTCCTGACGCGGGATACCCTGCTCAACACCCTTGTTGCAAAGGGAATCGGCGGAATACGCCTCAAGCTCGTTATGCCCCCCGAGATGCGTATTGTTCTTGATGAATCTTTGCTTGCCATCGTCAAACGCCTTTCCGGGTGGCGATGGACGATCGACGTCGAACCTCTCGGACCGGTTCCGCCCGGCCGTCTTGTCTCTCCGCTTTCGATACCCCCCGGGACAGGTTCTTCAACGCTTCGTTTTACCGACGACCGGGGGAACGAACGGGCGCTCGCAGTTCGACTTTCCTGGAGTCAGCCGGCCGTTGTCACAACGCGCCCCCTCGAAAGGGGAGCGGTCATCACGGCGGTCGACGTTACGGTGCGCGAAGTGCGCGTCATGCGCTCGCAGCCGCTGGCTTCGTCACCGGAGGAAGTGATCGGGCGCAGCCTTGGAAGAAACCTTTCGGCGGGTGAACCCGTTCTTCTCAACGCCCTCTCTCTCACTCCGATAATTCAAAGGGGAGACTCTGTTATAATAACCGTAAGAAAGCCGGGGTTTCTCGTCGAAGTCAGAGGAGAAGCCCTTGACGCAGGCGCCGAAGGAGAGAGTATCCGGGTGCGCAACCTGCAGAGCAGAGCCGTGATCCAGGCAGTCGTCGTCGGATCCGGAAGAGTGGAGGTGCAGTAAGCAATGAAACGAAGCGCGTGGCTTCTCATCCTGCTTTTGTGCGCGTCGGTCCTTGCAGGCGGCGCAGCGGAGGCTGCGTCTCTTTGGAACGACAATACGAACTGGATAGCCGACCGGCGTCCGTCGCAGGTGGGCGATATAGTGACTGTTTTTGTCGACGAAAAGACCAAGACCAAGGACGAAGGAACGACCGAAGCAAGCAAGACGAACGACAACAACGTCGACGACGGTTTCGGCATCTTTGACTTCATCCGCGCGTTCGGCTTCAAATCGTCGAGCAAAATGACGGGGGACGGATCCACCGAGCGGACTCACAGCGCCAAGGGGCAGATCACCTGCCTCGTCACCGACGTCCTTCCGAACGGCAACCTCGTCATTGAAGGGACGAGGGATATCGCCACGCACGAAGAGACGCTCCAGCTGCATGTCGTGGGTGTCATCCGCCCGCAGGACGTGGACAGCTACAACAAGATCAGGAGCGACCTCGTCGCGAACGCCGAGATTGACATCAAGGGGAAGGGCGCCATCTCCCGTCTGCAAAAACCCGGCATCCTGACGCAGATCCTTCAAGCGATCTTCTAAGGGGGCGCGGACTATGAAACGGTACGGAGTTCTTTCGCTTGCACTTCTTTTTTTCTTCATCACCGTCTGCGGCGCTGACGCCTCTCACCCCGACGTTCGCATCAAGGACCTTGCCGATGTCGAGGGAGTCCGTTCAAATCAACTCGTCGGTCTCGGCCTTGTCATGGGCCTCCAGGGGACGGGCGACCGCAGCGCAATGGCCACGCAGATGATCCGCAACATCATGAGCCAGTTCGGCATCTCGGTAAACGAAAAAGCCGTACGTAGCAGAAACGTGGCGGTCGTTACTCTGACCGCCGAGCTCCCGGCGTTCGCCCGTCCGGGACAGACGATCGACGTAACAGCCAGCGCGATGGGGGACGCGAAGAGCCTTCAGGGAGGTACGCTCCTTCAGGCGCCGCTCAGGGCGGCGGACGGCAACGTCTACGCCGTGGCCCAGGGGCCCCTGATGGTCGGCGGGTTCGCCGCCGAAGGAGCTGCGGGAGCCGTCACCAAGAACATCGTCACCGTTGGCAGAATCCCCGGAGGGGCCATCGTCGAGCGGAACGTCCAGACCACCTTCGCGGTCGGGCGGCAGATCAACTTGCTGCTCCGCAACCCCGACTTCACGACCTCCGAGCGCATGGCCGCGGCGATCAACTCCGCCTTCGGAGGCATCGCCTCGCCTGTGGACGCCGGCAGGGTCGTCGTCAATGTCCCCCCCCAGTACGCATCCTCTCCCGCAGCCTTTCTCGCCCACATCGAGGGTATTTCCCTCCGTCCAGACACTGCGGCCCGCGTCGCGGTCAACGAACGTACGGGCACTGTCGTCATGGGAGGGAATGTACGTATCGGCGCGGTCGCCGTTGCCCACGGAAACCTCACGGTCCGCGTGACGGAAAGCCCGGAGGTCGTCCAGCCGCAGCCGTTCGGCGGGGGAACAACCGCCGTGCAGCCGCGTACGGACATCGGCGTCAACGAATCTCCGGGTCAATTCGTCGCCCTCGACTCCACAAGTACTGTGCAGGAACTGGTGGACGCGCTGAACTCCGTGGGCGCCTCGCCGCGTGATGTTATCGCGATCCTCCAGGCCATTAAAGAGGCCGGGGCGCTTCACGGGGAACTGGTGGTGATGTAAATGCAGATCGACCCGCGTTGCGCTCCTTTTGTCCCCTCGAACAACGGAGTAACGGAATCATCCGTAGAGTTGAAAGGAAAAAAGGAACGAGAAAAACTGAAGGAAGCTTGCCAGCAGTTCGAATCCATTCTTCTGGCGGAGATTTGGAAAAAGATGAACGCCAACGCGCGCAGCATCGGCGGCAAAAGCGACTCCGACCGTCCTTTCGGTCCTCTGGAGGATCTTGCTGTTGAAATGTCCGCTGAACAGCTGGCGAAGGAGGGCGGCGCAGGGATGTGGAGGATGCTCTACGACCAGCTTGTCGTCCACCTGGATTCGGCCGAGGAGCTTGCAAAAAGGCGCCGTTCGGAGGAGGAGTCCGAATAAGTGTGGTGGGAGAAAGGACTCCGTTTCACCTGTCTCGGATGCGGACGCTGCTGCCGCGGAGAGCCGGGAGCGATCTTCTTCACGCCGGAAGAGGAGGAACGGATGATCGATTTCCTCTCTCTTCCGGCGGACGAGTTCCGCCGCCGCTATGTCACCTCGAGATGGAGAGCGCCCAGCCTGAAGGAAAGAAACAACGGAGACTGCATCTTCTATGACGCGGCCGCCGACAGGTGCTTCATCTACCGGGTCCGCCCGCTTCAATGCCGTCTTTTCCCCTTCTGGCCCGCGCTGCTCGAGTCCGAGGAGACGTGGAATACCGCTGCAACCTTGTGCCCGGGCATGAACCAGGGAGATTTTCATACGGCGGAGGAGATTCGCGGACTGCTCGGGCTCAATCCCTTTCCCGACCTGCTATAATAGTTCCGTTGACGTTTTCAGGCGTCCGGATGTTTCAGCGGAAGAAGATCGAGGGGAGTGCGCATGCAGATCCAAATCTGGTCGGACATGAACTGGAGGCTCATTCTCACGCTGATCCTCCTCAGCGGCGTCCTCGCCTACCTCGGGGATGTCCTCGGGATGCGTATAGGCAAACGCCGCATCTCCCTCTTCGGGCTTCGCCCCCGCGATACCAGCAGGGTAATTACCGCCTTCACAGGCATCCTCATCTCCATCGCCATCCTCGTCACCATGACCGTCATCTCGGACAACGTCCGCACCGCCCTCTTCAGTATGAAATTCATCCAGGGACAACTCCAGTCGCTCACACGGGATCTGCAAAAAAGCCGCGACGAAGCGGAACTTATGTCCATCAACCTCGTTGGCAGCGAGACCAGACTGCAAGAGCAGCAGAAGAAGCTCGCCGAAGTCCAGACGGAGCTTGAGAGCGTCGCTCCCATGCTCGACGAGGCGCGCTCGAGCCTCGCCCGCATCCAGACGGAAAAAGAACAGGTGGAGTTGGAGAAGGTCGCGCTCTCGCGCTCCGTGGAAGAGCTCAAGGAAGAAGCGGAAGCCCTGCGAAAAGGGCTTATTCAGGTGCGCAGCGGCCGTATCTCGGTGTTTGCACGGGAGATACTCGCTCAGGCGCCCGTCGAACCGATGAGCAGCCGCAGCGATGTCGAACATATTTTCCAGGAGCTGCGCAAGCAGGCGGAGTTCGTCGTCGCCGCCAGGACCGGCCAGCCGTCCGCCGACGTGCTCCTTTCACTTGATCTGGAAAAAGAGGCGGAGCGGATCACCGAATGTGCGGGGCAGCCGTCGAGAAAGTTCGTCCGCGCGATCGCGGAGGCCAATGCGGTCTTCGGCGAGGATATCCGCGTCGTCTACGAGGTGTACGACAGCGTCCTCGTCTATAAGAAGGGCGAACTCCTGTTCCGGCGGACGCTCTACCCCTACGAAGGAATCAACGCGGAGACCGAGCTGCACCTCATCCTTCGGATGGTGAACAGAAAAGCGGTCGCCGACGACATCAAGCCGGACCCCGTCACCGGAAATGTGGGAACGCTCGACGGCGCGCAGTTCTTTGAAGCCGTGGACCGTCTCGCAAAGGCCGACGGGCCTGTACTCGTCGAGGTTTCCGCGGCCGAGGATATTCATACGGAAGGTCCGGTACGCGTCTCCATCGAGATACGCCCTGCCGAAGAAAAATAGTACCTGTGGAGGAATAAAAGATGCTTATAGTCGCCTGTCAAATTTGTGGAGAAACGAAAGTCATCGCCGGAACGCCCGACGGCGACGGGATGGCCCGCGCCACGTGGATCTGTCCGGTTTGCGGCACGGGGCAGGTCTTGCAGCTTCCGGTCTCCTCCGACGCCCGAAAATCCGATCTCCGCTCCATCGTCTGCGGAATGGCCCTTGCGGCGCACGGAGGCATGGAGGAAAGGACGTGAACGGCGGGTATTTTTTTTACGACAGCAAGAACGCGGTGCTTGCCTCGGAGCTGGCCAACCTCTACCGCTTCACCCGATGGGGGCGGAGCCGCTCCGTCGAAGACATCGACCGTATGCTTCGCGGCACCTCGATGTGTTTCAGCGTTCGCTACGAGGAGCATCTTGTCGCTTTCTGCAGGATATTGACGGACTTCGTCTACCGGGGGTCGCTTTGGGATATCATGGTGCACCCTGACCACCAGGGGAAAAAAGTGGGAACCTCGCTGCTCGACTATTCGCTCAACCACCCCGCGATCAAGCCGATTCCGCTGATCATCACCTACACCAGCGAACTCGCCCCTTTTCTTGTTCCGCACGGCTTCTCCCCGAAAGAGGGCGCTCTCATGCTCCTGAGGCGGCCGATTGAGTATTCTTGAGGAGTGTTTTCGTTTTGCCGCGCACCTTTTCTGGCCGAGATCGTGCCCCTTCTGCGGCGCGCTCGGCGAGTCCGTGTGCGTGCTCTGCCTTCTGCCCTGTCTTGAACCTCCGATGCCGATGGAGCTCGGGAGTCTCCCGCTCTGGTCGGGCGGAGAGCACGACGGCGTGCTCCGGGAACTTGTCCTCGCACTGAAATACGGAGGAGACCGGGCGCTTGGCATCGCGATGGGACGTGCGCTGGGAAGAATCTTTCCCCGCCCCGACGCCGACCTCCTCGTTCCCGTCCCGCTGCACCGCGGGAGCGAACGAGCCTACAACCAGTCTCTCGCTCTCGCCGTCGGTGCGGCTATAGAATGGGGGATTCCTGCGAGAGAAGGGCTCGTCTGGAGCGAACGGCGGACCGAGCAGACTTCTCTGGGGCCTGAGGAACGAAAAATGCTGCCCCGCGACGTCTTTTCTCCCGTGCGGGCGAGCGTCGCGGGAAAGAAAATCGTCCTTGTGGACGACGTCGCCACAACCGGCACAACCTTGGAACGAGCCGCTGAAACAGTACGTCGCGGAGGGGGTGTTCCTGTCCTTGCACTTTCGTGGACATGCGCGCCCCGGACTAAAGAGAGGATGCGCAGCGTCCGATAACAAAGTGAAGAGAAAAGTTTCTTTCGGGGTGATGAAGATGATCGACAAGATTCCCGGCGTGTACGGACCAGGCGTAATGGACAAGATCAACGCAAAGAAAGGCTACAAGCCTTCCCACGAGGGGGGGAAAGGCGATGGGGTGGAGTTCAGCTCCTTCGCTGTTGCGCTCGCCAAAGTTTCCGGCGAGCTGAAAAAAATACCCGACGTTCGCGAACAGCTTGTCGAGGATTTTAAAAGACAAATAGCCGAGGGGACCTACTCACCGGATATGAACCAAGTGGCGCGAAGCCTAATCGGCGCGGGGCTGCTCGAGCGGGAGGACTAACTGTGGCATCACCGTCCTCTCTGGGAGACGCGCTGGCCAAGCAGGCGGAGATTCTGCGCACGCTCGGTGAAGTTACTGTACGGCAGAGAGAGGCGCTCAAAGAAGGGCGCCTCGAATTATTACAGGACCTCTTCCGCGAGCAGCAGGCGGCAGGGTTCGCCGCGGAGGCTGCGGAGGAGCGGCGTAGACGCAATGCCGCCGATCTGGCGGCGACCCTTGGATGCGAGCCCAGAGTATCGTCGATTTGTTCGCGCCTCCCGCAGGACGAGGCGCTACAACTCAAACAACGGGCCGACGAAGTCCTTCGCCAGGTGAAGGTGCTTCAATCCGAAATGTACATTCTCTCCTCGCTCGTCGAGGAGAACCAGCGCCTCAACGGCATGATGGCCGCGGAATGGCGACGGCTCGAAGGTATGTACCCGTCCTCGCGTTCGGGCGTCGATTTCAAAGGATAAGGAGGCAGCCATCCCCATGTTGAACAGCTTTTTCGGTCTTGAAATGGGCCGCCGCGCCCTCGATTACTTCCGCCGGGGTATGGAAACCGCCGGACACAACATATCGAACGCAGACGTCGAAGGTTACTCCAGACAGCGTGTCGAGGCTTCAACGACGCCCCCGTTCACCGACCCTGCCTTCAACCGTCCTGCAATTCCCGGACAGATCGGCACCGGCGTCAAGGTGGATGCCATCGCCCGCCTCCGCGACGCCTTTCTCGACATCCAGTTCCGAGAGGAGACCACCGTCGAGGGGTACTGGGAGCAGATCGACCGTGCCTTGACCACGCTTGAAGTCTACGTCAACGAACCGGGCGGCAAAGGGTTCAAGACATCTCTCGACGAATACTGGACCAGCCTCCAGGAGCTGCACAAGCGCCCCGACAGCTCCGCAGTCCGGGAGGAGATCGTCGAAAAAACCAAGAACCTCACCGTCTATCTCGATCAACTCGTTCAGAATTACGACGAATACCGCGTCGCCATGAACCGTGAAGTCAAGCTGATGGTGGAGGAGAGCAACGGTCTCATAGACCAGATCGCCGCGCTCAATGTCACTATAGCGCAGGTTCAGGGCACGGGAGGCAATCCGAACGATCTTATGGACCGGCGGGATCTGCTGGTGGAAAAGCTCTCCAAGTTCATGGACATCAGCGTCAACCCTCCGTGCCTCGAAGGCGACGGCGAGTTCAAGATCGACCTGGGCGGCAAACTCCTCGTCCAAGGCGACAAGACCCGGCATCTCGTCCTCGTCGACGTGGCGGGCAACAACGGTTTCTACGACGTACAAGTGGAAGACAACCTCTTCGACGTCGTTTCCAATACAAATGTTCTCCACGCCATCGTCGAGCAGGGCGCGCCCGAGGCCATCCACTCTGTGAGCGTCCAGCGTTTAGCCACCGAAACCGCATGGTCCGTCGGTCAGGGCGACTCCGCATGCCCCGAGCGGGTGAAGCCGGAGACGACCACCGAGGCGCTCAACCTCAGCGGATCGTTTTCTATCCAGGTCGGCGCCCAGGGGACGCGCATCGCCTCCTCAATCTTCACCAGCGATCCTCCGGGTGTCGGCGTAGCGCTCGAACCGGGAGATGAAGGCGATGAGTACACCTTCCGCGTCTCGGCGCATGAGACCGAGAGGAATATCAACGTAGCGTGGGACAATGTGGCGGGACAATGGAACATCTCCGTCGACGGAGTGCTCGCAGGATTCTCGAACACGGACTCTCTCACGTTGAACGACCTGCACTCCGCGCTTGCGGGGTTCGCACCCAACGTCACCGTCTCCGTCAACGCAGCGGGAAGCCAGCTCGGCTTCGCCGCGCTGGACAACGACCTTCTCTCCATCGTCGACATCAAGGGCAATCTTGCCTCGACGCTGGGCATCGACAACGACGACCCCGTTGTCTCCATCGAGGTCGTCGAGGAAGACACTTTGGAGACCATACGGAACAAGATCAACAGCGCGTACGGCGCAGCAGCCGGACTCGATCGCCCCGAGGACTGGCTCCACGCCTCCATCGAGCTTGATACGGCCACGAACAGCCACTACCTTGTCCTCGAAAGCAATACATTCGGGGAAGCGCACAGGATCAACATCCTTGCGGATGACAAGGGGAGCCTCCAGATAGCGAAGCGGCTCGGTTTCCTCAACGGCGCCGACGACAGCACCAGCTACCGGACGATCTCCCGGGATGCCGCGTTTACCTTCGACGGAAAGCACTACCTCTCGGAGAGCAACGCCTTCCGGAACGCCCGCCGCGTGCCCGTACAGAACGACTACTCGGCGACTACTGTGGAAGAGGTCTCCGAGGGTATTCGCCTCGACCTCAAGTCCACAGGCCAGTCGAGCATCACCGTTCGCCACCACATCAAAGGCGGCGCGATCAAGGGCGTGCTTGAGGCCCGCGACGATATTATCCTCGGTTTCTCCGACGTGTTCGACGAAATGGCCTACACGCTGGCGAGCGAGATGAACGCCATCCACTACGCCGGTCACGGCACGGGAGAGAACGCAACGACCACAGGGTATGCATACTTCACGCCCATAAACTCCCTGTACGGCGCCAGCCGAAACCTCTCCATCAACCGGGCGATCGACGAGGACCGCAGCCTCATCGCCGCAGCCAGCGGCGACGGAACCGGACACACACTGGGCGAGGGAGACGGCAGCAACGCGCTTCGGATGGCCCAGCTCAAGCAGACAAAAGTGCTCCAGAGCCGCAGCTCCGACTTCAACACGTTCTACGAGGCGTTCATCGCCAACCTCGGCTCTCAGGGGCAGCGGGCCCAGACCATGCTCAAGAATCAGGATACGCTCATCAACCAGATCGACAACCAGCGCCAGTCCGTCATGGGCGTCAACATCGACGAGGAGATGATGGACATCATCAAGTTCCAGCAGGCGTTCAACGCCATCTCCCGCTACATCACCACCATCGACGAGATGCTCGACAAGGTCATCAACGGCATGGGCGTCGTGGGCAGATAAAGGACGGAGGGAGGAGTTACCATGCCGCGAGTTACCAATTCAATGGTTCAAAACCTCATGCTGTCGGATATGCACAACAACCTCTCCCGGCTGCTTGACTATCAGCACCAGCTTGCCACGGGGAAGAAGCACGCCCGTCCGTCGGATCACCCTATCGACGTTACGCGGGAGCTGGCGCTTCAGACCACGCTGCTGGAGAATACGCAATATATCCGGAATCAGGACGACGCAATGACCTGGCTTGCTAATACGGATTCGGCTTTCAATCAGATTACGGACGTCGCCCACCGCATCCGCGAACTTACCATCTATGCCGGCAACGGCGCGCTCGGCCCGGGGGAGACCGAGGCTATCTCTGCGGAAATTTTAGAACTTCAGGAAGAAATGCGGAACATCGCGAACTACTCCGTGGAGGGGCGATTCCTGTTCTCCGGTCTCGCAACGGGAGTTCGCCCGTTCGAACGCGACGCGCAGGGGAACGTGGTCTATAACGGCAACACCGGCAAGGTCAAGTACGAGGTCGAGAAGAGCGTTGTCGGCGACGTCAGCTTCAACGGCCGCGAGGTCTTTCAGGAGTCGTACGCCACGAATACCCTTACCAGCGTGGAAGTGCCCATCGACTTCCTGTGGACCGGACGCGACGAGATCGTCCAGATAAAAGTCGGCGACCGTGCCGTGAAAGTCCATCTGTCCGAAGATTGGACCGACAGAAACATCAACGGCGACGTCGACATCACCGACTACAACCGCTTCCGCGATCATGGCGAAGTGGAAGGGCTCACGCTTGATGAAATCGCCAAGCGGATCAACGAGAGCATGGACATGGGCGACGTCGACCGGCTTATCTCGGTGAACGTGGAGAAGGACGAAACCAACGGCACGCAACGCCTTGTTTTACAGAGTCATACCGGCGAGCCCATTCAGGTGACCAGCTGGCCGGAGACCGATCTGGCGCAGCAGACGCAGAGCATCCTGGGGGAAACTCTACCAGGATGGACTGCCGCTACCGAAGGAACTCTTCGCGTCTTTTTCCTGGATGGAGAAGATGTTACATTGGATATAAATATCGGGGATGATTTACAGGCGGTAGCAGACAAGATTTCTTCCGTTCTTGGCGTGGAGGCAAGGCTTGATGTCGACGGAGACAGATTGGTAGTAAACGCTGCCGACCCTGGAAAACAGTTCAGCATGGAACTTACCGGGTCGGCGCGGGCTCTTTTTTCAACGTCCGTCGACGACGTCGTTACCGTAACTTCGGAAGAATCTCTTCGCTCCGTCGACCACAGCCATATCGACTTTGCAACGTTGATGGGAATGGAGACGACCTTGAAGAGCCGTCAGTTCGGCGACGGAGAAACATTCGCCATCGGAACAGACTTGCATCTTCGATTCGAGAGTGGAGAAAATGTATCGGAACTCAAAATCGACGGCGGAGTGAATCTCACTATCGACCAGCTCGCCGAACGTATCCGCCAGGTTGCGGGCGACTGGCTTGAAGTGGTGGTACAAGAGGACGAGACCGAAAATGGTTTAGGTACCAGCCAGAGCCTCGAAGAGATGACCAAGCGACTGATCCTCCGTCCGAAGGACAACGAACCGCTCGTCGTCATCGATAAAAATACGTCGAATTATGCGATGGACCTCGGATTCTCGACGGCGGTACAGAGCAACGGAGGAGCAAACGTAGTGTTCCCCGACTTCCTCTGCCTTGATGAGAACATGGCGGCCCGCCTTCAAATCACGGTCGGAGGAAAGGACTTCACGGTCAAGCTCTACCCGGAGGATGTCGCTGTCAATGCTTTGGCTACGCCTGTGGTTGCCGATCAGGTCAAGGTTATGGAACAAATCGTCAAACAGGTGAATGCTGCTGCGGGAGAAGTCATGCTCGGGTACTCCGTACTCGACAGCGCAACGGGGCAAACTTCGTTGTACGCAAAAAACGGCGAGGCCATCAGAATCGTCGACCTACCAATCGGCGATCCGTCGTGGACACCGTCGTACACGGCGGGCATAGCGCTCCAGATGGGGATAGCCTCGGGGATAACGAGCGTTGCCGTTCCGGAAAATGTACCTGTGGGAGCGGGGACGATCCGTATAGAATCGCTCGGTCGCATCGTCGACGTGGATATTTCGGCGGGAGATACTCCCGTGGATGTTGCCGACAAGATTCGCAACGCGGCAGGGAGTTGGCTCGATGTAGCGTATTTCGATCCGGAGAAGCCCGCCGCCGCGAATAACGTAATGATGAATATCGCCGCAAAAGACGGTTCGCCCATATCGATATTCGATGTGTCGGGGAGCGTCGCTTCGGCGGGACTTCAGATGGACAACGCCATTCGGACGAACACCGCCGGATGGACAATCCCTCCGGCGGCCGGGGATGAATTGTCGATATCCGTGGACGGCTATACCCACACCATTGATCTGAACGCCATCTTCGACAGCAACGATTCAGGGGGTATCGACGTCGAAGATATCGCCGCCGCCATCAACGCCCGGTTCCAAGGGCAGGATGTAAAAGCGCAGCTTGTCGAGGACGCAGGAGACACATACCTCGTGCTCACTTCACCGCGAGGGTATTCAGTCGAAGTGAGCGGTGCGGGAAATTATGCCGGCGTCGTAGGGACTACTCCGTCCCGTGCGGGCTCCCCATCCGCGCGCTACACGCAGAACATCGTCGTCCGCACGGCCTCCGATACTAAGAAAACCGACTTCTTCGGCGTCCTCGAAAACCTCTCAAACGCCGTCACCGCGGAGGATCGCGTCGGTTTGAGCAACACTATGCTCGGACAGATCGACGACTTCATCGACAACTTGCTTCGTTGCCGAACCTCGGGGGGCGCCATCCTGAAGCGCTACGAGAACAACCAGGCGCGCTTCAAGCAGAACAACACCTATATCACCGAACTCTACAGCAAGGTTTCAGATATAGACCTTGCCGAGACCAGCACCAATTTCGCGATGGCCCAGGCTGTCTACCAGTCCAGCCTCGCCGTCATCGCCAAGATTGTCCAACCCACACTCGTGGACTTTCTGAGGTAGATGGTGTGTAGAAAATTATCGCTATCCGGAGGTGCAACTACGTGCCAATAGAAATAAACACTACACGATTTGGCCCTTTTACAGTGAACGACGAGGATATCATCCGTTTCCCGCAAGGGATCCCCGGATTCGAGACGCATAAGGAATGGGCGATCACTGGAGAGGACGATAACCCTGTAAAATGGCTTCAGAGCCTTGCGGACGGCGATGTTGCCCTGCCCGTGACCCACCCGACGGTACTCATGAAAGAGTACGCGCCCCGCTTCGCCGACGAGGATTTGGAAACCGTTCGCTGCGGCGAGGACAAGAATCTTGTACTCCTGATAGTTCTTGCCATCCCCGAAGGCAACCCGTGGAACATGACCGCGAATCTTCGCGCGCCCCTTATCATCAACCACGTGGAACGCATCGGAGTCCAGGTGATCGCGATGAACGAGGAGTATGCGTTGCGTCACCCCGTCTTTCATCATCAGGGGAACGAAGAGGAGCCTGTCAACACTTCTCCATGCGGGATGGCCGGAGATCCCGATGACGAAGGAACTTCTTCCTCCCCCTCGACAACGGAGGAAGAATAGTGCTTGTCCTGTCGCGGCGCGCCGGTGAATCGATCCGGATTGGAGAGGACATCGAAGTTCACCTCCTCGAAGTCCGGGGCGATACCGTCAGAGTAGGCATCCAGGCCCCGAAAAGCGTCAAGGTCTGGCGGAACGAACTCTTCGAAGCGGTGGCTATGGAAAACAAGGCCGCGGCGAAGGTGACTCCTCTCGACCTGCGCGACCTCTTCAAAAAACAGGACGACGGTCGCCGGTAATGAAAAAAATGCTGAAAACAGCCAGCTTTTAGAAAGGTTGATTTTGATGAAAGATATCCCCGCGCTCCTCGAAAAAAACCTCGAAATCATGTCCAAGTACCAGCCGAAGCTGGCACAACGCCTGCGGCAGGAGCTCGACTCCCTGGACGAGCTCCCGGTAGTAGACGTACAGGAGACCGCCTCCGGACGCTGGGTGAAGGTGGGGGAGAGCGCGCCTTTTTTTGACAAGGAGCCGGTTTTGCCGAGTAAGCACAAATCTAAAGACACATACTGTTTTATCATCCAAGGCATCGGGTACCCTCCTTATCTTTTCCACGTGTTGCGGGGCATATCGAAGGACTCTCTATCGATTGTGGTGCTGGAATCCGACGCCAATCTCCTTTTATTAACGTTTTCAATGACTTCAGTGTATCATGCGGCTCCTCAGGCATCTCGCGTCAGTTTTATAGTCTTTCCCGAGCGCGAGTTAGTCGACGAAGCTATATGGTACAACGTAACGCCTATTGGTATTTTCCCTATTCTTGAAGCAGAGAATATTGTCCATTCGGGGTTGCAGGAAACGGAGAAAGAAGTTCGTTCGAAGCTTAATAAAGAGTTTTGGGAACAGATTCGTTTCCGTGCAGAGCAGTTAGGGAATTCAGCGGAAGACACATTGCTAGGGGTTCGACATGGAGCTCTCAATGCGTACTGGATTCTCAACGGACCGAAAGTTGCCGATATTCAACGGCACTTGGGCGGACGCCCGGCGGTATGTATCGCGTCAGGTCCGTCCTTGAAAAAAAACGTGATGCAGCTCAAGGGGAGAGAGAACGACGTACTTCTTGTTGCCTGCGATACTTCGCTTATTCCCCTGCTGCGACGCGGCATCCGGCCTCACATCGTCGTCACGATCGAGCGGAATTTGATGTACGACGTCTGGATTCCTCAGGTGCTTGAAGAGTTTTATGATGAATGTCGGGATATCCTTTTAGTCAGTCAGTCGGTCAGCGAACCTCAGACGGCAGGGCGCTGGCCGGGAGAAGTTTTTATAGTAGGCAAGATGGACAGCCCCGCCGATACGTGGCTTGTGCAGGATGTACTGGGAATGAACCTGCTTGCGTCCGGAATGTGCGTCGCTCATATGGCCATGACGCTCGCCCTTGCGTTGAATGCTCCTGTCGTGGCGCTGATCGGACAGGACCTCGCCTTTGCCGACGACGGCGAGACGACGCATATTGAAGACGCCTCTTCCGCGACTCCGGACGGTATTGTAAAAGAGCGTTCCTACGCGAAACGAGATGTCCCCGGCGCATGCGGCGGCACGGTGAAAACGCATCAAATGTGGTTTTATTACCTGCAGATCTTCGAGCGGTTTCTTGAGGATATCGGCTCCGGAAAGGTTTTTCAATGTTCGGAGGGGGGAGCCGCTATTGCGGGGACTGAGTGTATCTCGCTTGCCAAGTTTTTTGAGGAAAAAGTGGTTGTTCGTGAAAAAACGGATATTTCCGCGGAGCTTCGGGCGTATCGAAGAGAAAGCTCTGAAAGCGAGTACGAGGCTGCCCAGGCCGATTTTCAAGCCAGAGTGCATCGAGCGCTTGCCGGTCTGGACTTGTGCGATGATTTAGTCGACAAAATGGAGGGCGCTGTGCGGCATGCGACGTCGCCGGCTCTTTTGCCGGAGAAAAGACGAACGTTTGCATTGCAGGCCGCCGATTACCTGGATGCTCTGCATGCCTCGCACAGAGCGCTGGCTTTTATCGGTCAGAGTTATACGCATCTAGCCGGAGCCTCTCTGGCGAAAAACCGCTTTCTTGATACTGTGGAACGTGTTGGCGAGTGGAAAGAAGTCCATCAGGAGATTATAGATTCGCACCGCGTCAACATTGCTTTCCTGCGACAATGGCTGCAATATATGGAAGCAATGTGCAGGCCTGAAATTGCCGCTCGAATTCGAGAGTTGGAAGCGCTTTCGGAGGAAGACTACATTGATATGTTGGCCTCTTTCCTTCGTGATGTCTTCAACTCTTCTTCACCCGATCCGCTCTCTACCGAGGCTGTATTATTGACTCATCTGCTTTGTCGCGTGGATTTGAGATTTCATCATAATCTTTCGCCCGAAGTCCTGTGGAATACAGCGAGATTCCTTATGGCCGAAGGAAGATATTTCGAGGCAAGGAGCTTGATGGAGAGTGCGTATACTCTGCTTGAAGGGAGCGAAGCCTCCTCGGACACGATAAGCCTCTTCCTTCTTGACTGGGCCAAGGCGGAAGGAGGGCACGACCTTGTTCGCATGCCTCGGACCGATTTCGCCATACTCTTGTTGGAGAATATTCTTGAAAGAAGCCCTCGTCTTACGTCAATGGTGGAGCAGGAAAAGCAGCGGCTCCTTGCCTCACAGAGAAAACTGAATGCGGTTGTGGATTCGCTGAAATTAATGGGGGGAGATGAACTTTTTCTTATGAAATGCCGAAATTACGCCGGTGAAGCTTTGAACCGCCATGATTTGCCGGAGGCGTTTCGGTGGATACAAAAAATGATGCGTCAGGTTGACCACTATCCCGCATGGGTTGTATCTCATATTCAGTGGCTTGTGAAAACAGCTCTGGACTGTCGAGGAGCATTGGATCCAAAGATCGACGAAGCGTGCAATGATGTTCTGGACTTTGTTTTCTCTAAAAGAGATGAATTATCGGAGGCTGGTTTACTTTGGCCTTCCGAATGGTCGGAATACCTGGGCAGTAAAGGATATGACGTGTCTTTTGTTGTATCTAAATCAAACGAAGCGTAGCTTGATCTGATTTTCCTAAAAATATTTTTCCTTTCCCATTTTAGAGATTCGGCGGCGCCGCCGATAAAGAAACAAGGCTAGTAGAAAACGCACGAACAAGGGGGAGTATTCGTCATTCGGAGAATGTAAGCTTCTTCAGTCGTAAGCAAACTTTGGAAAGACGGCAAGGATGCCGTCCAAAAACAACAAGGAGGTAGTGATTATGAGAGTTTATCACAATATACCAGCGCTTTTTGCGTACAATTCGCTCAATGCTACGAACACTGCTCTTCAGAAGTCGATAGCTAAACTTTCTTCGGGACTTCGCATAAATTCCGCTGCGGATGATGCGGCGGGGCTTGCAATAAGCGAGAAGATGCGCGCGCAGGTTCGCGGCCTTGATCAGGCCGTGAGTAACAGCCAGGATGGTATTTCTATGATCCAAACCGCGGAGGGCGCGCTCAACGAAACGCACTCCATTCTTCAGCGTATGCGGGAACTCTCCGTGCAGGCAGCAAACGATACTTTGACTCAGCAAGACCGCAGCTACATCCAGGATGAAGTCGACCAGCTTAGACAGGAAATCGACCGTATCTCCACAACGACCCAGTTCAATAAAAAGAAGTTGCTGGACGGTTCTGCGGCGGTACTTTGGTCGACGGACAAGCTGGCGACGAAAGCCTTTATCCGTGGAGGGCTTCGCGAAATAGATCAGTTTGGACAGAAAAATGCATTGGAAGGGAACTTCAAGATCTCCATCATTGCGAATCCCGGCGATGCGCAGGTTCAGAAGACAGACATCTTCAAAGTCAAGCACGAGAACGTCATCATGAACGTCTCTAAGAACACTGCGAAGGGCGTCGAGGATGTTCGAGTCGATTCTCTTCCTGCAGGGCGATATTCTATAGAAGCCGGCACAGGGTTCGCTCTTGTTGGCGGACTTGGAGACCAGACGGTTTTCGGCGCAGGTACCGGACTGTCGATTATCAGCGCTCTTTCCGGTGCGAATAGTGCTGCAGGCGCAGGCGGTTCTCTTTATTTTGAAGTAGTCGCTGTGGACACAGCCAATTCTTCGGTTCAGCTTCGAGGAGTGGCGAACGTTCTCTCACTGAGCGGCGCGTCTTCTACATTCACGAATGAGAATATCTTAGTGAGTGTTACCGCTCTTTCTGCGACCACTATGACGGCTTTCGGCATCACGGCGCTGGGCCAGGGGATTATAGCCATTAGCGCGGTGACGAACTATTCCGTTGGCGACAAGATGGTCATCGGTTTCAACGCCGGTACCGGTGCCGCCGGAACCCAGGTAACCATATCCGCAACCCAGAATACGAGCTGGTTCGGTACATGGACAGCGGGATACGATACTGCTGCGTTCAATCTTGATCCGACTCAGGCGAATGGTAAAGACGTCCATTTCCGTTCCTTCTACCTCAATTCTGCGAATGGAACGCTGTACGAGTCCGATATCGTTCTTACGCTGAGTACGGGCTTCACTGGGACCGCGGCGACTCTCGCGGCCTTTGACGCCGCCTACGTGGGACAGATTGCTGAAGCGGACGTCAAGCTTCGCGACCTGGATAAATTCTGGGACGCCAACGGCCGTTTCATGATCGAAGACCCGCAGACGATCACGATCAACCAGGGAGACGGCTCCAAGACAGCGGTAACCCTTTACTCCACCGATACTCTTCGGGATGTGCAGAACAAGCTGAACAATGCGATCGCCTTCGATCTGGGACAGGCGAAGTATCTTACCGCAAATACCGATAAGTTTGTCACCTTTGTGGGAAGCGACGACGTTATCGACGGTACTTCCCAGTCTGTTCAGGGAACGTTCGTTGTGCGTTCGGCTATTGCGGGAGCCGCCGGCGAGATCAATTTCTCCGGCGATGAAGATATCCTCAAGGCGTTGAGCATTAATGAAATTCGCGCCTCCTCCGAGAGCGAATACCGGGTAACCGTTCAGGACGCGCATAGCGGAAACACAATCGCGAGCAATCTCAAGATCACGGGGAATGTCCTTTACGGAGGCGTCCATGCAAATGTCGACGTTGAATTCGACGCTATGGCGAATGTGAAAGTCAGTTTCTTGAATAACGATTTCACACTGAGTCAAGACAGCGGCAATGTGTACGAAACCATTCTCCATCTTGCCGACAACACGACCGTCTTCCAGATTGGCGCAAACGAAAAGGAAGACATGGGCGTCAATATCGGTAATATGGGTGCGCGTTCTCTGGGGATTCACAATGTTCTGGTAACCGACCGTGAATCCGCCGCCCGTTCCATCACCGTTATCGATAACGCGATCGACAGAGTCTCCAAGCAGCGCGGCGCCCTTGGCGCATACCAGAACCGTTTGGAGCACACCATCAACAACCTGACGGTTGCGGGAACCAACCTCCAGGCAGCCGAGAGCCGCATCCGCGACCTCGACATGGCGAAAGAGATGATGAACTTCACGAAGCTGAACATCCTCATGCAGGCCGGCAACTCGATGTTGGCGCAGGCGAACCAGCTTCCGCAGAACGTCCTTCAGCTCCTCCGGTAGTTTCTCTAGCGTTTTCTACAAAGAGGGGAGCCTTGCTCCCCTCTTTTCCTAGAGAGATGGAGGTGAACGAATTATGGAGGTTGTTCGGTCTCTATTGTCGAAAGGGGTATCGGAGAAAACTCAGACCGATGTATCCCTAGGCTCTCCTTCCGAGCTTCCTTTGCAAAGGGGACGCCCTGTCGGAGAAAACGAGTTTTTTACTGAGAGAGAGTTGAAGAGCGCTGTAGAGCAGGCGAACGCCGTTTCTGTTATGTTTGATCGTAGTCTTAAGTTCGAGTATCGTCGCGAAGCCGATATTTATCAGGTTTCTGTGATCGATACCGCGAAGGACGAGGTCGTTCGAAAGATACCGCCTGATGAAATCGTTCGCTTCATAGAAAGCATAAAGGAAATGTTCGGCGCTCTGCTGGATGTTCAGGCCTGAGGTCAAAGAAAAGAATGGAGAAGCGGCCCTTTTTTAGGGTCGCTTTTTATTTTTCTCCCTGAAAACGCCGATACTCAAATACAACGTGTTGAGGAGATGATAGTAGAGTGTTCGATGGCAAGACGATACTTATCACCGGAGGGACCGGTTCGTTCGGCAAGCACTGCGTACGCATGTTGCTGGAACGGTACGCGCCGAAAAAAATAATAGTCTACTCCCGCGACGAACTGAAGCAGTTCGAGATGGAACAGGTTTTCGACAACGAGCCGATGCGGTACTTCATCGGCGACGTCCGCGACGAGGATCGGCTCTCCACCGCCATGCGCGATGTGGACTACGTCATTCATGCGGCGGCTCTGAAACAGGTGCCCGCAGCGGAATACAATCCCATGGAGTGCATCAAGACGAATGTGCTGGGAGCGCAGAACGTCATCCACGCGGCGATCCGAAACGAAGTGAAGAAGGTCGTCGCCCTCTCCACCGACAAGGCGGCCAACCCGATCAACCTTTACGGCGCAACCAAGCTCTGCTCCGACAAGCTCTTCGTCGCGGCGAACAACATCGCGGGTGGTCATCCTACGCGCTTCTCGGTTGTGCGCTACGGCAACGTCGTTGGTTCCAGAGGTTCGGTCATCCCCTTCTTTAAGAAGCTGATCAAGGATGGCGCTTCGGAACTGCCGATCACCGACGAGCGAATGACGCGCTTCGTCATCACCCTCACGCAGGGAGTCGAGTTTGTTTTGAAGGCGTTTCAGCGGATGCAGCTCGGAGAGCTCTTCGTACCCAAGATACCCTCTGTCCGCATTGTCGACCTTGCCGAGGCGATGGCGCCGCAGCTTCCTCTCAAGACCGTCGGCATCCGCCCCGGAGAGAAGCTCCACGAGACAATGTGCCCTGCGGACGACGCCTCGCACACGGTGGAGTTCGAGGACCACTTCGTCATAACGCCGTCGATCAATTTTCTCTCGCCCGTCGACTACAAGAACAATCTTCTGGGAGAGAAAGGAGTTCCTGTTCCATCGGAATTCGAATACTCGTCGGGGACCAATCCCCGGTTTCTCACCGTCTCCGAAATACGCGAGCTTGTGGAAGAGGCGGGGGTTGCGTGAGTTCTCTCGGTCGCATCGGCATCGGCACAGCGCAGTTCGGAATGGAGTACGGTATCTCCAATACGACGGGGAGAACTCCCGACGACGAGATCGCGGCCATACTCGAAGATGCCCGGAGAGAAGGCGTACGGTATATCGACACAGCCTCTCTCTACGGGGATGCGGAAGAGACGCTCGGACGGATTCTCCCTCCGGAAAGCGATTTTCGCATTGTTACTAAACTCGGGCATTTCACTTCCGGGAACGAAGGATTCATCGAGCGCACGGCGATCGAAAAATTCGACGCCTCGTTGTGCAAGATGCGCCGAGAATCGATCTACGCACTGCTCGCACACTGCGCGGACGACCTTCTTGCCCCGCAAGGGGAAAGACTGTGGGCTGTTTTACAGCAATTAAAACAAGAGGGAAAGGTGCACAAAATCGGCGTGTCGGTGTACAGCCCGGAAGAGGCGGAGCGTTTATCGGAGCGCTACCCTCTGGATCTGGTGCAACTGCCGTTGAACCTTCTGGATCAGCGAATGCTCAAGAGCGGGCTTCTTCATGAAATGCACGCGCGGGGAGTCGAAATCCACAGCCGTTCCTGTTTCCTACAGGGATTGCTTCTCATGAAACCGGAAACGCTCGGCGCCTTCTTCGATCCTGTGAAAGAACGACTTGTCGAACTTCGCGGAGCCTGCTGCGAACGTGGAATCACGCTTCTCGAAGCCGCGCTCTCTTTCGTTCTTTCAGTGGGCGAAGTGGATTGTATAATACTCGGAGTGAACTCATCGGCGCAGTTCGGCGAGATACGCACAGCTGTTTTACAATGCAATCAAGGAGAACAACTTAACTTCAGCCGTTTCGCCGTCGACGCGCCGGAAATTGTGGAGCCGAGAAACTGGCCCCGTAGAGGAGGAGAAAAGAGTGGCTCAAGAACTTGAACGATGCTCCCGTTGCATGCTCCCCGTGACATGGGAGACCATCTTCTTCGACGAAGAGGGAGTCTGCAACATCTGTAAGAACTGGGACACCAAGCAGAAGGAGATCAACTGGGAAGAGCGCGAACGACAGCTTCTGGAGATATTCAAGGAGGCCAAAGCGCGCAACGGCGACTACGACTGCATCGTACCCTTCAGCGGCGGCAAGGACTCCACCTTCACCCTCTGGGCGGTCGTGCGCAAATACGGACTCCGCCCTCTCGTCGTCTCCTTCGATCACTGGTTCTACAGGCCGAGAACGATAGAGAATAGAAAACGCGCTTTCATGCGGCTTGGCGTCGATGTGCTGACCTTCACGCCGAACTGGCGCGTCGTCCGAAAGCTCATGTTCCAGGCGCTCTTCCGCAAGGGAGACTTCTGCTGGCACTGCCACGCGGGCGTCTTCGCCTTTCCGATGCAGATGGCGGTCAAACTCGGCATCCCCCTCCTGATCTGGGGCGAGGGCGGCGGAGAGTACGAAGCGTACTTCAAGTTCGCCGACCTCGAGGAGACGGACGAGTGGAAGTTCAATCGGCGGATTGTCCTCGGACTTCGCGCGGAGGATATGGCCGGATTCATCGGCGAGGACCCGAGAGACTTGAAGCCCTACATCTACCCGTCGAAGGATGATCTGGAGAAGGCGGGCGTCCGCAGCCTTCCTCTGGGGAAGTATCACCCTTGGGACGTCCGGAAGCACGTCGAGATCATCAAGGAGGAACTTGGCTGGCAGGAGGACGAGATAGAGAGCGCCTACCCGGGCCTTACCTACGAAAAGGTCGAGTGCATGTTCACCGGCATACGGGACTACATCAAGTATCTGAAACGGGGTTTTTCCCGGATGACCCACCTCACGACCCTCGACATCCGTCATGGACGTATGAGCCGCGAGCAGGCCGTCGAGTACGTGAAAAAGTATGAAGGCAGAAAACCGGCGAGTCTTCCCGTCTTTCTCCAGTACATCGGCATGACGGAGGACGAGTTCAATCAAGTGGTGGCGACGCACCTGATTCCTCCCGCGCCTTCCGTCGATCCGAACAGCCTGCCGGAGGGAGAACCGCTGTGGGATCAGTCTCTCTGGTTCCATGACGAGGCTTCGATGAAAAAGGTGGAACGGACATGAGAATAGGCATCGTGAACAACGGAATAGGCAATGTGGGATCCGTGCTTTCAGCGCTCAAATTCTACAAGTACGGTGTCTCTCTTCTGGAGTCGCCGGAGAGTATCGACGAAAGCGACGCGCTTGTGCTGGCGGGAGTGGGCAGCTTCGCCTCCGGCGTTTCTTCCCTGCGCTCAAGCGGATTCTGGAAGCGCCTTGAAGAAGCCGTGACGGTGGAGAAAAAACCTGTTCTCGGGCTCTGTCTCGGAATGCAGCTTTTCGCAACGGCCGGATTCGAGAATGGCGAATACGAAGGATTCGGCTGGATACCGGGAAGCGTGCTCCGGCTCGAAAGTTCCGACGACAAAGTACCTCATATCGGGTGGACCGAAGTCGAATACCACGAATCGCCGCTCTTTCGCGGAATCCGCTACGGCTCGTTCTACTTCATGCACAGCTATCACTTCGTGCCGGAGAATCCCGAAACCGTGATCGCGACCGCCCGGCACGGCTCCCGCTCCATAGTGGCGGCCGTCCGCTCGGGCAATATCGTCGGCCTTCAATTCCACCCCGAGAAGAGCCAGGGCGACGGCCTTCGCATTCTGCGCAATATCATGGAGGAGTTCGCATGCGCCATAAGAGAATAATCCCGCAGTTTTTGCTGAAAGGAGACCGTCTCGTCAAAGGAACCGCCTTCAAGGATCATATCGACGTGGGCGATCCAGTCTCCCAGTCGATGATCTACGACGCGCAGGGGGCGGAGGAGATCCTGATCGTGGATATCGAAGCGACGACTCAGGGGCGAATCATTTCACCCGCGCTTATCGAACGCATTATTTCGAAGTGTCGCCTGCCCGTGGCCGCGGGGGGTGGAGTTCGCTCTCTCGCCGATGCGCGCAGTCTCTTCCGTTCCGGAGCGGACAAGGTGGTGCTCAATTCCGGGGCTGTGGAGGTGGAAGGTCTTGTCGAAAGCATGGCTGCGGAGTTCGGCTCGCAATCCGTTCTTGTCTCTCTCGACGCGATCTTTCTCTCCGAGCGGAACGACTGGGAAGTCGTCGTCCGTTCCGGAGCGAAGAGGACCGGAATCATGATTTCGGAAGCTATCGAAAAGGCGGTATGCTCGGGCGCGGGAGAGATACTCCTTACGTCGATCGATAGAGAAGGCACACTTAGCGGTTTCGATTACGCTCTCTACAAGCATGTGCAGCCTTTGATACCCGTTCCGTTCATCGCGGGCGGAGGCGCCGGTTGCTACGACCATATAGTCGAGCTGTACCGTGCGACGTCGGTCGACGCCTGTGGCCTGGGGAAGATGCTTGCTCTCCGCGATTACGATATCGTGAGAATCAAGGCTTACCTTCATGGTCGGGGAATCGCCGTCAGAGATGCGTGAGGGAGAGGCGTCGCGATGGGAAACAACACACTTCTTTTAAAATTGCTCTCCGAGAATGACGTCTCCGAGAGGTATCTTTCCTGGATGGAGGACGCGGATGTTCTGCAGTACCTCGAATCTCGCTGGTTCGGTCAGACGCTGGAGTCCATCCGCGAGTATGTCCGGAAGGTGAACGCCAGCCCCGTCGACTTTCTTTTCGGCATTTTCGCCGAAGAGTACGGTCATATAGGCAATATCAAGATCGGAAGCATCAACCAGCTCCACCGCTTCGGCGATGTCGGATTGCTCATAGGCGAACGCGCAGCCAGAGGACGGGGTTTCGGAACGGAGGCGATTCGTCTTGCGACGCAATACGCCTTCGAGGAGCTGAATTTGAACAAGTTGACGGCGGGAATGTACGCCTCGAATACCCCCTCGTACAAGGCGTTCCTCAAGGCCGGGTACCGGCAGGTGGGTTTCTATGAAAAACACTGGTTCTGCAAGGGCGAGTTCGTCGACGGCTTTCTTATGGAGAAGCTCCGATGATGATTCTCGCCGTTTTGCAGGCGCGTTTTTCTTCGAGCCGGCTTCCGGGGAAAGTACTGAAAGACCTTCTCGGCGAACCGATGCTCTACAGGCAAATTGAACGTGTGTCCCGTTCCGTACGGATCGACAAGTTGGTCGTCGCCACTAGCACCGATCATTCCGACGATCCCCTCGAGAAGATGTGCCGCGACAAAGGGGTACACTGCTTCCGGGGGAGCCTCGACGACGTGCTGGACAGGTTTTATCGGGCAGCCGAACCTTTTTCTCCCGACCACGTCGTTCGCCTGACAGGCGACTGTCCCCTGATCGACTCAAATGTGATCGACAGCATCGTTGAACTCCATCTTGAGGAAGGGAACGACTACACCAGCAACACGATCACTCCCACCTTCCCCGATGGTCTCGACGCGGAGATTTTTACGTGGAACACGTTGAAAACAGCCTGGGAGAAAGCACTTCTTCCTTCGGAACGGGAGCACGTGACACCGTTCATTTACAAGCGACCGGAGCGCTTCCGTTTAGGCTGTCTGAAGAAAGAAGGCAAGAGTCTTTTTGGTCTCCGCTGGACGGTGGACGAAAAGGAAGATCTCCTCTTCGTGCGAAGAGTCTACGAGGCGCTCTACCCGAAGAACTCCGCTTTTTCCACGGATGATATCCTGGAACTTCTCCGCGTCTGCCCGGAACTGAACTCGATCAACAGCGGTTTTGAACGCAACGAAGGCTATGAGAAATCTTTAAAAACGGACGAGGTGTTTCTCGCCTCGAAAAAAACGCAATAGAAAGGGTGTGCGCACAATTGTTTTCGCTTGAAAAAAGCTTGGAGATGCAGCGGAAGGCGAAGGAGTTCATCCCCGGAATGACGCAGCTGCTCTCGAAGCGCCCCGATATGTTTTCGCTCGGCGTCTGGCCGGGCTACTACAGCAAGGCCAAAGGATGCATTATTTGGGATCTGGACGGCAACGAGTACACCGACATGAGCATCTCCGGCATCGGGGCGAATATTCTGGGGTACGCCGACGACGAAGTGGACGACATGGTGGTGGAAGCAATACGCAACGGCTCCAGTTCCTCGCTGAATTGCGCCGAGGAAGTGGAGCTGGCGGAACTGCTTTGCGAACTGCATCCGTGGGCTTCCATGGCACGCTTCACACGATCCGGCGGCGAGGCGATGACAGTGGCGGTGCGTATAGCTCGCGCACACACGAAAAAGGACAAGGTTGCCTTCTGCGGCTATCACGGCTGGCACGACTGGTACCTGGCAGCCAACATTGGAACGGAGAATGCTCTGGGAGAGCACCTGATCGCCGGACTCGATCCTCGTGGAGTTCCTCAAGGCCTCATTGGGACTGCGTTCCCCTTTCGCTTCAACCGCATCGACGAACTGAAGGAGATAGTATCCCGTCACGGCGCCGACCTGGCGGCGGTTGTCCTCGAACCAATTCGCAACGATCCTCCGACGGAAGAGTTTGTTCGGGGAGTCAGGGAACTTGCCGACAGTTGCGGAGCCGTCTTGCTCATAGATGAAATTTCGTCCGGATTCCGGATGAACACGGGGGGAGCTCATCTACCGCTGGGGTACGAGCCGGACATGGCGGTCTTTTCGAAATCGCTCGGCAACGGCTACCCCATCGGAGCGGTTATCGGGAAGGGGGCGGTAATGCAGTCGGCCCAGAAAACCTTCATCTCAAGCACCTGCTGGACGGAGAGAACGGGACCTGCCGCAGCCCTTGCCACAATCCGCAAGCACCGTCGCGAGAACGTCGGCGCGCACTTGACGCAGCTCGGTCAGAGCGTCCAGGACGGCTGGAAGGAACTGCTATTGAAGCACAGCATCCCCGCCCACGTCAGCGGCATGCTTCCCATGAGCCATATAGATTTCGAGACTCCCAACCCTCAGGAGACGAAAGCGCTCTTTATCCAGTTGATGCTCGAAGAAGGTTTTTTGGCGTCGAACTTGTACTATGCCATGCACGCGCATACGAACGATAACGTAGAAAGCTATCTCCGGAAAGTGGACTACGTCTTTTCACGTATAGCGGAAGCCTTGCGCGACGGCACGTCGGGGAAGCTTTTAAAAGGAAAACCTTCTTCGACTGGATTCAGGAGGCTGACGTAGATGAATACTATCGTTCTTGAAAAAGAACGAATGATCGGAGACTCGGCCCCCTGCTTCATCATCGCGGAGATTGGGGCGAACCACAATCGCTCGCTCTCGCTCGCGAAGGAGATGATCAATGCGGCGGTCGGGGCAGGAGCCGACGCAGTGAAGTTCCAGATCTACAGCGCGGAGACGCTGTATTCCCGCAAGACGCCGCGCCATTCCGGATACGGCAAGGATCTTTTCGACCTGATCAAGGAGATCGAGACGCCTCGAACCTGGCTCCCCGAGCTTGCCGACTATTGCGCGAAGAAAGGGATTCTCTTCTTCGCGACCCCTTTCGACGACAAGGCTGTGGATCAGCTGGACGAGGTGAGTTCGTTTTTCAAGATCGCCTCCTTCGAGCTGGTCGATCTGCCGCTGCTGCGCTACTGCGCTTCGAAGGGAAAACCGATGATCATCTCGACGGGGCTGGCGAACATGGAGGAGATAGAGGACGCCTACCTCGCCTGTCGCGAGGCGGGGAACGAGCAGATCGCCTTCTTGCAGTGCGCCTCGATGTACCCGGCGCCCGCTTCCATCATGAACCTGCGGAGCATGGAGACGATCCGCAGAGCCTTCGGCGTGCCGGTCGGCCTCTCCGACCACACGCGGGGGATTCACATCAGCGTCGCCGCGGCAGCTATGGGGGCAAGCATTATTGAGAAGCACTTCACCCTCGACCGGACGATGGAGGGGCCTGACCACCCCTTTGCCATTGAGCCGGAGGAATTGAAGGAGCTTGTGCGCCAGATTCGGGAAGTGGAGGAGGCCATGGGCGACGGGCGGAAGCTGGGGCCTGCCCCTCAGGAGATGGAGTTCTACAAGAAGGCGCGGCGGAGCGTTCATGCCGCCGTGGACATTCCCACCGGAACGGTGATCACGCCGGAGATGCTGACCTGCAAGCGTCCCGGGTACGGCGTTCGCCCGAAGTTTCTTCCGCTGTTGAAAGGGCGTCGCGCGGCAAGGAACATTGCTGCGGACGAGTGGATCACGTGGGAGATGGTGTGAGCGTGATTACGTACAGTAATCTTCTCGATGTTTCACCGGAACTTCAAGAACGCGTTCGAAGGTGGAGAAACAGCGAACACGTGCGGAACAACATGCTCGCTTTCGATTTGATAACCGAAGAGCAGCACCGTAGGTGGCTTTCTTCTCTTTCTGAACGCCCTGAGCGGCAGAGTGTACGCGTTGCGTTCGAAGGAGACGAGCCTTTCGGCATCATCACCTTGAAGGACATCGACAAAAATTCCTCCAGAAGCGACTGGGGTATGTACATCGGGGAGAAGGGATTTCTTGGACGCGGAATGGCGAGATTCATGCTCTTCGATCTACTTGTTTGGGCCTTCGAGGAAGAAATGTTGCAGAGGCTTTATACTTCGGTGCTGAGCGACAATGCAAAGGCTGTATCGCTCTATCTGAAGTACGGTTTTCACTTCGAAGGCCGGTTTGAAAAACATATTCGCCGCGATTCCGGTGAATTAGTAGACGTATACTGGCTAGCTATTTTCGCAGATATGTGGCGGGAGAAGAAAGAGCTTTTGGTGGAGATTGTGAAAATAAAAAGAAAATGAGGGGATTTCTCTCATAACAACCGCACATCTATTGGCTTGATGAATACGGCAAGTCTGGCGACGTGTTGCTTGCCTCCTCCTTATAAAACTAGCGGTATCCTTGCCTTTTCAATCGAATGATTTCCTTGTAAACGAGGTCAATAAATGAAGCAACTTGGCGAAGTCGTCATAATTACCCACGCGGGGCGGTCCATCGGGGGCGGGCATGCGAGCCGCTGCTCGGCGCTGGCCGAGGGATTCGCCTCGCTCCGCGTTTCGGTCCACTGGCTGGTGAACGCTCTCGCAGGGGAGATTGTGCTGCACAGAGGGGCTGAGGAAGCGTCTGTGACGGAGATCGACAGCCCGTTTTGCGCCGGGGCGGATGCTGTGTTTGCAGCGCTTTCGCGAATTTGTCCCGGCATCTGTATTGTGGACGGATATGACGCCTCGCCTTTGTTTTTGGGGGAGCTACGGCGGATTTGTCCGGTCGTGCTGGTGGACGACTGCCGTGTGCGGCCCGTCGAGCGTGAATGCGATGTGGTGCTGAACTACAATGTGAACGCAACGTCGCTCGGGTACGAGGCGGGACATGCCGAGTTGCTTCTGGGGCCGAAGTTCGCCCTGCTGCGGAGCGAGTTCTGGAGTCTGGAACCTGAGAAGGGGGACTCTGTCCTGATCATCCCCGGCGCGAGCGATTTGCTGCACACGAGCGAGCGGTTCGTGGAGTGGTGGGGGAGCGACTGGCCGCGTGCGGAGCTTGTCCTTGGTCCGCTGGTGGAGTCTTCAATGGCAAGGTGTCTGGTAGAGGTCGCAGAAGAACTATCAAACCTGTCGACAGTGCGGAACCCGCCCGACCTTCCGGCCCGGATGGCTCGCTCCCCGGGCGGTGCTCTGCACTTCCAGCGTGACCTCGTACGAGGCGCTGGCGCTGCAAAAGCCGCTGGTGGTCTTTCAGACGGCGGAGAATCAGAATGGCATCGGGCTTGAGATAGAACGATGTGGTCTGGGCGTGAACCTCGGCGCGTGGGGAACATGGAGCGGCGAACAGCTGAGGCGCGTGTTAGAGGATCTTCCCCCGGAACCGGCGGTTTGCGTCAACCCGCTCGGCGCATGCGCCGCCGCCGAGGCAGTGTTGCGCGCTGTGCGGTGACGGTGGATATGGGGATTGGTTTCGTTTCTTTTCCCGTGACTTCCAAAAAAGTGATTACATGTTCTTCTCCAAGAGAATTTCTCCTCCCGACTTTATTTTATACGGATTCATGGTACAATAGCTTTTAAAGCGATGTAAATTTATAATAATCATATCCGAACAGACGGACGGTTCGACCTTAAAGGCGTTTCTCTGGGCGGATGTGACAGCCGGGGGCTGAAGCGTTCTCCCCGAATTCGTATACATCAGGAGGTATGTGCAATGTCCATGAATTTTTACGACGCGGTGAAGAACCGCAGAACCTACTACAGCATTTCTAAAAAGAGTCCCGTTGCCGACGAGCGGATTCATGAGATCGTCGAGCAGGCGGTGAAGCACTGCCCCTCGGCGTTCAACTCGCAGAGCGGCCGCGCCGTGCTGCTTTTCGGGGCGGAGAGCGACGCGTTCTGGGGGCTGGTGAAGGAGTCGCTCCGGAAGATCGTCCCGGCGGAGAAGTTCGCGCCGACCGAGGAGAAAATAAACGGCTTCGCGGCTGGGTACGGCACGGTGCTCTTCTTCGAGGACGAGCGTCCGGTGAAGGGGCTGCAGGAGAGTTTTCCGACGTATGCGGAGCACTTTCCCGTCTGGTCGCACCACGCGTCGGGGATGCTTCAGTTCATCGTCTTGGGGCGGGGCTGGAGTCGGAGGGGTTCGGGGCGTCGCTGCAGCACTACGCGCCCGTTGTTGAGGACGCGGTGAAGCAGCGGTGGGGCATTCCCGCCGAGTGGAAGCTGATCGCCCCAGATGCCCTTCGGAATGGCCGACGGCGGCTCCCGGCGAGAAGGAATTTCAGCCGTTGGAGGAACCGTTTCAAGGTATTCAAGTAGGTTTTCCCGTTGTTCTTTTCAGGGTGTTTCGCGCTTCTTCAAGGGGTGCGGAGCACCCTTTTGTATTTCCCTCTCTCCCTCCGTGCTTCGGAATTCTTCCCGGAGCGCGAGGGGAAATTTTACAATTTCCCTTCTCCGTGTGAAAATAGGTATGTGCGCCGCCGTGACGGGCGCGCTGTTGGTTGTATGAAGCACACGATGTTCGCGGCGTTCGAGCGAACTTCCATCCGTATAGATAAAAGGAGCGTTTTCTGACCTATGGAGACTCAGTCCGGTAAAGGCCCTCATTTTATTGAACAGATCATCATCGACGATCTGAAGAACGGCGTCGTCAAAGAAGTGCATACCCGTTTTCCCCCGGAACCCAACGGCTACCTTCACATCGGGCACGACGAAATCGATCTGCCTGAACTTCGGGCTGGCCGAGCAGTTCGGGGGCAAGTGCAACCTGCGCTTCGACGACACGAATCCGGCCAAGGAGGAGACGGAGTACGTCGAGTCCATCATGCGCGAACGTCCAGTGGCTGGGGTTCCGCTGGCACGCGCTCCGCTTCGCTTCGGACTACTTTCAGCAGTTCTACGAGTGGGCGCTGGAGCTGATCCATGCGGGGAAGGCCTACGTGGATCATCAGACGCCCGACGAGATCAGGGAGACGCGCGGCACGCTGACGGCCCCCGGCGCCGAGTCGCCTTACAGGAACCGTTCCGTCGAAGAGAATCTGGCGCTCTTTCAGCAGATGAAGGACGGCGCGTTTGAGGACGGAACGTGCGTCCTTCGCGCGAAGATCGACATGAACCATCCCAATATCAACATGCGAGATCCGGTGCTCTACCGCATTCTGCACAGGCATCACTTCCGGAGCGGCGACGCGTGGTGTATCTACCCGATGTATGACTTCGCCCACGGCTACGAAGACGCCATCGAGGGGGTCACCCACTCTATCTGTACGCTGGAGTTCGAGGACCATCGCCCACTGTACGAGTGGTTCCTGGACAACGTCTCGGTTCCCTGCATCCCCCGCCAGTTCGAGTTCGCCAGGTTGAACCTCACCTACACGGTGATGAGCAAGCGCCTTTTGCTGGAGTTGGTGAACCGAAAGATCGTCTCCGGCTGGGACGACCCTCGGATGCCCACGATCAGCGGCATCAGGAGAAGAGGGTACACTCCGTCGGCGCTCAGGCGTTTCTGCGCGGAGATCGGCGTGTCGAAGTCGAACAGCATGGTGGACATCGAGTTCCTTCAGTTCATCATCAGAGAGGAGCTGAACGCGACGGCGCTGCGGGCGATGGCGGTGCTCGATCCGCTGAAGGTAGTGATCGAGAACTATCCCGAAGGGCAGGTCGAGATGCTCGACGCCGAGAACAATCCGGAGGATCCGAACGCCGGAACGAGGAAGATCCCCTTTTCAAGGGAGCTCTATATTGAGCGTGAGGACTTTATGGAGAACCCGCCGAAAAAGTTCTTCCGTCTCTCTCCGGGGAGCGAAGTGCGGCTGAAGCATGCGTACTTCATCACGTGCAAAGAGGTCGTCCGGAACGAGGCCGGGGAGATCGTCGAGCTGCGCTGCGAGTACGACCCGCTCTCCAGGGGCGGCGAAGCGCCGGACGGCCGTCGTGTGAAGGGGACGCTGCACTGGGTCTCCGTTCCGCACGCGGTGAAGGCGCAAGTCAGGCTGTACGAGAATCTCTTCACGCTCCGCGACATGAGCGAGATGGAGGAGGGGAAGAGCTACAACGACTACATGAACCCCGAGTCGCTGACGGTGCTGGAGAACTGCTTCGTGGAACCGGCGCTCGCCGGGGCGAAGCCGCTTGACCGCTTCCAGTTCCTCCGCCAGGGGTACTTCTGCGCCGATGCGGACTCGACGCCTGAGCGGCCGGTGTTCAACAGAACGGTCGCGCTGAAGGACTCGTGGGCGAAAATGCGGCAGAAGGGGCAGGCCGACTGAGCTTTTCGTCTTTTGTATTCCGGTATTTGACGGAGGGAACTGCATCCAAGGTAATGATAGAATACAAATGATACACGGTATACTCTGTTAAGGCGTTTTTCCGTGGTTTCGAGAGGAGGTTTCCTATTATATGAAGGATATGGACAACTCCGGGATTCCCGGAAAAGAAGAACAGGGCGGCGACCGGCTTTGTCCGGAATGCGGGAGCCGGGTGGAGAACGGCTTCCGCTTTTGCCCCGGATGCCGCTCGTTTGTCCCTGAATATGTCTCTGTTCGCCAGGTTCCCGGTGCAGGTCCAGGTCGCGAGGAAACGGAGAACGAAGACGATGAAGATGAAGGCGTCGTTTCCTTGGCGTTTGGACCGCATCGAACCGACAGAGAAGGCGAGGGGGCCTTTGCCCGCGAGCAGCCTCGTTCCAACGCCGACAGAGCGGGCACAAGTTTCCGCGAGTTCAACGCGGCCATTGAAGCGCGCCGCGGTCGAAGAGACAGGAAGGGCGGCATTTTTCTGCTTCTCCTCTTTTTTATGTTTGTGGCGGCGCTCGGCGGAGGCGTTTACTGGTTCCTGCAGCAGGCTGAGCAGATTCCTTGGGAGAACGACGTGCGCGAAAAAACTGCGGTCGAACCTACGCCCCCGGCGCAGGAGCCCCGCGATCCCGATCTGCCGCCGTTGGCGACGCCCGGCGGGGTGCCCGCAGATGTGACTCCGGCTTTGCCGTCGTCTCCGGGCGCGCAGGCGGACGCTCTTGAGATCTCCCGTCCGACGAAGGGCGTAGTCATCGGCTCCGGTGTGAACCTTCGCGGCTCGCACACGGTGAGCAGCCCTGTTGTGGGGAAGGTGACCACGGGGAACGAGGTCGAGGTGCTGGAGTCATGGACGAGCGACGAAGGGGCGGAAGTTGTGGCCCTGGTGAATGTCGAGCTTGTCGCGGACGACGGCAAAACAACGAAGATTGTCCGGGGGCGCGGGCTCTCCGTGATTTCCGGGCCGGATTCGCGGGGAATACTCCGGGTGGCGCTGCCCGACGATCGCTCGAAGAAACCGTACATCGTAGCCGCGAATACGATGAGCAACCCCCATTCATGGCCCTGGTACAAAATCCGCCCCAAGGGAGGCAAGGAGGGGTGGATTTTCGGCAAGTTCATCACCGTCTTCAACCCTCGCGAAAACACACTTTCGCCGACAGTGCTGGACCGCGCGCTGCATACCTTCGGTTCTACAAAGGAAGCGCTTGAAGGCTCGCTCGGCAAACCGCTCAAGACCGCTTCGAAGAAGGTTACGCGCTCGGGCGTCGCAGCCAACGAACATACGCTGACTTTCGACGGACTGACCGCGGTGGTGCTGGAGCGGGGAGGCGCGTCGGAAGTCGGTTCTCTCACGCTCACCTCTTCTAAACATTCTCTTGACGGCGGATTTGCCGTGGGGAGCGACCGAAGCTCCGTTCTTTCGATCCTCGGGCTTCCCAACGCTCTCGACAAGGGAAGCGAGATCTACCGCCTCGACGCGAACAGCGGGATCCGTATCCGGTATGAGAACTACAAGGTCAGGACGATTCATGTTGGTACCCTGAAGTGAACGACTTTTCCCCGATGAAGGTTCCCCCTGTTCCCGGAACGAGTTTCTTCCCCGTGAACAGGGGGGAGATGGAGGAGCGCGGCTGGGACGAGCTTGATTTTCTCTTCGTGAGCGGCGACGCCTATGTCGACCATCCGGCCTTCGGTACTGCGGTTATCGCCCGCGTGCTGGAGGCCGCAGGTTTTCGCGTGGGCATTCTTGCCCAACCCGACTGGCGTTCGCGGGATGCGTTCCTCTCCATGGGGCGGCCGCGCTATGCGGCGCTCGTCTCCGCAGGCAATCTCGACTCGATGCTCAACAAACTGACGGCCTCGAAGAAAAGCCGAAGTACCGACAGCTACTCCCCCGGTGGGCGGGCGGGAATGCGCCCCGATAGGGCGACGATCGCCTATTGCAGCAGGGTGAAGGAGTGTTGGAAAGACCTTCCGGTGATTATCGGCGGCGTGGAGGCGAGCCTTCGGCGCTTTGCCCATTACGACTACTGGTCCGACGAGGTGCGGCGTTCCATCCTCTTCGACAGCCAGGCGGACCTGCTGGTCTACGGAATGGGAGAGCTTCAGATGCGCCGGATTGCCGACCTGCTCGCCAGGGGCGTCTCCGTGGGACGTCTCCGGGACCTTCGGGGAAGCGTCTACAGGACGAACGAATTCCCAGAAATCAGCGGTAAGTTTGTGGAGCTTCCATCCTATGAAGAGGTTGTCGCCGACAAGCAGCGTTTCGCCGAGGCCTTCCGCATGCAGGACGCCGAGCAGGACGCATTCCACGGAAAGACCGTGGTGCAGCGTCACGGCGCGTCCTTTATAGTACAGAACCCTCCTGCGCCGCCGCTTTCGATGGAGGAGATGGACGCCGTCTACGCGCTTCCGTATCCCCGGACATACCACCCGATGTACGAGGCGGCCGGGGGCGTGCCGGCGATCGCCGAGGTGCGTTTCAGCCTGACCAGCCATCGAGGCTGTTTCGGGAGCTGTTCGTTCTGCGCCATCCACTACCATCAGGGGCGGATTATCCAGAGTCGCAGTCACGACTCGCTGCTCCGGGAGGCGCGTATTCTGACGGAGCTGCCCGACTTCAAGGGGTATATCCACGACGTCGGCGGACCCACTGCGAACTTTCGCATCCCCGCCTGCGACCAGCAGCTCGTCAGGGGCGCATGCAGAAACCGCCAGTGTCTCTCGCCGACTCCCTGTCCGAAACTCCGGGCCGATCACTCCGATTACATCGACCTTCTTCGGAAGCTGCGCGCCCTTCCGAAGGTGAAGAAGGTGTTCATCCGCTCCGGCATTCGCTTCGATTATCTGCTTTTGGACAAGAAGGGCAATTTCCTTGAGGAGCTGTGCGCGCACCACGTGAGCGGACAGTTGAAGGTGGCTCCGGAGCACGTTTCGTCCCGCGTGCTGGCTCTGATGGGGAAACCGGGACGCGAAGTGTACGAGAAGTTCCGGTTGGCCTATGCCGAGATGAACGAGAAGCTGGGGAAGAAACAGTACCTTGTGCCGTACTTCATCGCATCCCACCCCGGAGCGACGCTTGAAGACGCCGTGGAACTGGCGGAGTATCTGCGGGATATTCACTTCCAGCCCGAGCAGGTACAGGACTTCATCCCTACGCCGGGGAGCCTGTCGACCTGCATGTACTACACGGGGCTGAACCCGTTCACGGGGGAGGCCGTGCCGTCGGCGAAGGACAGGAACGAGCGGAAGATGCAGCGCGTGCTGCTGCAGTTCGCGGAGCCGAAGAACCGCGAGGCCGTCATACAGGCGTTGGAGGCCGCCGGAAGGAAGGATCTGATCGGCGCCGGGCCCTCCTGCCTGGTGCAGCCGCAGCACCGCGAACCGCAGAAAAAAAGCGCGCCCCGCCCCGAGGGGAGGACGCGTTCCGGAAAACCGTTCGGACGGAAGTAGTTCAGGCCTTCTCCCGCGCCGCAGCGACGCGGAGCGAGACGGAGTGCAACAGCGACGGTCCCGCCTCGGTAAGCAGCACCGCGACGAAGATGAGCGTGCACCCCGCAGCCATGCGGGGTGTGAAAACCTCTCCCAGTAAATAGATGCCGGAGAGCGCTCCGAAGACCGATTCAAGGCTCAGCAGGATGGCCGTATGGGTGGATGGCGTGAACTTCTGAGCCGTGTTCTGTACCGCGAAGGCGAAGATGGTGCAGAACACGACGGTGTACGCGATACTCCAAAGCCCGCTTCCGCCCTGGAAGCCCGGCCATGTCTCGAAGACGAGCGCCGCCGGAAGGCTCAGAAGGCAGACCATCAGGATTTGCAGAAGCGTCAGGATCATCGGGTCCTTCTTCGCGGCGAAGTATTCGATCGCGATGAGCTGGCAGGCGAAAAAGAACGCGCAGACGAGTGTGAGCGTGTCCCCCTTGCCGATGGAGAGCACCCCTTCCTGGAGCGTCAGCATCCCCATGCCGAGGAGGCAGATGAAGGAGGCGAAGAAGGAGAGCGCCCCCGGAAAAATCTGTCGCAACCCCCATGAAAGAAAGGGCACGATGACCACGTACGTCGCCGTCAGGAACGCCTGTTTTCCGGGCGTCGTGTAGTTCAGCCCGAGTGTCTGCGTCGCGAAACCGAGGAAAAGGAAGATCCCGATGATTGCTCCCGCACGGATGTCTTCCTTTGTAATGGCGGCGAGGCGGCGGCGGAAGAGGATGCCCATCAGGAGCGCCGCCAAGCCGAAGCGCAGCGCGAGCAGCCAGAACGTGGGAAAGGTGTCGAGCGCGTCCTTCATCGCGACGAAACCGAGGCCCCAGAAGAGAGCGACGAAGACGAGCGAGATGTCCGCAATGACTGTTTTCAGAGATGGAGAAAGGTGCATCGAATTCACTCCCGTTACAAAAATATACCTTCTGCATAATATACCGGGAAAGTATAGCATCATCCGGAAAAAATTACACTCCGCATCGTTTGCGTGTTCCCGACTCCGTGGTTTTGGATACCTCTGCTTTTATAATTTTCGTTTTCATTTTGTGAGAGAATTAACTTTCATTTACAACTTCCGGATAGGTAGTATAATGTATTCGATGCATTTTCTCCGTTCCGCAGGGGTTTTTTCTATATTTTTGCGATGGGAGGTGGAGTGTGTGTTTATTTTTATTGCCTCGTTTCTGATGTATCTTCTCTTGGTATGGTCTGGAAGCAGTATTCCGATGATCGAGGTCGTCATAGGTTTTCTCCTGGCAACAGTAATCACGTTTGCCTATAAGACGTGGCATCCGGAGAAAAAACTCAGCAGACGGGGGCTTGATCCAAGGCGTTGGTTGAACTTTGTCGTCTATCTTTTCGGCCCGTTCGCCGTGGGACTGGCGAAAGCGAATATCGACGTCGCGACGCGCGTGATTACAGGGAAGATCCGTCCAGGGATCGTCAAGGTGACGCCCGCGTTGAAGAGCGATGTCGCCAGGACGCTGCTGGCGGATTCGATTACGCTGACGCCGGGGACACTCACCGTTGACGTGGACGATGCAGGCGGATTTTATATCCACTGGTTGTACGTCGAGGATGAAAATCCCTCGGAAGAGCAGTTGTACGGTGGCTTCGCCCAGTGGGCAAGGAGGTTGGCTGAATGACGGTCCATATTATGTTGTTTGCCGCGGCGGTTATGGGCATTCTTGCCGTCGCTGTCCTCGGGCGACTGGTTTCCGGCCCGACGGTTCCGGACCGGGCGGTCGCGTTGGATACGCTCAATACGTTTGTGGTGGGCATCATGCTGCTTCTCGCCGTCGCGCACGACTCGGTCGTCATGGTCGATGTTGCCATAGTCTACGCAGCGCTTTCCTTCGTAGGGACTATGTTCATCGCCCGGTACATCGAGGGGGAGGTGTAGTTCGGTGTTCATTCTTATCCTAGTAGTGGCTGCCCTTCTGGTGAGCCTCTTTTTCAATTCGCTCGGAGCATTTTCACTCTATCGCTTTCCGGATGTGTATACCAGGTTGCACGGCGCGACGAAATGTACCACTTTCGGTACGATCTTCATCGCGCTTGCAGTGGTATTTTACGCAGCAGGCCGGCTCGTTGAAAGCGACGAACCCCGTTTCCGGGTGCTTATCGTGCATGCGCTTGTGGCGATGATGGTGCTTCTCATCACGAACGCCACGGGAGCTCATGCCATAGCGAGAGCCTCTCACCGGAGCGGCTTGGCGCCTGCGCGGGCCGTCGTCGACAGGCTCGAGGAGAGCCGTAAGGGAGGTGGATCCCTGTGATGAACACAGTGCTGCACTTTTCGGTGTTGTTTGTTTTGGTGCTTGCCGCTTTTTTTGCTCTCTGGTTCAAGGATCTTATCTCGTCCGTGATTGCATTTGCTGTCTTCAGCCTGATGATGGCTGTGGAGTTCTATCTTCTGCGGGCTCCCGACGTTGCCATGGCGGAAGCGGCAATAGGCGCGGGATTGAGCACGACCATCTTTGTTATCGCCATACGGGCGTGCAGCCGCCTGAAGGTACGTGAAGGGGGGCGAGAATAGTGAAAAAGACGATTTTCGTTGTTGCGGCGATTCTTTTGGGTGCTTTGATCGTCGGCGCTGTGGATACCGTGCATCCGTTCGGCGCCCCGGGAAATGCCCCGATGGACGACTATTTCATAGCAAATGCGTTGCAGCATCGCTCCTCCGAGAATATCGTCACCGCGATCGTCTTCGACTATAGAGGATTCGATACTATAGGCGAAGCTGCGGTTCTGTTTACCGCTCTCTGTGCGATTACCGTCCTTTTCAGAGAAGGGAGAAGAAAATCATGAACCCGCTTTCGCTTGTTGTGCGAACTACCTGTGACTTTTTTGCGTGGTTCATGATCCTTTTCGGTGTCAATGTTGTGATTCACGGATACATGACCCCCGGGGGAGGTTTCCAAGGCGGGGCTATTATCGCGACCTTTGCGGTCTTTTTTCTGGTAGCCTACGGTGGCAGGAAGATGTTTGCCTGGGTGAACGAAAAAGTATACGACCTTTTCGACGAAATCGGGCTGGTGCTTTTTTTTCTCCTTGCCTTTTGGGGTTACCGACTTCCTTCTTCTTTAACTTTCTCGCGAAGCCTTTTACTGAGAGCTCTGTAACGGACATCATCCCTGGCGCAGGTACTATAGTTCTTATGTCCATTGCTGTGGGATTCGAGGTTTCAGGCGCTCTTTCGTTGATTATTCTGACGATGTACAAGGGCATTCGCTTATTCAGAACGGGGTCTTCGGAAGTAGAAACCGGGTATGAAAGATAACTGTTTTTTTGCGTCTCTTTTGATTCCGGTAGAGTGAAGTGGTGAACAAGGGAGGAGCACGGTATGAACGGGCTCCTTTACCGATATATTTTCAAATTCTATTATCGGAAAGAGGACGATCATCTTCATCCCTCCTAGCGGATGGAGCGTTCTTTTCCGAGAAGGGGGGGGAGACCGTGAGGTCCCTTTCGGTAATTGTACGAACCGGGTGCGATCTTTTTGCATGGTTTTTAGTGATTTTCGGAGCAAACATCATTATCCATGGCGATGTCACTCCTGGTGGAGGATTTCAGGGAGGAGCAGTTGTTGCAACATTTCTTAGCTTTCTTTTGGTGGCCTATGGAGGAAAGAAGCTGTTTTCCTGGGTGAACATCATGTTTTTCAATGGAATGTTGAGCATAGGACTTCTCTCTTTTTTCCTTCTTGGTTTTTGGGGATTTCCGCGAACGTTTTTCTATAACTTTCTTGCAATTGAACACTCCCTTATCAATGTAGCCGGACATGGCATAATTCCTCCTTCGGGAACCATAGCGCTCATGGATATCGCGGTGGGTTTGGAAGTCGCGGGAGGTCTTTCGCTTATAGTGATCTACATGTTTAAAGGAATCCGCCTTTTCCGTGAAACGAAATTCGAGGAGGAGTTGAGCCATGATAGGTAACGCTCCCTTTTTTGTAGTTGGTCTTCTTTTTCTGGCCGGACTGGTGGCTATTTTCATGGAGAAAAACCTCATTAAGATCACCATCGCAATCGGCGTTATCAGTTCGGCGGTCAACCTCTTTTTGGTTGCCCTCGGATACCGTACTGGAGGAACGATACCCATTCACTATCTCGCCGGCGGGGAAACGCTGATGGTGCTTCCGACGCCTCAGGCGATGACGCTCACCGCCATCGTCATCGCGCTTGCGACGACGGCCCTCCTTCTGTCGATCATCATGCTTGTCTACCGTCATTACGGCACGCTTGACGTGGACGAAATCAGGAGGTTGAGAGGATGAACTGGAACGATCACCTTCCCGCGCTGCTGCTCGCCGTTCCTCTCTTCGGCGCGTTCATCGCGCCCATTGTCTGTCTGTTCGGAAAGACGCTGCGCAACGCGTTGCTCATTGGTATTTCCTTTGTCACGATGCTTGTGGCGCTTCTTCTCTGGAGAAACGTGCTTACCGGCGGAATCGCGGTCTACGTGATGGGCGGAGAGAGCTTCAACCTGACGCTTCCTTCCGGCATGGCGCTCCCGATACGCATCATCATGGAGGTCGACGCGTTCAGCGCCTTCATGGCGGTCTGCGGGGCCATAGCCTCGTTCGCCGGGGCGCTCTTTTCGACGAACTATATGGAGAAGTTCACCGGCCTGGGTCGCTTCGTCTCGCTCTATTTCCTGCTTACGCTCGGTATGCTCGGCATGACCGTTACCGGCGATTTCTTCAACTTCTTCATCTTTATCGAAATCGCCTCCATCGCCTCCTTCGGCTTGGTCGCATTCTGGCGGGACAAACCGGAGGCCGTCGAAGCCGGTTTGAAATACGCGCTTGTCTCACAGGTGGGATCTATGGTCTTCCTGATTGCCGCCGGTTCGCTGTACGGCAAGTACAACGCGCTCAACATTGCGGCTATAGGCAGTATGCTTCAGTTCGGCGTAATGGAGAAACTCGCGCTGGTCTTCATCATCGGAACTCTTGCAATGAAGTGCGGTTCCTTCCCCATGCACATGTGGCTCCCGGACGCCTATGCGGAAGCGCCTGCGGGCGTTTCCTGTCTCCTTGTGGCGGTCAGCCAGGCGTCGCTCTACGGCCTTATGAGGGTGTGTTTCTCTCTTTACGGCATCAACCTCGGGGGGGCCTTCATACCCTGGATGATAATCTCGATGGGGCTCGCTTCCATGTTCTTTGGAGTATCAATGGCCGTTATCCAGCATGAAATAAAGCGCCTGATAGGCTACCATTCGGTCTCGCAGGTCGGGTACATGCTGCTCGGACTCGGCGTGGGGCTGCTTGTTCTCACCGACGCGCACGGCATGGCCGAATACGGTTTCACCGCGATGAAGGGCGGCATCTTCCATATCTTCAACTACACGATGTACAAGGGGCTCCTCTTCCTTGTCGCAGGGGCCATCTATTACGCAACGGGAAAGCGGGATCTGAATGAAATGGGCGGCCTCGCGCGCCGCATGCCCTTTACTACCGCCATGTTCGTCATCGCGGCGGCGGCGATCTCCGGTCTTCCTCCGTTCAACGGTTTCGTATCGAAGCTGCTTATCTATGAGTCGGTCTTCGCCGTCCATCCGGCGCTGACCGTTGTGGCGCTGCTTACATCGGTGCTGACGCTGGCTTCCTTTGTAAAGGTCTTTCAGACGGCCTTCCTCGGCCCCGAAAAGAGCGTCTTCTCCGGCGTCAGAGAGGTTCCGTCGGGAATGTTGTTCGGCATGGGGGTGCTGACGCTCGCGGTTCTTGGCGCCACGCTCTTCCCGTCGTGGACCTTGTCGAACCTCGTTGAGCCCGCGGCGAAGGCCCTGGTCGATCAGGCCGGGTATATAGGCGCTGTTATGGGAGGTGGCCTCTGATGTTCGGTACTGTCTTCACTGGATTCGGCTACTGGGACGTCACCGCGTGGATCATCTTCTTCGCCATCGCCGCCGGTCTGACGCTCTGGCTCCGCGCCCAGGGGCGCGACGACTTTAAGGAGGGGACGGACCAGGACGAGATCTATTGGTCCGGCAACCCCGTTCCCGACGACGGGGCGGAGATATCCGTTCCCGCCTCTTCCGCGTATTGGGGTTTCAGAAAAGCCATGGAGCCTTTCTACAAGGTGTTGACCGGAATGCACACGGGAATAGGGACGGATATCGTAGGGTTCTACGTTCTGACCGTCGCCTTCATGGCCGTGTTCATTTTGCTGTAGGGGGAGGGCGCCATGAACACTACGCTGCTGGAGAAGTACCTGGATATTCTGCCCAAATCGCTCTGGGTGACGACCTGCAACTCGGGGTCGTGCAACGGGTGCGATATAGAAATAGTGGCCACTATCAGCCCGCGTTACGACATCGAGCGTTTCGGCATGAAGCTTGTGGGAACCCCGCGCCACGCCGACGTGCTCATTGTAACCGGCCCGGTGACCCGCTACATGAGAGACAGACTGCTGCGCATCTACAACCAGATGCCCGACCCGAAGGCGGTCGTCGTCGTGGGGAACTGCGGCGCGTCGGGAGACGTTTTTTACAAGTCGTACAACCTCGACGGCCCTGTTGACAATATCATCCCCGTGGACGTCTATGTCCACGGATGCCCTCCGCGCCCCGAGGCGATCATCGAAGGCGTCGCCAAGGCGGTGCTGAAGCTGGAATCATTGAAGCAACAGAAGAAAGCGGGTGAGGCGGACTCATGACTTTTCCGGTGAAAGGACTCAATGCGGAAACGGGAAGGGAACCGGAAGAACTTCTTGCCCGTATTCGCGAACTCTTCGGCGAGGGCGCCGTCGTCAACGTGCGCGCTCATACCGCCGGGCTTAAAGAAGAGGCGCAGTATCGCGACATCTGGTTGTCGGTGGACAAGGAGCGCTTTCTCGAAATGATCGACGTGCTCGCCGAGTTCGATTTCCCGATGTTCCACGTCATGTCCGGAAACGACGACGGGGACGTGGTGACCTTGAACTACCATTTCGGGATCTTCCAGTGCGCCGGCCGCGGCAAGCGATTCGGTGTCGCCGTGAGCGTGGCGCTTCCGAAGTCGGACCTCGTGATCCCGTCGCTTTTCTCGCGTATTCCGGGCGTCGAGTACAGTGAACGCGAGATGCGGGAGATGCTCGGGATCACGTTCGACGGGCTTCCGAACACGGCGCTCGTCTTCCTCCCCGAGGATTGGGACGAGGCCGTCAAGCCGTGGCGCAGGGACGAGACGGGGCCGAAGTCCGAAAACGTACGGGAACTTTCTTAGGAGGAACGACTGATGGAGAAGAAATATACAATTCCAATAGGTCCCGTTCATGTCGGTTTGAAGGAGCCCATCACCGCGTGGCTGGACCTCGAAGGCGAAAAAATCGTCGCTGCGACGATCCGACCGGGAGCGATTCATCGCGGTATCGAGTTCATGGCCCGCGACCGGAATCCTATCCAGGTGATCTATCTTTCGGAGAGGATTTGCGGCATTTGCTCCTTCGCGCACGTTATCGCATTTCTCCGCGCCGTGGAGGATGCGGCGGAATACCCTGTGCCTGTGCGCGCGCAGTACATCCGGACGCTCGTTCTTGAGCTCGAACGGCTGCACTCCCACATTCTGTGGGCCGGCGTCGCCTGCTATTCCATAGGCTTCGACTCCGCCTTCCACCTGGGGATGGTGCTTCGCGAAAAGGTTATGGACGTTCTGGAGGCGCTCTCCGGAAACAGGGTGAACTACGGAGTCGCCACTGTCGGCGGCGTACGGTGGGACATCACGCCCGAGGTCGCCAAGGCAGTCAGGGAAATGGTGAAATACTACAAGGCCGAATTCGGCGCGTTCTACGATGTCGTCACGGCGGATCCTATCGCCAAGGCGCGCATGCGCAACGTCGGTGTGCTTACGCCGGACGAGGCTGTCCGGTACAACGCGGTGGGGCCGACCGCACGCGCGAGCGGCATCCGCTGCGATATTCGGGAGACGTCGCCGTACGAGGCGTACGCCGACTTCAACGTGAAGGCGATCGTTCCGCAGGACTACTACGGCAAGGCGTACGGCGATGTTTTCGACCGTTTTCTTGTGCGCGTGCTGGAGGTCCAACAGTCGCTGAATATCGTCGAACGTGTCATGGACGGTCTTCCCGAGGGCGATATCGTCCACGAGAAGAACCTGAACAAGGTGCTCGCGGCTCTTAAGAAAGTTGAAGGTACCGGTTGGGGTGTCATCGAGGCTCCGAGGGGCGACGATACGCATGTGGTGCACCTGAAAGCAGGCGAGGAGAACGTCAACTGGTGGAAGGTGCGCGCCCCGACGTATGCGAACGCCGTTTCGTGGCCGTTGATGTTCCGGAACAACGAGCTGGCCGACGCGCCGCTTATTATCAACAGCATCGACCCCTGCATCTCGTGCATGGAGCGTATGCTCGTCACGGACGCCGCAGGCGGCAAGAACGTCGTCACCAAGGCGGAGCTTCTGGAAAAGAGCAGGGAAAAAACAAGGAGGCTGATGCAGAAATGATCGCGCTTCTTATGCGCCTCGTTGCCGGTACAGCGCTTATGCTTCTTGTCGTCGTGCTGGCGCTTCTTTTCGACGGAGCGGACAGAATCATCAGCGCCCGTATGCAGCGCCGTCTCGGGCCGCCTCTTCTGCAGCCCTTTCTCGACCTGCTGAAGCTCCTCGGCAAGGAGAACATCGTGCCGCGAAGGGCCGTGCCGTGGGTTTTCAACGGCGCGCCGTGGATTGCAACAGCGAGCATGCTCCTCGTCTTTCTCTACATCCCGATCGGCTCCGTTCCTCCCGTGCTCGGGGTGCACGGCGATTTGATCCTGATTCTCTATCTCCTGGGACTCTCCGGCGTCGCAATGGCCGTGGGCGGCTTCGCCAGCGGGAACCCGATAGCGAATGTGGGCGCGCAGCGTGAAATGATTCTGATGATGAGCTACGAACTTCCGCTCGCCGTCGTTGCCGCCACGCTCGCTTGGGTTGCCTACAAGACTGGAATGCCCGGTGATCCGTTCAACCTCGAGACCTTTGTCGGGATGTCGGTCTGGGGGATGAGCGGCAAGGTAGGCTTCATCGGGATCTTTTGCCTCATGCTCGCTCTCGTTCTCGTTGTTCCCGGAGAGACCGGGAAGGGGCCGATGGACATCCCCGAGGCGAAGACGGAGATTCTCGACGGTCTTATCATCGAGTACTCGGGAAGAAACCTCGCCATGTTCAAAATCACCTTCGCGCTGCGCGCCATGGCGCTCTCCGCACTGATCACGGCCCTCTTCTTCCCGTGGTCTCCCGCATCCTTCCTCCGCCTGGGAGGCGTTTTCCTTTTCGCCTTCGACTTCGTCTGGTTCTGGATGAAGGTCTTTGTGGTGCAGATTTTCGTGGTGACGCTGATGCGGACGACGTTCGGCAGGTTCAAAATCTGGCAGGCCTCCGAGTTCTATCTCGTCAAGGTTGCGGGGCTTTCCATTGCGGGGATGATCCTCGCGTCCCTGGGCCTGGTAGTATAGGAAGGGGTGGAACGGAATGATCACCAGAATGCTCTTTCAACTGCTGCGACAGATTCGGCGGAAGGTGTTCACGAACCCCTTTCCTGTGGCGCGGATGCCGGATTCGCTGACCGACGCGCTGCAGGCCGCCGAAAAGGGGTGGATAGAACTGAACCCTCCCGTCGGTGTGAACGATCACTTCCGGGGCCGCCTGAACTACGACAAGAGCGCATGTATTGGCTGCAAGCTCTGCGTCAAAGTTTGCCCGGCGAATGCGACGGAATATTTGCCCGAGGAGAAGAAGATTCAGATCCACGTCGACAGATGCTGCTTCTGCGCTCAGTGCGTCGAAATATGCCCCGTCAAATGCCTTACCATGTCGGGCGAGTATTTGATCTCGTCGTATGACCGGAAGGCCCAGATCGTCGTCGACACGGGGAAACCGGAGGGAGCTCCCGCAGCCCCGACGGCGAAGACCGTCTACCGGATCGATCCGGAAAAGTGCATCGGCTGCACGAAGTGCGCCCGCAACTGCCCCGTCCCCTGCATCGAGGGGAAGGTGAAGGAGAAGCACGTCATCGATGAATCGAAGTGCATCGGCTGCGGCAAGTGCGCTGAAGTCTGCCCGAAGGACGCCGTCAGCCCCGTGGAGGCGTAACGGCGGAGTTTACCAGCGAACAAAACCAAGGCGGGCCTTTTTTAAAGAGGTCCGCCTTCTTTTGTGTTCATTATCCGCGTGTACGGTTACTCGATGAAGTTGTAGTAGGCGAGACGTTTTCGCACTTCGTCGCGCCCGAGCTGCTCCGCAACCTCGAAGACCCCTGGGCTTACCTTCATCCCGGTAATGCCCAGGCGAAGCGGCATGGCGATCTCCTTCATCTTCACTCCATTGGTTGTGCTCCACTCCCGTGTGAATTCCTCCATGAGGGGGGCCTTCCACTCGGGCAGGGCCAGCAGCTCGCCGTTGAAGCGTTTGAGGACGGCGCGCTGCTCTTCGCCGATCTCCGAGCCGTCATACCTTGCTTTGACAGGGTCGAAGGTCAGGAAATAGTCGGAGTAACCCGCGGCTTCCTTCGCGGTCTGTCCCCGGCCGCAGAGCACCACGAGCGACTGGGCGAGGTACTCCCTGGAGTGCGTATCCACGGGAAGGCCCATCTCCCTCCAGAAGGGTTCCACAAGCGCAAGACGCTCGTACGGCGGGAGGCGCTTAAGATGCTCTTGGTTGATGTAGTTCAGCTTGTCCATGTCGAAAACGGACGGCTTCTTGATGACACGGGCGAGGTCGAAGAGCCCCACGGCCTTCTGGCGGGAGAAGATTTCGTTGTTCTCGCCGGGCGACCAGCCGAGCAGCGCGAGGAAGTTGAAGACCGAGTCGGGCATGTACCCCATGTCGCGGTACTCGTAGACGCTGGTGGCTCCGTGCCGCTTGGAGAGCTTCTTCTTGTCCTTGCCCAGGATCATCGGTAGGTGCGCGAAGGTCGGGTACTCCCAGCCGAGCGCGTCGTAGATCAGAAGCTGCTTCGGCGTGTTGGAGATATGGTCCTCGCCCCGGATGACGTGCGTGATTCCCATCGTGTGGTCGTCGACGACCACGGCGTAGTTGTACGTGGGCATGCCGTCGCTTTTGATCATGACAACGTCCTTCAGTGTGTCGCTCTGCATCTCGATATGGCCGTAGACCATGTCGTCGAAGGCGAGCGCGACACCCTGCGGCACCTTGAAAATGACCGCCTCTCCGTCGCGGTAGGCTTTCCCCTCGTCAAGAAGTCGCTCCGCCGCCTCGCGATAGGTCGAGAGGCGTTCGGACTGTCTGTATGGCCCGAACGGACCGCCGGTATCCGGTCCTTCGTCCCAGTCGAGCCCGAGCCACTGCATGCCCGACATAATGGTGTCCTCGTACTCCTTCGTGGAGCGCTCTCTGTCCGTGTCCTCGATGCGGAGGATGAACTTGCCTCCCGTGTGTCGCGCCCACAGCCAGTTGAACAGGGCCGTGTGCCCGCCCCCGATATGAAGCGCTCCTGTTGGGCTCGGTGCAAACCGGACCCGTACCGTATCTGTCATTTCAGTTCCCTCCCCGATGACGTCCCTCCGCCTGCGGAATCGGGACCGTGCATTGTGTGTGCATGAATTCCTGCAATAGGTTATTATAACCTAGTTGAACGCAGAAAAACCAGTTGGATGAAAAAGGCAGGCGGAACGATATGAGCGCACCGGACAGAAAGAAAATACTTCTCGTGGACGGGCACGGGCTGGCTTTCAGAGCTTTCTACGCCGTCCGCGAACTGAACGCGCCGGACGGAACGCCGACGAATGCTATCGTCGGTTTCTTCAATATGTTCCAGAAGATCAGGGAAGACTGGAACCCCGACCTTTGCGGCGTCGTCTTCGACGCCCCCGGGCCGACCTTCCGCCACAAGGCGTACGCGGAGTACAAGGCGGGACGAAAGCCGACGCCCCCCGAGTTCAAAACGCAGCTTCCTATTATTCTTGAGCTGCTCGACGCCATGGGCGTTCCCGTGGTGTCGCGGGAGGGCGTGGAGGCGGACGACGTGCTTGCTTCAAGCGCGTGCGCCGCGGCGGCGCACGACCTGGAGACGCTGATCCTCTCGTCCGACAAGGACATCCTCCAGGTGCTGGATAGGGAGGTCGTTGTCCTCAGGCCGGTGACGGGCATCAGCAACTTTCGTACGATGGACGGGAAGGGCTTCGAAGAGGAGTACGGCTTTTCGCCCGCGGCGATGCCCGACTACCTTGCGCTCCTCGGTGATTCGGTCGACAACGTCCCCGGCGTTCCCGGAGTGGGGGAGAAGACTGCGAAAAAGCTCCTTTCGGACTTCGGAACCCTCGAAGGAATTTACGAAAGTCTGGATGAGCTGAAGGGAGCGCTCCGGAAAAAGATGGACGAGCACAGGGAGCAGGCATTCCGGAGCCGGGAGCTGACGCGTCTCCTCTGCGATACCGAGGAGGACCTCTCCGTTTTCGAACCTCGTCCTGTGGATGTGAAGCGGTTATTGGAGAAGTGCCGCTTCCTCGGGTTGAAGAGCCTTGCCGCGAAGTTCCAGTTCGCGGAGCCTGCGGAAGAAGCGACTGAACACAAGAAGGACATCCGGCTCCGCGAGGTTTCGGCGGAGGAAATAACGGCGTCGGAAAACGTCCTCCTCCTTCCCGTGATCGAGGGGAAGTACCCGCTGCATCTTTCGACATCGGAACTGCTCCTCCTCGATGAAAAAGGGACTTATCTGCGCTTCCCCGGAGTTGAAGCGGCGTCTCTTCTCGGCCGCCTTGGCGAACCCTCGAAAGGGGCAGTGCTCTTTCCGGACTTTAAAGAGGCCGCCGCCTGTTTCGGTTCCGCCGCGTTCCCTCCGGAGCGGGTGCGGGATTTCAAGACGGCGCACTACTTGCTGCACCCCGACAAGAATGCGCATCTTCCGGATGCGGTCATTCCGGGGTATGAGTCGGCCTCGCTTGAGCAGCGAGGGTCGGCGATAGCGGCGGAGTACGGCAGAATGGAGAGGGAGCTGGCGAAGTATCCAGGCTTGCCCGAGCTGATGCGCACCGTGGACATTCCGCTGATCCCTGTGCTTGTGGATATGGAGCAGTACGGCATCTCCTGCTGTTCGCAGAAGTTCGGCGCGCTGGAAAAGGATCTTTCGGAGCGCCTCTCCGGCATTGAGGAGGAGATTGCGTCGACGGCGGGGGAGCGGATCAACCTGAATTCGCCGAAACAGGTGGCGTGGCTGCTCTTTGAGAAGCTCGGCCTTCCCGCCGGGAAAAAGACCAAGACGGGGTATTCGACGGATATCTCCGTCCTGGAGGGGCTTTCAGCCCTTGGGCGTCCGTTTGACGAGGTGCCGAATCTCCTCATCGAGTACAGGGAGCTCTCGAAGATGCTCTCCGGTTTTGTTCAGCCGCTGACGAAGGCGGGCGAGGCGGGGGAGGGCGTGATTCACGGTATCTTCGAACCCGCGGTGACCGGCACCGGAAGGTTGAGCAGCAGAGAACCGAACCTCCAGAACCTCCCGACGTTCGGCGAATGGTCGAAGAGAGTGAAGGAGGGGCTTCGGCCTCACGGCGAGGATCGAATGTTCGTCGCTGCGGACTACTCGCAGATCGAACTCCGGATCCTCGCGCACCTCTGCGCCGATAAACGGTTGTTGGACGCCTTCGCCTCCGGACGAGATATTCACACGGAGACGGCTTCCTGGGTCTTCTCCACCGAGCCCGCGCTTGTGACCCCGGAACTGCGCCGCGTCGCCAAGATGATCAACTTTGGACTGCTCTACGGGATGAGCGCCTTCGGTCTTGCGCAGCGCCTCGCCATCGGACGGCAGGAGGCTTCGAGTATCGTCGAACGCTACTTTGAGGCGCTTCCCGGGGTCAAGGAGTACCTCGACGCAGGGTATATCGAGGCGAAGGAGCGCGGATACACCCGTACCGTCGCGGGGCGCATCCGTCCTCTGGCCGAGGTCTCCGTCAGTCCGCGCGACCGGGACGCCCTGCGCAGGGTCGCGGTGAACACTCCTATTCAGGGGAGCGCCGCCGATATAGCGCGCAAGGCGATGGTCGACTTTGCGCGCCGTTTCCCGAAGGAGGGGAGCGTTCGTCTGGTGCTCCAGGTGCACGACTCCCTCGTCTGCGAGTGCGCGCTTGACGAAGCGCCTGCGGTGGAGTCGGAGCTTGTAAAGATCATGGAGAGCGCGGCTAATCTCTCCGTTCCCCTTAAAGTCGAAGCGAAAAAAGGAGGAAATCTTGCGGAGGTGTAATCGAAAACGTTCTTCTGTGGTACAATTCTCCCTTGGAGTTTGGATATTCGAAAGAGAGGAAGATGTCCGTTGTTGATGAGAACCCTGAGATCCAAGGTACGGTGGATCATGATTTCAATCGTGGTATTGTTTGTGCTCTCCATTTTCGGAATGTACGGTTTTGACGGGGCCCGGAGAGGCCGTCCCCGGAGCGGTGAAGGCGGAGACTACGTCGTGGCCGAGATCGATGGCAACCCGGTTATGCGTTCCGCGCTCGACCAGAGCGTCCGGAATTACGTGGACAGGATGAATGTCCGCGAGATCAAGCCCGAAGATGTTCCGCATCTTTACCAGTCGACCTTGGAAAGTCTTGTGATCAATCATCGTCTGGCGATGGAGGCGGAGCAGTCCGGCCTTAAGGCGACGGATGAAGAGCTTGACGCCGCTGTAAGAGAAGTAAGCGAGCAGTTCCCGACCAAGGAGGCCTTCATGCAGTACCTCGACCAGTCGGGGGTGAAAATGGCCGCTTTCCGCGAAAACCTTGCTACGCAGATCGTTCAGCAGAAAATGGTGGAACGTGTAACCGCAGGCATCACCGTGACGGACCAGGAGGCGCTTGATTTTTACGAGAAGACCAAGTCGCTCTTCTTCCACTCTCCCGCAGGTTTCACGATGGACTACGCGAGGCTGAAGAGCGAAGCCGCCGCCGCGAAGATTGTCGAAGCCGTGCAGCAGGGAACCGAGTGGAATGCCGTGTGGGATTCGGTTGCCTCCGCCGATCTGGTCGAGCGTACGCCGGAGACAGGCCCTGTTTTTGTTCCCGAGTCCGCTTTCAAAGAGCAGCTCGCTTCCTTTGCCGACCTTGCTATAGGCGCGGTCGGCGGCCCTGCGCAAATCGCAAGCGACGACTTTTTTATCGGCGTCAAACGGGAAAAGGTTGAAGAGTCGACAGCCAACTACAACGAGGTAAGCGGGGATGTGAAGGCGCTTCTTACAGAGGAGAAGCGCAGGCAAGCGCAGTCTTCCTTCTTCAGCGAGCTTCGGGGAAAGGCGTCGGTGATTATCCGCGACTTCGATCTCTTCCCCAAGCCGGAAGCTCCCAAGGAAGTCGCGGGCGAGCCTGCATCCGCCGACAAAACGCCTTCGAGCGGCGATGCGGAGAAGAAATAATCGTCTTTTTGCGCTTTGCCTATTGACATAAATTCCGGCCTTTTATAGAATAGAGCGCGCTGTTTGTGGTGGGTTGGCCGAGTAGGTCGAAGGCGCTCGCCTGCTAAGCGAGTAGGGGGGCTTAAACCTCCCTCGAGGGTTCGAATCCCTCACCCACCGCCACTTACACGCAGCGTTTCTTTTCTCCGGGGATATTGCAAAGCATGAAAGATAGTGCTAAAATTCTCCGGGTGTTCAGAGGCCCAGGGCTCTTTGAACAAGTACGCGCCGGTAGCTCAGATGGATAGAGCGGCGGTCTACGGAACCGCAGGTCACGAGTTCGAATCTTGTCCGGCGCGCCATTTTGTACTACAGAACCGGGGTCCGACTATCGGATCCCGGTTTTTTACGCCTTTTTCCCTATGCCGCGCTTCGAAGACATCTGCTACACTCGTTATGGTTTATACGCGCAGTTCCGGCATCCGGACTTTGCCGTTTCGAATACAGCGCATCAAGGAGAACACATTATGTCCTATTGGTTATTCTTTTCTCTTTCCCCCTCCGACGCCAACGAAAAAAGAAATACGTACAGAGCGATTTCCGTCATCGTTTCCATCGTCTTTCTTTTTGCCGTTTTCTTCCCGGTCCTGAAAGCGAATGCCGCTGCTTCCGTTCGTAAAGATACGTTTATAGCGCAGCTTTTCAAGGCGCGGGGTTTTCCGTTGCCTGCGAACGAGAAGTCTCTCGTCAACGCCGCTCTAGACTATAACCTGACACCCCTCCCGGAAGGAAAGCTCTCCGACCCCGTCACACGGAGGGAGGCAATCGTGTATGCCGTCCACAGTCTCGGTCTTTTTTTCGAGTCGCGTTTACTGGCGAACTACCCGCTTCCCTACAAAGACGTCTTCGCTCTTTCACCGGAGGAGCGCGGCGTCCTGGCGGTCGCCCTGAACATGAAGCCTCCCTTGCTGAAAAAGGGCTCGTCGACGTTTTCCCCCTCGCATGTCATCTCTCCCGCGGAAGCCAATGATATCGCAGCCCGTGTGAAGGCGGCCGGTCGTGACCTCAGCCTCTCGGTGAATCTCTCGCCGCTCAAGGGGATGACGATCCGTATACGTCGCGAAGGCGTTCTCTCCGTCGTCCCGAAGTGGAGAGCGGTTGTGAACGGTTTCGAGTCCCGAGAGGACGCGGACTTTTTCCGCGGGTTGCTTACGGAACGCGGTGTGGAAGCCACCGTGGACAGTTACAACTACGACTGGCGCGTGCGCTCTCCCATCTTCGACAGGTACGGAGGGGTGCGGCGGTTTCTTTCCGCGGCGTCCTCTCTCGGCAGAGAGGGGGTCGTCTTCGCGACCATTTCGAACTGGGAGATGACCGATACGCCGCGTTTCTGGACGATGATGGTCTTCGATCCAGGAGCATTCGAGCTGCGTCCGGTATTTCCCGCCGAGGGAATGGCGGCGCTCGCTCCATTGAGTTCGATGCTCCGCGACGGCGCCGTCGCCGGTGTGAACGGAGGCTATTTCGGGACGTCGGGGAAAGGGCGCGGAAGCCCCATAGGTGCGCTGATGACCGATGGAGTGCTGCTGAATCCTCCGTTCGCCGGGCGTACCTGCTTCGGATGGAACAGCGAGAACAGGGCGGTCTTCGGGCAGCTCACGTGGAACGGGAGGGTGCAGCTTCCGGAGGGTTTATGGAACTCAGCGGAATCAACCGGACGTTGAAGGGGGACGGCGTTGTTCTCTTCTCCCCGCACTATGGCATGAACACCCCTCTCGTCGAAACCCGCACGGCCGAGGCGGTTCTCGGAGGTTTGCGCGTCGAGGCGGTCCGTGCTGGGGGAGGAAACCCGATACCGGAGGGAAAGCTCGTCCTTGCGGTCTACGGAGCGGCGTCGCGTTTTATCGAGTCGTTGCGTTTCGGCGATACGGTCGGCGTGTCGCTTCAGCTCAACGAAGGAGACCCCGCGTGGAGCGCCATGACGCATATCGTACAGGGAGGTCCTTTCCTTCTCCGGAACGGCGAAATTCTCTCCGAGAGAGAGAGCCTGAGCGACTCCATCATCGACCGGCGTCACCCAAGGACAGTCGTCGGGCTGACGAAAGAGGGACATTGGTTTTTCTTCGTAGGCGACGGAAGAAATGCGGTGCACAGCGTTGGTTTTACGCTCGGCGAAGTCTCCCGTATCCTGAAGAGTGCGGGTGCTTCCTATGCACTGAACCTCGACGGAGGAGGTTCGTCGGGTATTGTCTCCAGCGGGGGATTCTGGAATATCCCGTCCGATGGTGTGGAGCGTCCGGTGAGTTACGGCATCGGAGCTTTTCAAAGAGGGGGGCGGTAGAGAAAGGAACGAAGAAAGTGCTCCCCGGGCGTTTTATTTTCGCCGTTTTGTGGTAGACTACACGGCGCAAGGAAGATGAAAAATTTGGAAGGAGTTGTATCATTCAGCATGAAAATCAATGTTCGTACACCCGTTATTTTGGCAGTCGCTCTTCTTGTCGCACTCTTCGTCTCCGGTTCCGTCGCGTTCGCGACAGTACAGCCGGTCAACTTCGGTCAGGACCACATCAAGATGCAGTGGTACCTTGTGAACTACGGCGAAGAGAACGGCGTTTACTTCGCGAGCGCCAGGAAGTATTATACCAATCAGGACGTCAAGGCCGAGACCATCGCGCTCATCGTCGAAAAGTTCGGCACCGACCAGGAGCTTGCCAACGGTTTGTACTTCACCGAGTACGGGTACGCCTTCTCGAAGGACGGCAAGTCTTTCGCCGTGACGTATATCAATCACTACGACATGCTGGGCAACGTCATCCGCGCCACCGAGTACGACGAGACTTCCCGCGAATTTATCGGGATGTCCAAAAACATGATTCCTTTCAAGGCATACGCCTACGCCACAGGAAAATCGAAGCCCGCGGCGAAGAAGAGCTGATCGTCTCTGCGTACTTTCAAGGCCTGGCCTGAGGCCAGGCCTTGTTTCATTTTGTTCCGAGGAGGTTTTTTCGATGCCGGTCGTCAATGTTCAGATGTTTGAAGGCAGAAGCGTGGAAGAGAAGAGAAAATTCGCCGCGGACGTGACGCGGACCATCTGCGATTCTTTGGGAGTCGCTCCGGAAAGCGTGCGGATCATGATAACGGATATGCCCAGGGAGAACGTCGCCGTGGGCGGAGTGCTCAACATAGACAAAGCCGGCAAGTAGCCGATGAACAGATCGGTTTTTTGGGAAAAGCTGAAGTCGGCGCTTCGAAATACGTGGAAGTTCATCGTCCTCTTCCACCATGGGACGTTTGTGGACAAGCGTATGGCGGTCGTTCGCAAGGAGGCGTTCGATATCAACGACAATCTGATGATTTTGCTCTTCGGGGATTTTCTCGGAGTGCCCAATCCGATGTCGTATTACATGCTCGAACTCCTCCCGTACGTGGCGAACGACCTGGAACCTTGGGAACGGCGCATCCAGAACCGCAAGTTCCTCATCGCCGAGAAAGCGGCGCAATATGATTTCGACTGAGGGGAGAACCCTGATGAGACGATTTACATTTTTCGGCGGCAAGGGAGGTACGGGAAAGACCTCCTGTGCTGCCGCCTACGCTCTTTCACTCGCGGGCAAAGGTATCCGGACGCTTGTGGTTTCCACCGACCCGGCGCACTCCCTCGCGGACGCATTCGGCAAACCTATAGGCTTCGAGACGGCACTCCTTCGCGAAAACCTCTGGGGTCTTGAGATAGACGCCGAGATCGAGGCGAAGAAGTACATGAAGTCCATTCAGGAGAAGGTTCTTGATCTGGTGAGCGCGGCGATCGTCGAGGAGATCAAGCGTCAGATCGAGATAGCCTACATGTCGCCCGGAGCGGAGGAGGCTGCGATTTTCGACAAGTTTGTCGAGCTTATGGAGTCCGCGGGAACGACCTACGACGCGATCGTCTTCGATACCGCGCCGACAGGCCATACGCTCCGGCTTCTCACGCTTCCCGAGATCCTGGAGACGTGGATCGAGCACTTGATCGAGAAGCGAAGGAAAGCGATGCACCTCATGAAGATGGCCGCCCGGTACGACAGCGTCCTCGCCGACAAGATCAAGGAAGACCCGATCATAGAAACCCTTTCCGCGCGGAAGGAGAAGTTTGTTCTTGCGCGCCGCTACCTGACCGACTCCGCCCTTTCGGGCTTTTTCTTCGTCCTCAACGCGGAGAAACTCCCGATTCTGGAGACAGCGAGGGCAGTCGAGCTCCTTGAAAAACATGGTGTCCACGTCGGTGGCATGGTCATTAACAAGGTTATTCCTCCGGAAGCGGGCGCCTTCTTCGAAAAGAGGCGAAGCGCCCAGGAAGGCTACCTGGCGGATATCAACAGCCGTTTTTCCTCGTTCGTCCGCGTGGAACTGCCTCTGCTTGACTCGGATATTCAGGGCGTCGAGCAGCTGGAGATGATGGTTCCTCTTCTCGGCGCGTTGGATGAGGCCGGAGAGTAGCGACGCCGTGAAACTCAAGCTTGCCTGCGTTCAGATGCGCGCGCGTTCAGCGGAGCATCGCGGCGAGGCGCTCCGGAGCGCGCTCGGGATGATCGACGCCGCGGCGGACGGCGGGGCGAGGATGGCGTTGCTGCCGGAGACGTTCTACCCTTCGTACTACCTTGGAGGGATTGACCCTGCATGGTCGTGGAAGGAGGCGGTTTCCGCACTCTCGGAGAAAGCCGCCGAACGCGGGATTTTCCTCGCTGCGGGGATAGTCCTTGAGGACGGGGGCAGCCTCCGGAACGCCGCGCTACTCTGGGGGCCCGACGGAAAGGAGCGCCTGCGCACATACAAGTCGAATCTCTGGCACTTCGACGAGCGATACGTCGAGCCGGGGCTCTCTTTCGACGTCGCCGAAACGCCCTGGGGTGCTGTCGGCATGATGATATGCGCCGACGGCCGGATTCCGGAGATCGCGCGCATACTCGCACTGAAAGGGGCGCGCCTGATACTGGATCCGACGAACCTCGTCGCCTCCGGCAGAGACCCGGCGCGCCTATCGAGTCCGCAGCTGGAGTATATGCTCTGTGCCCGAGCTGCGGAAAACGGTCTGTGGATCGCGGTAGCCAACAAGGTCGGACTGGAATCCGAATCTGTCCTGAACTGCGGCGGCAGCTGCGTCGTCGACCCCTTCGGCGAGAAGCTTGCTTCGCTGGGGTCCGCCGAAGAGGGAATCCTGTTCGTCGACGTCGATCTGGACGCGGCGCCGCATGCCCTGCCCGCACGAACCCCGGAAAAGTACGGAGTGATCGTGAAGAAGACGGAGGAGACCGACGCATTCAAAAATCTTACCGCGCCTCTCCCCCCGCTGGCGGAGGACGAGCTCTTTCTCGGGGTTGCGCAGTTCTCTTATGATGGGACAACCGACTACCTGAAGCGCGCTGCGCGTATGCTGACGAGAAGCGCCGACCAGGGAGCATCGCTGGTATGCCTTCCCGGAACGCCTTCCTGTTCGGGTGATGAGATCGCCGCTGCGCTTTCCTCCTCGTTTGCCGGAGAAAAATGCATGGCGGCCTGCGTCGTTGCAGAGCCGGGGGCATCTGTACGACGGCTTGTGCTGTTCGACAACGGCGGTATAGTCGCCTCGCTTCCCGAGGGGCAGTATACGCCCGTGGAAACGTCCGCAGGAAGGCTAGGCGTCGTCTTCGGCGACGAGGGGTGGAACCCGGAGCCCGTTCGCTGCTTGATGTTGGAAGGGGCGGAAATCGTCCTCTGGTACGGAGCGTTCGAGGATGAACGCAGGCGCTCGATCATCGAAAAGATCGCCCGCACTCGGGCTTCTGAAAACAGGGTGTGCGTCGTCGGTTCCTTTTCGGGAGCTCTCAGCGAGAGCTTCATCATCCCTCCGTCCGGCGCCGTCGCAGCATCCGCGCTTCCGGGAGAGAACCAGGCTGTCTTCGCGCTGCTCAGGCGCTCCGACTGCAGGTGGAAGACCGTGACGCCGGGGACGGACATTGCTGCCGGGAGACATCCGGAGGCGTACCTTCCGTTGACGGAAGCGAACCCCTTCTGACGGAGATGCCGACCGCGGGGAATGTTATGCGCACTCAGGACGAGTACTTCATGCGGCGCGCGCTCGAAGAGGCCGCTTCTGCTGCGGCGAGGGGAGACGTTCCCGTAGGAGCGCTGGTCGTTACGGAAGGACGGGACATCTCGACGGGAAGCAACCGCAAAGAAGACGACCCGACCGCGCACGCGGAGATCCTTGCCATGCGAGGCGCCGCAGCTTCCCTGGGGAAGTGGAATCTCAGGGGCTGCACGCTGTATGTCACGGTGGAGCCTTGCCCTATGTGCGCGGGCGCCATCGTCCTTGCGAGAATTTCCAGGCTGGTTTTCGGCTGTTCCGACCCCCGGGCGGGAGCGTGCGGTACTCTCTACGACATCGTCCGCGACGGCCGTTTGAACCACAGGTGCGCAGTCCGCTCCGGAGTCCTTGAGGAGGAGTGCGCCGCGATGATGACGGAGTATTTCAGGAACCGAAGAACCGTCCGAAAAAACAACGCTGTTCATGAGAGGAGCTGATGTGAATGAAAACGCTGTCGTACGGCCGCCAGTTCATCGACGACGATGATATCAAAGCAGTCGTGGCCGTTCTCAAGGGAGACTGGCTCACCCAGGGGCCTTCCGTGAAGGAGTTCGAGGAGCGCTTCGCCGAGTACGTTGGAACGCGCTACGCGGTTGCTTTCGCGAACGGAACGGCCGCGCTGCACGGGGCATACTTCGCCGCCGGAGTGGAAACGGGGGACGAGGTAATCACCAGCGCAATGACCTTTGCCGCGACAGGAAACGCCGCGCTCTATCTCGGCGGCACGCCCGTCTTTGCGGACATCGATCCCTCCACGCTTTGCCTCGATCCGAAGGCGGCGTCGAAGAAGGTGTCGAAGCGGACGAAGGTGATCGCGCCGGTAAGCTATGCCGGCTACCCCGTGGATATTGCGCCCTTCCTTGAATGCGCCGAGTCGTGCGGCGCGGTGGTTGTCGAGGATGCCTGTCACGCGCTCGGCGCCCGCCGAAACGGGGTCCGCGTCGGCAAGGAAGCGCATATGACGGCCTTCAGCTTCCACCCCGTCAAGCACATCACGACGGGAGAGGGGGGCATGGTTGTTACCGATTCAGAGGAGTTCGCCCGCCGTCTTCGTCTTTTCCGGACGCACGGCATAGAAAAAGAACCTCGTTTCATGACCGCTCCGCCGGACGGCCCGTGGGCGACCGAGATGCAGCTCCTCGGATTCAACTACAGACTGAGCGAACTGCATGCCGCGCTCGGGTTGAGCCAGCTTCGGAAGATCGAGCGTTTCGTCCTTCGCAGGAGGGAGATTGCCTCGCTCTACGACGAACTCTTCCAGGGAGTTCGTTCTCTTTGTACCCCTCCGCGGAGCGAGGGGCATGCCTACCATCTCTATCCGCTTCAGTTCTCCGCCGGAAACCGCGCCGCCGTCTTCGAGGAGCTGGGGAAGCGAGGAATCCGCGGGATGGTGCACTACCTTCCGGTACCGCTGCACCCCTACTACAGGAAGCGATTCGGCTACGCTTCCGGGGATTTCCCGCATGCGGAGGAGTTGTATGCGCGGGAGATCAGCCTGCCCATCTATTTCGGACTCGCCGACGACGATATTCGCAGGGTTGTGGAAGAAGTCCGCAGGATCGCCGAGGGCTTCCCGAATCCGTAGAAGGACGAGGGATTACGTAATTATGCCTGGACTTTTAATTGGTTTGGGTATAGAATTCCCTTCGTATCCATATTTACCGACTGTCGAGGAGGTAGTTTGATGTTTTCAAAAAAACGTATCGGTATTCTTCTTTCGTTGGCCATTCTGTTGGTTTGTTTCTCAGCTGTTCTTGCTTCCGCCGACGAGAAGATAGGCGTCATAGATTCTCAGAAGATCATTTTCCAGCACCCCAGGTTCGAGGCCGTCACAAAGCAGCTTCAGCAGATCAGCCAGAAGAAAGAGAACGAGATGAAGATGGCTGTGGACAAGGAGTCCGATCAGAACAAAAAGGCGCAGATCTTCAACACGAAGCGTAACGAGTTCGCCCAGGAAGAGGCCAAGCTGATGCAGCCGATCTTCCAGGAGGCTCAGGTCGCAGTGAGGACCGTGGCGAGGCTGAAAGGCGTCACTGTGGTCATCGAGCAGTCCGCCGTGTACTTCGGCGGTATCGACATCACCGACGACGTTATCCAGGAGCTGAAGAAGAAGGCTGCGGGAAAGTAGCTTTTCCGCCGGTTTCAGTACAGCCTGGTTTTTAGATTCGAGGGAGCCGCTTCTCTCCGGTATGCGGAGATACAAGCAAGCGGCTCCCTTTTTTAATACTGTTCTTCGGAGGAATTGAAAGAGATGAGAATGAAACTTCTTGTAACGGATATCGACGAGACGCTCTCCCGCGGGGAGCAACTCACCCCCGGTGTGATTGCTGCATGCGAGCGTCTCCGGGAAAACGGATGGACGATCATGGTGGCGTCGGGGAGGATTCTGGCAACCGCGCTGCCGCATATCCGGGGGACGGGGACCGATCTTCCGGCTATCCTCTACGACGGGGGACGGATCATGGATACAACCACAGGGAGAGCTGTTTTCGAGACATCCATGGATCCGGCGCTCGCGCTGGAGATAGTGCAGGCTGGGTGGGAGCATCCGGTGGAGCTTCAGATCATCGGCGATGAACGCGCCGTCTGTCGGGGCGCGGACATTGTGACCCGGGGCTTTTTCGCCGAGGCGGGCGTTTCCGTCGACTCCTCGCTCGAATCGCCTTCCGTGCCTCAGGAGGTATTCAGGGTCATCTTTCACGGTATTCCCGGGAGCATCAGGTCGCTCGAACGAGATTTGAAGAGCCGCTTCGCAGGAAGAGCGGAGATAGTGCAGGCCGGCGAGGGGTTTCTCGATATCCTTCCTCTCGGCGTTTCTAAGGGGGCGGCTCTTCGCGGCTGGCTCGCGACGCTGCCGGAGCTTCCGGAGATCGTGGTCGCGGCCGGAGATCATCATAACGACATGGAGATGCTCAAAGAAGCCGATATCGCCGTTGTGCCGGAAGATGCAGCGGACGAGGTGCTTGCGCTTTCGGATGTGATCATGCCTTCGGCGGACAAGGACGGTTTTGTCTTCCTCGCCGACTGGCTCCTCAAGGGAGATATTCGCCGTGACGAAACCGCATCTCCTGTTGTATTATAGATAGGCCGCTAAAATTACCCCTGAAAAGAAGAGGGAGGTTCAATTCATGCCTGAAATTAAGAAGTGGGAGCTTGTGCAGCTTGATTTCCCGAGCGACTGCAACATTATTCTCGGACAGAGCCATTTTATCAAGACCGTCGAGGACCTGTTCGAAGCCCTTGTGACCTCCTCTCCGGCGCTGCAATTCGGTATCGCTTTCTGCGAAGCCTCCGGAGACTGTCTCATACGATTCGACGGCAACGATGAAGATCTTGTCAAAATAGCCGTGGACAATATGAATTCCCTGGGAGCGGGGCATTCGTTTCTCATCGTCCTCAGGAACGGGTACCCTATCAATGTGCTCAACAGAATCAAGGAGTGCCAGGAAGTTTGCCGCGTCTTCGCCGCAACCGCCAATTCCCTTCAGGTCATCATCTGTGAAAGCGAGCAGGGGAGAGGCGTGGCGGGCGTCATCGACGGCTTCTCTCCCAAGGGCGTGGAGACCGAAAGCGACATCGAGGGGAGAAAAACGCTGCTTCGCCGGATAATCGGCTACAAACGCTAATGAATGTGCATCAATCTCGGGGAACGTGCGCCTCGGACGGTCGGAAGGGCCTGACGAAGAGAAGGCCTGTATGCTGGACCGGTCGTTCTCCCGTCTTCGCGAGCCTTCTGCGCATCCCTGTTTTTTTGGTGCTCTTTTTGTTGTTCGTTTCTGTGCTTCCGGCTTTTTCGGCCCCCCGCGACCTGACCGTCGGCGTGGAGGACGGGTGGATTTGGCAGGTGGCGCTTCTCCCGCCCGAGGACGGGTGGGAGAGCGACGCGGGCCGTTCTGCGCTCGGAGCCGTCCGGTACGCCGAACGAAAGGTACAGGAGAGTCCGGACGGCGTGAGCGGCCGAGATATTCGCTTCCACCAAGAGGAGGCGCTTGTCGAATCTTCCGCCGCTGAGCGGGTTGAGGACTGGCGAAAGCGTGGTATCTCCGCAGTGCTTTCGTTCGCCGGGGGGAGAGAAATCGCCTTTCTCCGGCCGTATCTCGGTAAAGCGGGGCCCGTGTTTCTCTCCGCTTTCGGAGAAGCGGCGAACATCTACAACAGCGAAGGCGTGCCCGACCAAATGCTCTTTGCGCTGGATCTGTTCCGCGATTTCAGAATCGCCGCGTTCACCGCGTATGCGGTGGAGCTGTTCCCCTCCGGGAGCGTCCTCGCGGTTTTGGGCGACAAGCTTGATCCTGCGCTTGAGCGGTATTCTCGGAACCTCGGCGATATGTTTTTCGATAGGGGATTTCTTGTGGCGCACTTCTGGATTCCCGGCGGAGGAATGGACTCCTTCAGAATGATAGAATCGGAAGCCATTGCTTCAGGCGCGAAAGCCCTCGTTTCTTGGGCGGGGTCGATGGTTGTCCGGGACGTCTGGCGCAGCGTGCGGCGCAAGAGCGGCGCCTTCGAGATATGGTACGGCGGCGCTCCGCAACCGCTTCTTCTCTCCTTCAACGGTATTGTGACGGCCGATCAGGACTATCCCGTCCGGACGGATGCGGCGTTGAAGTCGCTCGGCAGAGACATCTGGAGACGCCATAACATCACCGTAAAAGACACAGCTATTGCCGGGCGCGGCTATGCGGCATGCCAGTGGCTCTTTGATGCGTTCAAGCGGGCGGGTTCGCCCGTCCCGGCCGACCTGGCAGGTATGCTGCCATTGGCCGAGGGGATTGTCTTCGGCTCCCAGACGCTCTCGATCAATCCGACAACGCACCGTCCCGCCGAGAGAGCGGTGGCGTTCATGATCGTGGAGGAGAGGGAATTCCATCCTCTCCGCACGCTCCTTGTCAGAGGACCGGACTACCTGCCGTGAAGGCCGCAGTCCCAGGGAAGTGTTCAAGAAAATTATAGAGGAGGAAGTAGAATGAAACTGCGTGATATTGCATCGCAGATACGCGCGGAGGTGCTCAGCGGCGAAGAGCTGCTTGACGATATCGACATAGAGTGCGCATACGGCGCCGATCTGATGAGCGACGTGCTCGCGTTTGCGCGCCCCGGGTCGCTGCTTCTGACCGGATTGACCAATATCCAGATAGTACGGACCGCGCAGATGCTCGACCTTCCGGCCGTTGTCTTCGTCCGGGGGAAAAAACCGCAGGAGGCGGCGGTCAAGCTGGCCTCTCAGATAAAAATGCCGATTCTTCTTTGTCACATGAGCATGTTCGAATCGTGCGGTATCCTGTTCCAGAAAGGCATTCTCCCTTGTCATATACCGGACAGAGGGGTGTAACACGTGGCCCAGGAGCCTTATGTGGAGGAGTACGCTATTCAGGCGGGTGATTTTTCCGCGATCGGCGAGGCGTCGACCAAGTTCAAGGCGACGTTGAAAATGCTGGGCATTCCCTCCGACATTGTCCGCAGGGCTTCGGTCATTGCGTACGAAGCGGAGATGAACGCGCTGATTCACGGCGGCGGAGGGATGCTCCGCTTGACAGTGTATGGTGATCGTCTCGAAATCGTTGCGCGCGACGAGGGGCCCGGAATTCCGGACGTATCGCTCGCGATGCAGGAGGGGTACTCGACGGCGACCGACGAGATCCGCGAGCTTGGTTTCGGCGCGGGGATGGGGTTGCCCAACATCGACAGGAACTCCGACTCGCTTGTTATCGAAACCGAGATCGACATAGGGACAACGCTCCGCGCATCGGTCCTCTTTTCTTCGCCGTAGCCGCATCCTCTGCGCGCTTTCCTCTCGATTCTGTCCTTGTTGTTCTCTACGAAAAAGGAGTGAGTTCAATGTCCGGAGGGATTAAAATTCGCGAATCACGTTGCCGCGGATGCGCCAACTGTATAAAATCCTGCCCTACGGAAGCACTTCGCGTCATCGACGGTCTCGTCCGCATTCTTCCCGATCTTTGCATCGACTGCGGCGAGTGTATTCGGAGCTGTAAAGACAAGGCGATAACTGTCAACGACGACGAATGGGATCTGATCAAGTCGAGGGAAGGTCTGATACTTATGGCCGACCCGACATTCTATGTCCAGGTCGGGGCCTATTCGCGCCCGAGACTGATGAAGGAGGCGCTGGAACACCACGGACTTCGCGACCTTTCGGAGTGGGCTTCGCTCGCGTTCGATCTTGCCGCGTTCGCCTCGGCGCGCCTTATCCGTGATGCAGGCGACAACCTCCCGTATATATCCACCTACTGTCCGGCCGTCATTCGCTTGATCCAGATCAACTTTCCGGAGCTTGTCGGGCGTATTCTGCCGGTGGAATCCCCGTTGGAAACGGCGGTTTCCATTTGGAGGGAGGAGACGGGAGCGGAGGAGAGCGTGACATTGGTTTCACCCTGTCCCGCCAAGGCGACGCTTGTGCGCAATCCCGTCGGGAGAGACCAGAGTTCCCTTGAGTATGTGGTGAGCGTCAGGAAGGTGATACGGGACCTCCTGGCCTGCAACGTGAAGGTGACGGGAACGAAGACGAAAGCGATCAGCAGAAGATGGCTTCTCTGGTCGATCTCAGGCGGGGAGTCACGTCATATCGCCTCGTTCTTCGACAAGGGATTTACATCCATCTCCGTCTCCGGACTGCGAAACACGCAGGACCTCCTCAACGAACTTGAGCTCGGCCGTCTTTCGGGCGTCGATTTCATAGAGTGCCGGGCGTGCGATCTCGGATGTATCGGCGGTACGGGAACGTACGAGTCCCGTTTTCTTTCTCAGCTTCGCCTGGACAACATCGAAGCCGAGTGGATGCCTTCGGGGGAGGAGATGGAGCAGATTCGCTCGTGGTACGAAAAAGATGTCTGGCGTCTTGCCTCGCCGGTGACCCCAAAGGAGCGCCTGCCGCTTTCCAAGGATATCAAGGAGGCGATGGCGAAGCTGCGGGAGATGGACGCTATTTACGCGGCGCTTCCGCATATCGACTGCGGAGCGTGCGGCCGCCCTTCGTGCAGGGCGCTTGCCGAGGATATCGTCCGGGGGCAAGGAGAAGTGACCGACTGTGTCTTTAAGCTCCGCGAACGTATAACAAATTTAAGCGGCGAGATTCGGGATCTCTCCTCAAAACTGCCGCATACGCTCCACCCCGGAAGAAAACGGAGGGAACTCCAATGAAGATACGGGATGTCGTTGAGAAGACAGGAGCGTCGGTCCTCGTTCCGGGGGATATGGAACGTGAACTTACCGGCGCCATCTCCGGGGATCTCTTGAGCTTCATCATGGCCGAGGCCAGGGAGGGGTGGCTCTGGATCACCATCCAGGTGCATCTGAATGCCGCAGCGGTGGCTGTGCTCAAAGATGTTCCCTTCATCCTGGTTGCCTCCGGAAGGGCGCCTGAACAGGCGTTGGTTGACCGGTGCGCTACGGAGGGAATCACTTTGGCCGCGACGCCGCTTTCGGCGTTTGTCGCAGCGGGAGTGCTCAAGGAGGTTGCGGATTGAGCCTGTCGCACTTCTGGGTGGACCTGCATCTGCATACCGTTCTCTCGCCCTGCGGCGAACTGGAGATGGGGGCGCCGGAGATCGCATGGACATATCGCGCCGCCGGCATCGCCCTGTGTGCGGTAACCGACCACAACGACATAGCGAATGTCCCCGCCGTTCGGAGCGCTGCCGAGGAGATGCCTGTTGTTCTTTCCGGGATGGAGGTGCAGACGGCGGAGGATATTCACATCGTGGTGCTCTTCCCCGACGACCACACCGCGGCAGGGTACCGTGAGTGGCTCTGGAAGGAGATGCCGCAGCGTGCGAATGATCCGGGCATCTTTGGCGAGCAGCTTGTGATCGACAGCGACAACAACATACTGGACGAGCAGCAGACGCTGCTCGTCCAAGGTGTGGGCTACTCGGTCGACGAAGTCGCCGCCGAGGCGTGGGAACGAGGTGCTCTCGTCATCCCGGCGCATATCGACAGACCCTCTTTTTCCTACGAGTCTGTGCTGGGGCGGGTGCCGGACGATTTTCCGTGTCACGCGCTTGAACTCTCCCCGGCGGTTTCTCATGCCGCGTTTGCCGCGTGGAGAGAGCGTTACCCGGAGAGAGTGTTCATCCGGTCCTCCGACTCGCACAGACTCTCCTCGATAGCGAGGGATCGGTGTACTGTAATGCTTCTTGAAGAGCCCTCTTTCGAGGAAGTTTCGATGGCGCTGAAGGGTCAGGAGGGGAGGGCGGTGCTCTGTCCCTGGCTTGGCGTGCCGTGACGCCGTTCAAGCTCCGCGTAGATATCCCTCGGGCTTAAGCCTGTCGCCAGCAGTGCGACCTGGAGGTGGTACAGCAGGTCGGCGGCCTCGTAGACGGTCTCTTTCACGTCCCCCGCGGCGACTGCGAGCGCCGTTTCGACGCCCTCCTCGCCGACCTTCTGGGCGACCCTGCGAGCGCCTCGCGCAAGCAACCGCGCAGTGTAGCTCTCCGCCGGGTCGTCGTGGCGGCGTTGCTCCAGGTAGCGCCAAAGAACGCCGGGAAACGTTCCTTTCCCCTCGCACGGCGCGGTGAGCAGGTTGAAAAAACAGGAACGCTCTCCCGTATGGCAGGCGGGTCCCGACGGCTCCACGAGCGCGAGCAGCGCATCTCCGTCGCAGTCGGCCCGCAATTCGAGCACCTTCATCGTGTTGCCGCTCGTCGCTCCCTTCCGCCACAGCTCTTTCCGCGATCTGCTCCAGAAGGTCATATCTCCCGTCGAGGCGGTCAGTTCCAAAGATTCACGGTTCGCCCACGCCATCATGAGCACCTCCCCCGAGAGGACGTCCTGCACAATGACGGGAATCAGTCCCTGTTCGTCGAAATGTACGGAATCCAGTTCAATATTCATTTGAAGCAACACTCCCGGTCAGCCGGACGGGGATTCCCTGCCCGGCAAGATATCGTTTGAGATCGCCGATGCGAATCTCCCCGTAGTGGAAGATGGAGGCGGCGAGGGCGGCGTCGCTCCCTGCGCGGAAAGTCTCCAGGATGTGTTCCATGCTTCCGGCCCCTCCCGAAGCGATCAGCGGGACGGAGACGGAGGAAGCCGCCTTCGACAGCAGGCGGTTATCGTAGCCGTTCTTCGCGCCGTCGCGGTCCATCGAAGTCAGCAGGATCTCGCCGCAGCCGAGCCGTGCGCCCTCCTTGATCCATTCGAGTACGTCCAGCCCCGTTGGAGTGCGTCCGCCGTCGACGAAAACCTCCCAGCCTCCGGACGGCGTTTCCTTCGCGTCTATTGCGAGGACGACGGCCTGCCTGCCGAGGAGCCTGGCGCAGCCGGCGATGAGCTGCGGGTTCCGCACGGCGGCGGTGTTCAGCGAAATTTTGTCCGCTCCGAGCGCGACGATCTCCCGGGCCTGCTCCACAGTGGAGATGCCGCCTCCGACGGTGAAGGGGAGGAAGAGCGTGTCCGCCACCCGCGAGACCCATTCGAGCATCGTCCGCCTGCGTTCGGCCGAGGCAGTGATGTCGAGGAAGACCAGTTCGTCGGCGCCCTCCTCCATGTAGGTGCGCGCCAGCTCGGCAGGGTCTCCCGCGTCGCGCAGGTTGATGAAGTTCACACCCTTCACCACGCGTCCACCGCGTACGTCGAGGCAGGGGATGATTCGACGCGTCAGCATGAAGCAGCCTCCCGGAGGGCGTCCTTCAGAAGAATGCTTCCCTCGTAGAGCGATCTGCCGAGGACAGCTCCGGCGAGCCCGTCCTCCTTCAGATTCCGTACGTCCTCCAGCGAGGAGAGCCCTCCTGCGGCGATGATCCCGATATCCGGAAAGCGAACGAGAAGGCGGCGGTACATCTCCCTGTCGGGGCCTCTTTCCATGCCGTCCCGATGCACCGCGGTGATGAGGAAGAGGCGGTATCCTATTGCCCGCAATCTTTCGATCAACGTTTCCGGGGCGATGCCCCCCGGTTCCTTCCAGCCGGAGATCATCACATCGCCGTTGCGGATATCCACTGCGGGAATAATCTTCGGTCCGTGGGCGTCGTACATCCTGCCCGCAAGGAAGCGGTCCTTCACGAGGATGCTTCCGAGGTAGATTCTGTCCGCGCCCGCTGCGAAGGCTTCGGCGATGTCCTCCTCCGAACGGAGACCTCCGCCGTACTGGACGAGGAGCCCTGTTTTCTTGAGCAGGCCGATGACGGAAAGGTGCTGCGGCGCTCCCTCCTCGGCCCCCTGCAGGTCGATCAGGTGAATCCATTCGGACCCTGCCTCAAGGAAGCTCTTTGCCGTCTCGCCGATCTTCGCCTGGTAGACGGTCCTGTCGCTGAACTTTCCCTGTCTGAGGCGGACGATCTCGCCTCCGTAGAGATCCATCGCGGGAAAGACGATCATCGGGGGGCGCCCTCCTTTCGTAGGAACCTGACGGTCTCGCCCAGCAGCGCGACGCCCTCCGGGCCGCTGCGCTCCGGGTGAAACTGGAATCCCGCCACGGAGCCCTTCAGCACCATCGACGAGAAGACATTTCCTTCGACCGCTGTCCGTCCTGTTGTACAATCGCCTTCAGGGAGCGCGAAGCTATGGACGAAGTAGAAGAACGAGCCGTCCGCCGCGGACGGCGAAAAAGACGGCGGTCGTCCGGTCCATTCCACAGTGTTCCACCCCATGTGGGGGATTTTCGACGCTATTAGAGGAAGCACGGTCCCGGGGATCAGTCCCAGACCGTCATATTCCCCGTCCTCAAGTCCCTTTTCGCACAGAAGCTGCATACCAAGACAGATGCCGAGCAGCGGCCGCCCCGAGCTTGCCCACGAAAGGAGAGCTTCTCGCCACCCCGAAGCTGTAAGACGTTCCGAAGCCGGTTCCGAATGCTCCGACTCCCGGAAGCACAGCAAGTGAAACGTCGTTGTCGAGCTCATCCGGAGAGTGGAGCAGACAGACCTTCTCACCGAGGCGCTCGAAGGCGCGGCGGACATTTCCCGTGTTTCCCACCTGGTAGTCCACGACGGCGATCATGCGAGCGTACCCTTCGTGCTTTGCAGCTCGTCGGCGGGGGAGAGAGCCTGCCGGAACGCCCTGCCCGCTCCCTTGAAGAGCGCCTCTGCAAGGTGGTGCGCGTTGTCGCAGGCGAGGGCCTGCGCGTGGAAGGTGATCCTCCCTTCGCGGCAGAGCGCGCGCCAGAATTCGGGTATGAGCTCCAGATCGAAGTCGCCGCATCGCTCCGCAGGAAACGCGCCCTTCCACTCAAATTGCCCCCGGCCGCTGAAATCGACTGAGGCCAGCACAAGGGAACCGTCCATGGGGAGAGCGCACCAGCCGTAGCGCTGAATGTTCCGCCCGGAGCGAATCTGGTCGAACGCCTTCCCCAGCAGAATACCGACGTCCTCCGTCAAGTGGTGGCAGTCCACGTCGACGTCCCCGGTCGCTGTCACGTCGAGGCCGATCCCCGCGTGGAAGGAGAAGAGCTCCAGCATGTGGCGCAGAAAGCCGCACTGAATGTCGATACGCCGGTCTCCGCCGTCAATATTCAAGCACAGAGAGACCAAGGTTTCTTTCGTTGTTCGTTCTTTCTCGATCATGACCGAACCTCCTTGCACCGGCTTCTGATCGCCCTGCTCACCGCTCGGATGTCGGCCCAGCGGAGGGCGACGCTCTTCTTGCTCGCCACCAGCCGGAGCGAAACGTCGGAGACGTGCTCCAGCACTTCGAGATGGTTGGCCTTCAGTGTACTGCCGGTCTGGACAATGTCAAGGATACAATCGCTCAGTCCGAGTTTCGGCGCCAGCTCAATGGAGCCGTGGAGGTGGATGATGTCCACCTGCGCCCCCTTGGAGGAGAAGTGATTGTCCGCGATGCGAGGGTACTTGGTGGCCACCTTGAGCCACATT
>CAXXRY010000005.1:0-22126 GCA_963668335.2 Aminobacteriaceae bacterium | reverse complement strand
GAGGCTGCAGCATACACAAAAAGCCCGCTTATTAGCAGCTTTTTCCGGTCGATGCGCTCCGCAAGTTCCCCTGACAATAGCATTCCCCAAATGCGGGAAAAAGAAAAGGAACCAATTATGAGTCCAATAGCAACGCTGTTTGCACCAAGCGATTTTGCATAAAGAGGAATGACCGGTGCTATAATACCAATACCCAACATCGCACAAAACATTGAAAGACTCAATACCAGCCGAATTCCACGCGAGGTTTTTTCTGATAGCAACAAGGAAACACATCCCTTATCTTTCCTCAAGAAACATGAGGGAAAGAAAATATTCCTTGGCTATGATACTATATATTGTCTACAATTTCAAGTTCACCGTTTCCCTTCGTAAAACGTCCAATAACAGTAGCCCATTCAAATCCGATCCTTTGGACCGCTTTGAGAAAATCTTGAGTCTTTTCCTCAGGAAGAGCCAGCAAAAGACCGCCAGAGGTCTGGGCATCGAAGAGCATATCCATTAACACTTCATCATGTTTCTGGGGGTCGCGAACTCGGTCTTCATATTCGATACGGTTATTGTATGTTCCGGCAGGTATGAGGCCTGACTCTGCAAGGCTGATGGTTCCGGGAAGCAACGGTATATCGTGGATGCCCAGGACCAGGTTCATCTCCTTCGAGGAGAGCATATCCAATGCATGGCCCGCTAACCCGAACCCTGTTACATCGGTGCACGCACGTACAGATGTAAGGAGGCCGGTATCCAGGCGTCTCGGAAGATCATTCAACGTCGACATCCACCGAATAGCCTCCTGCAGGCTCCGTTCATCCTCCAGCATATCCGCCTTCAGCGCTGTGGCTACAATCCCCGTCCCGATTGGTTTTGTCAGGAGCAGCATATCTCCGGGACAGGCGCCCGTTACCCTCCATACAGAATCCATAGCGACCTCGCCATACGCAACGAGACCGTATTTTGGTTCTTTATCCTCGACGCTGTGTCCGCCAAGGAGGAAAGCTCCCGCCTCCCGAACCTTTTCGAACCCTCCGGCCAAAACAGCCTCTAATACGCTCATATCAAGACTTTTTACCGGAAACCCCACGATGTTCAATGCGACCAAGGGGAAACCGCCCATAGCGAAGACATCGCTAAGTGAATTTGCAGCGGCAATCCTCCCCCAAACAAGAGGATCGTCGACTACCGGAGTGATGAAATCAACGGTAAGAATCCCGGCCCTTTTCTCGTCTATCTTCCAAAGAGCCGCGTCTTCTCCTGAGGCCCATGAAGAAAAAATCCGCTCGTCCGATGGGAGAGGGATATTCTTAAGTATCTTAGAAAGGTCCGCCGGACCTATTTTCGCCGCTCAGCCACTTGTAGTGGACATCTCAGTCAAACGCATTCCATCTTCTCCCTTGAGTTATAATACACATTATTATAACACAGAAATTAACTCCCCTCGGGTGTCGCGTGCACTACGTCCGCAGCACAGTAGGTTATCGTGCCGTGCTGGTTCACGACAACAAGCTCCCCGTTTTCTCCGATACCCACGGCCTGTCCTCTCTCTGCTCTGTCGTCGGTGTTAACGACGATTTCTCTTCCTAACGTAGCGCACTCTTTTCTGTAGCGTTCAAGAAGACTTTTCCCGCTATCGTTTTCCATTCCGGTAAGAATTTCTGCAAAGCGATCCAAAAGAGCGGCAGCCAAGACTCCACGGTGAACGCCGGCGGTCAGGTCATTTAAAAAAGCGGCACGGGAAAAGACAATCTCCGCCTCTTTGTTGTTTTCGAGAAACGGAGACGTTATATTGAGCCCTATTCCTGTGCAACAGTCACGGACACGATCAGATTCACTTGACGCTTCTGAGAGAATACCGCACACCTTCTTATTCTCCCAAAGTAGATCGTTGGGCCATTTGAGCGCAAGCTTTACCGCACATGTTTTTTCTACTGCGTCTCTTACAGCGAGCCCTGCAGCAAGATTGACGAGTTGAAGTCTTCCCGGAAAAAGACGAGGTTTGAAAAAGAAAGAAAGAAAGAGCCCGCTCCCATGCCGGGATATCCAGGTTCTGTCTCTTCTTCCTCTTCCCTTCGTCTGTTCTTCGGAAATAACGACGACATTTTCCTTTCCGCTCTGACGGGCAAGCCTTTTCGCTGTTTCCTGTGTGGAGGAAAGTGTTTCAAAAAGAAAGATTTCCGTTTGGGAGAAAACGGTATTTTGCAAGAGAGCTCCAATAAACGAAGGGGCCAGGTCATATCGGGGCAAATCATGAAGAATGTACCCTTTTTGAGGATGGATTCTATCGAAAAACCTTCTTCTACGAGACTGCGGATACTCTTCCAGACAGTCTGCCGAGAACATGAAAGACTCCCGAGAGAGTACCTCCCGAAATGATTTTCCCTCCTGTGTTCATGAGAATGCGGCATAGGTCCACAGTTCCGGGGCGCGCTTTCATCATTTCCCTTATTCTTCCTCCTTTGGCGTGCCTCGAAATGATATAATAAAAAATCGTTCAACACAATGATCGTCAACACTAAGGAGGAGAAAGCATGGCGTTCACGCCGAATGCGACAGTTTTGGAGGAACTGAGGATTTTACGTAAAGATCTTCAGGACAGTCTTTGACCTCGATTCAATAAGACAGAAAAAAGAAGAACTTGAAGCGCGCACAACCGCTCCGGATTTCTGGACAAAAGAAGAAAGCCGTGGAGTATCCCGTGATATTGCACGTTTACAGCGCAGCCTGGATGCCTGGGATCAGGCAGAGCGTATGTTCAGCGACCTCGAGACTCTTGATGAAATGCTATCCGATGATGAAGACGACGAATTACAGAGTGAATTTTCCGGGACAGCGGATGAGTTTCGAAAATTTGTTGACAAAGAGCAGATGGTTTTGCTGCTCTCCGAGGAATATGACGGCAGCAATGCAATACTCACCGTACATGCCGGATCAGGAGGACTTGATTCTCAGGATTGGGCCGAGATGCTTTTGCGCCTTTATCTTCGCTGGTCTGAAAGAGAAGGTTTTTCCGCGAAAGTTCTTGATATCCTTCAGGATGAGGAGGCAGGCATTAAAAGTGCAACCGTACTTGTGCAGGGGGAGTATGCCTACGGGTACTTAAAAGCGGAAAAGGGAGTCCACCGGTTAGTCCGGATTTCTCCATTCGATGCCGCAAAAAGGAGGCATACAAGCTTTGCTTCGGTTGATGTGGCACCGGAATTGGCCGAGGATGTTCCCGTGGAAATCCGCCCGGAAGACCTCAAAGTCGACACATTCCGGGCAAGCGGTGCGGGCGGACAGTATGTCAACAGAACTGATTCAGCAGTCCGTATTACACATATTCCCACCGGATCGTCGTCGGCTGTCAGAACGAAAGATCCCAGCATATGATCGTCAGGTAGCGATGCAAGTCCTCCGGAGCCGTCTCTTTGAAAAGGCAACTCAGGAGCGGCGACAAGAGCTTCTCTCGATTCAGGGAGAGAAGAAGGAGATAAGTTGGGGGAGCCAGATACGTTCCTATGTTTTGCATCCTTATACAATCGTGAAGGATCATCGAACCGGCTTTGAAATAGGAAATGTTCACTCCGTGCTCGATGGAGATATCGACGGGTTCATTATGAGTTTCCTCAGATGGAACCGACAAAAGTAGTTAAATTTACTCGGGAGGATCGCCGCCCATGAACTTTTTTCGCATACTGCTATGCACGCTTGTTCTTCTCCTCGTCCCTGCGGAGCAGACCGAAGCGTTGCAGTTTACACCCACCGTTCCGGTGTTGGGAGTGGAAAACATTCGTCCCGGAATGAAGGGGTACGCGCTTACCGTTGTGTCCGGCAGAAAGATTGTGCGGTTCCCTGTGGAAATTGTGAGCGTTATCCTGGGAAAAGGAAGCCCCCGACATCTGATAATGATTAAGGCATCCGGTTCTGTAATAGCAGCGACAGGCGGTATTGCCGCCGGTATGAGCGGCAGTCCGGTGTATATCGACGGCAAGCTTATCGGGGCGATAGGATATGGCTGGAATTTCAGCGAACACACGCTCGGATTAGTCACATCTTTCAATGATATGGCAAGCATCTGGAGTTGGCCGGAAAAAATCGTGACTATTCTTCAGGCCCCAGCTCTGGACGACACAGATAAGAAAAAAGATCAGGAAGACAAGAGTCAGGCAGATGAAGAAGCGGATAACGGAAAGAAAGACAAAGAAGAGGATAATCTTGTAGTTCCGGTAACTGCAGAACAGCTCTCTTCACCTCTCTTTATCAATGGAATCAGCACTCGCAAAGCCCTTGATACCGCCGCCCTTCTCGGAAGGGACAATTTTATTCCGGGCGGCGGATTTACCGATGCTGTTCCGGTCGAGATGAACGCCGCAATGCTGCCAGGAGACGCGATTACTGTTCTTCTGGCATGGGGAGATGTAACCATCGGCGCTACCGGTACATTGACAGCAGTGGCGCCTGACGGAAGATTTATCGCATTTGCCCACCCCTTCCTTGGGAGGGGAGCTGTGAACTATCCCGTAGCAAGAGCATACATCCATAAGGTAGTCCCCAGTTTAGAGTCTCCTTTTAAAGTGGGCAGTCCGCTCCAAATTGTCGGGACAGTTACACAGGACAGACCGCAGGGAATAGGAGGAAGAATCGGCTATTTTACCCCTTCCATCTCGGCAACTCTCGATTTCACGGATGCTGAACTCAATATCAAAGAACGGAAGCGTTTTCACATCGTTCCGGATCCATTTATCGGAGCAAAGCTGACTGCAGGAGTCTTCACCGGCTTGATCGACGATCTCTGGGGACGCAAGGGACAAGGTACGGCGACCCTCACTCTTAATGTGCAGGGGAGAGGATTGATTAGCGGATGGACACGGACAAATATGTTCTTTTCAGACAGCGATTTGGCAGCGGCCGCTTTAAAAGAGACAAGCGAACTGCTCGATGTTGTTTTCCTGAATCCGTTTGCCGAAGTCTATCCCTTGGGAATTACTGTGACTACTGAATTCTCCCCGATGCCCAAGCTGATGTATATAGAAGGAGTCAATATCAAAGGGGAATCATTCTGTTCAGGAGATACTGTAGAAGTTGAAGTTCTGCTTCGCCCTTACAGGAAGAAACAGGTGAAGAAATCATTCAAGATCGCCATCCCGAAAGATGCTTCCGGTATCTGCGAAATTCTTGTTCGAGGCGGCGGAATAGAACCTCTGAATCAATCGGCAATAATTCAGGGATGGAAAACCATTGACAATTTTCGTCAGCTTTTCACCGAGATGTCGGCTCTTGAAACGAACAATGAACTCATAATCGAGTTTAATTACGAAAAACGTTCAAAAGACAGCAAAGACCGCTCGGAAGACGACGATCCGGTTTCAAAAGAAGAACAAGAGCTTTTAAGCGAGCAGAAACAGCGTCGTTTAAAAGATGGCACACTTCAGATCTTCAAATCGGAATTTGTCGTCGAGGGGCTTCTCCGAAAACTGATCACTGTCAAACCCGGCGACTCATCACAACCTGAAGGGCCTGAGACGGAGAGTTGATCACGTGTTTATCACTTTAGAAGGTATTGACGGTTGCGGAAAAACAACACAGGCGGCGTACCTCGCCAGACTCCTCGAGGAAAAATACCATGGGAAGCGACACGTTTTCCGGACAAGAGAACCTGGCGGGTGGGACGGCGGATCGTGGATACGGGAGCATATTCTTAAAGGTGATTTTTCTCATCCAATGAGTGAGTTGTTTCTTTTTCTTGTGGATCGCTGCGAACACGTTCGTAGAAAGATACTGCCCGTACTGGAGGGAGGCGGTATTGTTATTTGCGAACGGTACACAGATTCTACATTGGCATACCAATCTTGGGGAAGAGGAATCCCGCCGGGAAAAGTTGAGACGCTGTTCGAATGGTGTTCTTTTCCGAGCCCGAATCGGACATTCTGGCTTGATATCCCTGTTAAAACTGCCATAGAGAGAGTGTGTCTCCGCGGAGCACGCGATCGTTTCGAAGAGGAGGGCTCCGCGTTTCTCGAAAGGGTTCGCACGGGCTTTTCTTCTCTTGCAGCGAGAGACCCGCATAGGATATGCACGGTAGAGGCGTCTGAAGAACCAGAAGCTCTTGCGTCAAAGATTTTCTCTCTTGTGGAGGTGTCCTTGTCCCGTTGAGGGTAAAAAAAACGTCCAAAGAAACATTGAGCGGAGGAGAATTTTCCAAGACATCGAAAAGAAGCGGACAACTGCCTTCTCGAGAATCGCCTGCTTCCGTTTTTTCGGCTTCTCTTGAGGATGCTGAAATCCGTGACCTTTTGGAACGCTTGGAAATAATAGGAAGGAAATTATCTGTATTCCCCGCAGAAGCTCTCCTTCTCCAGTACCGAGAACTTGTATCCGAGCTTGTGCGACGAGCTCTATCAGGTCTGCGTGTACGACGTGACATGAAATGGCGCAGAGGGGATAAGAATTTTTTTGTCATTGTGGAAAAAACAGACTCCATGCTTGATGAACTAGAGTCTGTTTTCGCTCGGGAAGGAGAGCGAACCAGAATGCTGCAGCTTATGGAGGAGATCAAGGGATGTCTGTTTTCTCTTCTTTTTTGAAAACAGATGAAAACTTTGAGCAGCATTTTGCTTCATGGAAAGACTCTTCGGCATGGAAGCGGTTGTTGTTCTTGGCTTCAGAAGGAGCCTTCCCTCACTCGTGTGCAGTAGTGCTCAACGAGGAACTCCATATGCACGCAGCACTCGACATTGTTCGCGTGTTGCTTTGTGCCAACGCTTCGGGGGATGATGATTGCCGGGTCTGTTCAGCCTGGTCTGGCGAGAGGCATCCGGATCTCGTGTATTGCGGCGCTCCCTCGAAACCTCCTTCTATTGACGATTGTCGTGAGATAATCGATGCAATGACGTATCGCCCGGTGGTATCATCCAAAAGAGTTGCTGTTGTTTTTTCTGCAGACAGGATGATGCTTCCCGCGGCAAACAGTCTTTTAAAGCTGGCAGAAGAACCACCGGAGTATGTTCATATCCTTTTCTTACTGTCGGACGAGAAACTCTTTCTACCTACTCTGAGAAGCCGTTCGTGGATTGTTTCTCTCCCTTTGCCTCGGTCGGAAGTGAGCGTGCCGCCGCCTCAAACAGAGGAAGAGTGGATCCGGTGGATTGGAAAAAATGCCAAGTCTGAAGTCGACGAGCTGATCGTGCTCTTTGGTCCATGGATATCTTATGAATTAGAACGGGGAGCGTATGACAAGGCGGCAACACTTGAGCGACTACGCCTTTTGATCCAGACGAAGCGTCTTTCCCGAACCATGGTTCTCGACCTAATTGTATTAGCTCTCAAGGAGGGTATTGTTTTTGAGCATTCATTTGGCGATATTTGGTAAACCTCGATATCTTGGGCTTCTCAACATAGAAGCCCCTTTTCCTTCCAAGGGAACCTGGCTTGTTGTCGAAACGATGAGAGGGTCTGAGCTTGCCCTTCTTGGAGGCCCCCTTTCGGGCGAACAAGAAGCGCGCTACAGGGCTTCTTGTAATGACGATACTTCTGACGGCCAGGTCAAGGGAGGCGAACCCATTCTCCAAGAAATCTCACTCGTACGTACAGCACTGGATGAAGACCTTGCGGTTGCTGAACTCGAACGGGAAGAAGAAAACGAAGTCCTAGTAAGGGCGAGGATGTTGCTCCGTAATCATAATCTCTCAATGAAGCTGGTTGACGTTGAATATCTTCTTGACAAGAAGAAACTCTTTTTTTATTTTACCTCCGAACAAAGAGTGGATTTTCGAGCGTATGTCAGAGATCTGGCGAAAGAATTCAAAACCCGTATTGAACTCCGACAGATAGGCGTACGCGACGAAGCAAAAACAGTAAAGGGAATCGCGCCGTGCGGCAGGGAATGTTGCTGCAGCCACTGGCTTCACAGGTTTACACCAATCTGTATCAAGATGGTAAAGGAGCAGAATCTCGCCCTGAATCCGACAAAGATCTCGGGCATCTGCGGAAGGCTGATGTGTTGTATGTCCTACGAGCACACATCGTACAGCATCCTTTGGAAAACACTCCCGAATCCGGGATCGAAAATCCGTACTCCCAATGGGAACTATATCGTAGAGGGAGTTGAACTCTCATCTGAATCTGTACGTGTTCGTCGTCCTGACGGGGGAAGCCTTCTTCTTAAGATTGAAGATTTCCCACGTTTTAAAGAGACTGTAATGGAAGGAAAGGAATGGGAAGAACCTTCTCGTACACTCCGTGAATTGTCCTCCGGACAGTCTCTTATCGATGGGCCGTCTGTGAAAAGTACTCGTTCATTCTCAAACGAATTACCCCGATCTCCTCGAAAGAGAGCTGCTGATTCCGGCGGGCGAGACAAAGGGCAGGAACAAGGTTCCCTTGGAAAAGATAAAAAAACGGAAGGTAAGCCTTCGGTTTCCGGGGGAGAGAAGAGTAAACGAGAAAAAGAGAAGATACTTCAGGAAGGTACGGTTACATCTGAAGATGCAGCCAAACCAGCGAAAAAAAAGAGAAGGAGAAAAAAACCGTCATCTTCCGTTCAAAACAAGAACACACAGGGAGGAACACCACAGACACGGCAACAAGAGCACGGAGACGGGAAACCAGTCGAAGCGGAATACGCAGAGAAACCGTCTTCTGGCGATCGTCCGCCCAAAAAACAAATGTCGGCTGAAAAAAAACAGACTGCTTTCTCAGCAGAAAAAAACGATGGAGCTACTCGTTCTCCTGAAAAAATTACTGAAGCCTCTTCCAGACGTTCTTCAAACTCCAGAAGACGCCGTTCCGGGAAAGGCGGAGCAAACAAAGAAACAAACGAGAAAAGAGCGACTCCTGAACAGAGAACCACAGAACAGAAAAATGAGGGATCTGAATCGAAGAACGCTTCCTCGGGCGGAACGCAACAGAGGAAACAGAAGAACAGAACACACACCCGCATAAAAGAAGAATTCGGAGAACCTCGCACCAAAGAGAAGGGGCATGAATAACGAATGCATGCCCCTAGGAGGAGGCCTTAAACTACATGTCTTTTTTTCAAAAGCTTAAAAAAAGTCTGGAGGGAGTACGCAAAAAATGGAGCAGCGGACTCTCCGGAATTTTTTCGGGCAGTACCATAGACGAGGAGTTCTGGGAACGCCTTGAGGAGGTTCTTATCTCGGGAGATGTAGGTGTTACACTCTCTCTTCGTTTGATTGACGATTTGAAAAAAGAGGCGCACGCGCGCGGCGCCAAGACACCGGAGGAGCTTTTTAAATACTTCGCGGATATTTTAACGTCCCGTCTATCGTCTATTCCCCTGATGGGACAACCGATAACGCCGGACAAAAATACGTTGGCCATAGTCGTTCTTGTCGGCGTCAATGGAAGCGGGAAAACAACAACAGCAGGCAAACTCGCTTCCCAGTGGACGAAAGACGGTTTACGTGTTGTTTTTGCCGCCGCCGATACGTTTCGTGCCGCAGCGATTGATCAATTGAAAGTTTGGGGAGAGCGTTCCGGAGTTCGCGTCATCGCGCAGCAACAAGGGAGTGATGCAGCTGCTGTTGCCTTTGACGCCCTCTCTGCAGCAAAGTCGAGCCGTGCAAATGTTCTTCTTGTCGATACGGCCGGGCGTCTTCACTCGAAGCACAACCTTATGGAGGAACTCGGGAAAATCTACAGAGTACTTGAAAAAGAGCGGGGGAATGCTCCTCTTGAGACGTTGCTTGTCTTGGATGCCGTGATGGGACAGAACGGACTGGCTCAGGCGCAGACGTTCAATAAAATACTGCCTCTTTCGGGCGTTGTCCTTTCCAAGTACGACAATACAGCAAAAGGTGGCATTCTCCTTGCGATAGCAGAGGAATTAAAAATGCCGGTACGGTATGTTGGCCTTGGAGAAGGGGCAGACGACCTCCGCCCCTTCGATGTCCATGAGTTTATTACCGCACTTCTGGAGGGAGAAAAGGATGCCGAACGAGAATAGAGGCGAGGTGCGATACAACACCACGCTCGAATCCCCTTTGTCGTCACTTCTTCGCTCCCCCTCTATTTGCACGGTGTAGAGCATTGCGCATTTGCAACCGCTAAAGGTTATCCTATCTACTCAAAGGATCAGATTGTCTCTCTTCTTGAAAGAGGAAACGCAGATACAAAAGTCAGCGATGCAATCGCGTTACTTTCATCCAACGGTTTCTCATGTCTAACAGAGCAGCGGCTGATGGAACCATTAACGCCGGTTCTGCTGGTTACCGACAGGGGAGTGGAGCTCGTTCCCGCAGGGAGAATTCCGCAACCTTCACCCGAGCAAGAATGCACAACGCCGGATGAGGGAACAAAAGACTTGGATCTCCCATGCTGGTGGACAATTCCGCTCCCTCTCGCTCTCTTAACGGGGAAAAAAACGGCTCTGAATCCTGCCGCTGAAAAGCTCCTCGATGGGTTCACACTGCCCTCTTTCGCCCGGAAAAAAAAGCATCCGAACGAGTTTTTACTCGAACTCAGCAGCAAATCAACAAAAAAAAGAATGAGTAGTTCCAGACATTTTTTGTTTACTCCGTTAGAAGCCTCGTTCTTCTTGGTTCAGGATGTTTCAGAAGATCTGCAAAGTGCGGAACAAATGGAATGGCTGGCCTCCATCGGCCAAGCTTTTTTATCCGACCTCAAATGTAAAGGTATCTCGGTCCGGCAGATTCGTTCCGCCGAGTATTTAGACGAAGAAGAGAAAGGAAAACATCTCGCGTGCATCTGGGAGGAGAAGCTTCTTGGATATGTCTGTATTGACGACGGACAAACCGAGTAGAAACCCTGCGCACTTCTACCCTGTGAAACTAATCGTCGGGGTTCTCTACCCCGACGAAGCTCTTTGGTCTTGGACAAAGAATGCCCTTACAGCCCTGTGGGGATCACCTGAATATGAAAGCGCTCCTTTTCTTTTTTCTTCGCTCACCGATTATTACGCTGATATAGCTCCGGTTTTATTTCGACGTTTTCTCTCGTTCAAAACTCTCCGGGACGCCGGAAAACTGCAGGAATGGAAACATGCGGCATGCGAAACGGAGGAGGAGAGCGGAACGCCGCGGAAAGTGAATATCGATCCGGGGTATGTGAACGGAGCAAGACTCGTCCTTGCCTCGACAAAAGACCATGCGCACAGAATCTATATCGGCGAGGGAATCCATGCGGAGGTGACGTTGCGATACAGGCGAAAGCGATGGACGCCCTTCGATTATACCTTCCCCGATTTTGCCGACGGACGGTACAACGATTTTCTCTCTCTCGTAAGAAATCGCTGGCTCGATGAAATGGCTGCGAGGAGGCTGCTGAATGATTGACAGATATACAACCAAAGAAATGAACGCTATTTGGAGCGAAGAGAATAAGTTCAGGACATGGCTCGAAGTGGAACTTGCCGTATGCAAAGTCTGGAACGAACGCGGAGTTATCCCCTCGGAAGCGTACGACGAGATATGCGCGAAAGCGGATTTTCGCATAGAACGGATCGACGAGATCGAAGAGCAGGTGCAACACGACGTCATCGCTTTTGTCTCAGCGGTCGCAGAAACCGTCGGCAAGAACGGCCGCTATATTCATCTTGGGCTGACGAGCAGCGATGTCATCGATACCGCCTCCTCCCTTTCCCTTACACGTTCTCTGGCTGTAGTGGACGAAAAAGTACTGCAGCTGATGTCGGCGGTAAAAAGACGAGCGGAGGAGTTTCGATACGCGCCGTGCGCCGGTAGAACGCATGGCATTCACGGAGAACCGACTACCTTCGGATTGAAACTGATGAACTGGCACTACCAGCTTCAACGGGACCGCCAACGAATCGCCCTCCGCAGTCGAACAAATTAATTACGGGAAAATCTCCGGTGCTGTGGGAACCTACGCGCACTGCGACCCTGACCTTGAAAAACGGGTTTGCGACATACTGGATCTTCGACCTGCCCTTGTTTCCACACAGATCCTGCAACGCGACCGTCATGCGAATATTCTCAACACGCTTGCACTTCTTGGAAGCGCCCTCGACCGCTTCGCAACGGAGATCCGTCATCTTCAGAGAACCGAGGTAATGGAGGTTCTTGAACCGTTCGGTGCACGGCAGAAGGGATCGAGCGCTATGCCTCATAAGCGGAACCCGATTCTCTGTGAACGCATTTCCGGTATGAGCAGGCTTCTTCGTGGATACGCACTCACCGGGATGGAGAATATCAACCTCTGGCATGAGCGGGATATCAGCCACTCTTCCGCAGAAAGGGTCGTCTGGCCTGATGCTTTTCACGCAATTTGCTATATGCTTTCAAAAATGACGACTATAGTTGAAAATTTACGAGTTGACACTGAAAAAATGAAGGAGAACCTTGAATTAACGCGCGGACTGGTGTACAGTCAACGTATTCTCCTCGAACTCGTTGAGCGTTTCGGAATGCTTCGCGAGGAGGCGTACGCTATAGTCCAGGAGAATGCGATGAGATGCTGGCAAGAAAAAACTTCGTTTTTTTCTCTTCTGCTTCATGACGAGAGGGTTTCTTCTTTGATTTCCGAAACACAGCTGCGTTCGTACTTTGCTCCGGAATACTATTTCCGATGGGTTGACGAAGTCTTCAACCGATTCTCCGATGACGAGAAATAACCGCAACAAAAATAACTAGCAAGCGCTGAGGGGTTTCTTTGGAAGAATTACTAGGAAGCGATAGGGTTCGCGGATTCTTTTCCTTTGCAGTTGTACCAAAGTGAACGATTGGCCTTGTAAAATACTAATTTCAAGGAGGATATCTCGATGTGTGCTGCAGATATTTTTGCTGCTGACAGGAACCTCGCTCTCGAATTGGTACGGGCAACCGAAGCTGCGGCTATGGCTGCGGGAAGATGGATGGGGCGCGGCGATAAGAACGCGGTCGACGGTGCGGCCGTTAATGCACTTCGATACATGATGAACACTGTTCCAATGTCCGGGGTTGTCGTCATCGGAGAAGGCGAGAAAGACGAAGCCCCTATGCTCTTCAACGGAGAACAGCTTGGTGCTACCGACGAACCGCAAATGGACATCGCTGTGGATCCTGTCGACGGAACCCGCTTGACGGCTCTCGGGCTTGCCGGAGCAATCAGCGTGGTCGCTCTCTCGGAAAGAGGAACGATGTTCAACCCGAAGAATATTTTCTATATGAACAAACTGGTTACAGGTCCGGACGCCGCAGATGTCATTGATATCAATCTTTCACCGGAGGAGAATATTGTCCGAGTAGCAAAAGCGAAAAAGAAGGCAGTGGACGACGTTACAGTTGTCGTTCTCGACAGACCGCGAAATGACGAAATCAAGGACCACATCAGAAAAGCCGGCGCGAGGATCAAACTCATCCCCGACGGCGATATCGCGGGAGCTCTTCTTACATGTAAAGATCAAGGCGGAGCCGACCTCCTTATGGGAATAGGCGGCTCGCCCGAAGCAGTCATCACCGCATGTGCAATCAAGTGCCTGGACGGAAACATGCAGTGTAAACTGTGGGCCCGCAGCGAAAGCGACGCCGAGGAGAGCCGGAAGAGAGGGCTCGACCTCGATCAGGTGCTGACAATACATGACCTTGTGCAGGGCGACAATATATTCTTCGCGGCAACTGGAGTCACCGACGGAGCGTTCCTTCAGGGCGTCCGTTATGAGGGACGCCAAATCCGCACCAGCTCGATGGTCATACGTTCAAAAAGCGGCACTACCCGCTTTGTGGACAGCATTCATGTCCCGAAGAAACTCTCGGAGCTCTCCAAGGTAAGCGGGATAGACTACAGTACGGTCTGACACGGAGCCTTTTAGAGAACCGGAAACCTCCTTTTTCCTGCGGGATACTTCGCATATCCCGCAGGCGTTTTTATTTCTTCTCCTGATGAAAGCGCTCCGCCGCAACAACGGTTTGCCCCGCGGAGACGCACTCGTCGTTCGGGGGCAAAAGTTTATGGAGAAGAGGTTCCACTCCTTGTCGCCGTATGAAAAGGGATGTGATCGCTGCGAGTCGTCGATTCTGCCATACTCCGCCCGAAAGCGCGGCAAAACGGATTCCTCTCTCTTCGCGGAGTGCTCCGCAAATTTCCGCCACTGCCCTGGCAAGCCCGCTGTGGACTCCCCCCGCGATTTCAGCGGCGGGAAGTATCGGCGTCGAATCAAGAATCCACCGGATAACAGGTCTCCAGTCGATAATAAAACGGTTTTCTCTTCGCGTAACGAGAAAAGGAGCCAGCAACATTCCTTTGGCCATTGCCTCCAGCCCCATTGCAGCCTGTCCGTCGAAGGTAACAACATCTCCACAGCCGAGCAAAGCCGCGGCGGCATCGAAGAAACGTCCGCATGATGTCGTTTCCGGGGAGAAGGGGAGAATGTCGAGGACCATTCGTACTTTCCGTGCATGAGCGTTCCATAACCTTTCTCCGAGGGCTGCGGCCTCTTCCTTGCCATACACATCGTGCAAAAGGCCGAGGGCATACCGCCATGGCTCTACCACAGCCGCGTCTCCCCCCGGAAGCCGCGAGGGGTAAAAATGCCCTATCCGATCATAACACGATCTGTCTCCGATAAAAATCTCCCCGCCCCAGATAGTCCCGTCTTCGCCGTAACCTGTGCCATCAAAGAGTATTCCGGCAGAAGTCTCTTCGACGCCGTTTTCAAAAAGACACGCCGCGAAGTGCGCATGATGATGCTGCACCGGCACTGTTTCGGCAGAGTAGTCTTTTGCAACCTTCTTCGCGATCTGCGTGGAAAGATATTGGGGGTGCATATCGTAAGCAACCTTCTCTGGTTTCAGCTCGTAGAGTTTCATGAAGTGCTCCAGCGCTCTGTAATAGTACTTCACGGTATCGCGCTGTTTCATGTCCCCAAGATACTGCCCCGGAAGCAGCACATCATCCCTGGAGAAAACAGAAACTTCCTTTCATCTCGGCGCCCGCCCCAAAGATAACACGGCTGTCTCCACGGCGAAAATGCATCGGAAGAGGAGTGTAGCCTCTTCCGCGCCGCAGAAGAAAAAATGAACGTCCCAGCGGCATCGCAACGGAATCGTCGATGGGCATCTCAATATCGCGATTCGAAAAAAGAAAAAAATCCGCTATGGATGAGAGCGAGGCAAGAGCCGCAGTATTATCGGAGACGATCGGTGCGTCCGAAAAGTTCGCACTGGTCATGATAAGTGCACTCTTCCCTTCGAGAAGCAGATGATGCAGCGGCGTGTACGGCAGCATTAATCCAAGAGTCCGCTGTCCTGGAGCGACAAGAGGAGATACAGCGGCGACATCCGACGAACGCGGCTTCGAGCGAACGCAACAGAGCACCACAGGGCTCGCTGGAGATGCCATGAGTCTCTTCGCGACAGCGGGCACATAGGCAAGCTCCTCTGCAATTACAAGAGAAGAAACCATCAGCGCAAACGGCTTATGCGCCCTTCGCTTCCGGTCCCGCAACAAGGCAACTGTCTCGTCGCTGAAAGGGGTACACGCAATATGGAAACCACCTATACCCTTTATCGCAACTATTTTCCCCTGGTCAAGCAAGGAGGAACAAAGACGGACAGCTTCGTCTCCCTTCGAGACATCCTTCCCATTTGAATCAGTAAGCCAAACCTCGGGTCCACAAAGCGGACACGCATTCGGCTCGGCATGAAAACGCCTGTGCGCCGAATCCCGATACTCGTTGCTGCACTCGGGGCACATCACAAACGAAGACATTGTGGTCTTCGGACGATCATAAGGAAGTTCGCGTATAATAGTGTAGCGGGGACCGCAGTCGGTACAGTTGATAAAAGGGTAGCGATACCGGCGGTTTTCCGGATCCTTCATCTCGGCAAGGCACTGTGCGCAAACAGCAAGATCGGCTGGAATCAGAGCGGTCTGCAGTTTTTCTTTTCGGCTTTCCAAAATCTTGAAGCGATCGGGAGGACTCAATGATTGACGTTTTTCGTCGAGGATTTTAACGGAGCTGATGAAGGATGCCGGAGGGTTTTCCCGAACGATTCTGAAGAGGAAGCTGTCAAGGTTCTCTTCCTCGCCGTGAAGTTCCATCTCGACGCCGTGCGAGGTATTCAGTGCATACCCTGAAATATTCTCCGCGTTCGCAAGTCGAACACAAAAGGGGCGAAAACCTACGCCCTGAACGATACCTGAAATAAGAATTCGTGTTTGAAAAAGCATTGACAAACCTCCGTTCTGAAGGCATTGTAATGCATACGGAGGGGAAATGCACAGATGGACGGGGGAAGATACAATGCCGATACTTGAATACGGTTTGGTTCACGTGTATATGGGACACGGCAAAGGGAAGACCACAAGCGCCCTCGGTATAGTGCTTCGAATGGCTGGATGCGGGGGGAAATCTGCTGTCGTCCAGTTTATGAAAGGCTGGCCCTACAGCGAGGCAAAAGGGCTTCAGTTTCTCCCTGAAGTGACGCTGATCCAAACGGGAAGACCGGATTATGTATATCCGGACAAGATTGATCCGCTGGATATCAGCGAGGCGGAACGAGGCCTTTCCATCGGCGCCGAAGCGGTATTATCAGGAGAGTATGATCTTGTGGTCCTTGACGAACTGAACGTTGCGCTTTCGTTCGGGCTTGTCCCGTTGTCCTCGGTGCTTGAGCTCATTGAACGTAAACCGCCTCATGTGGAGCTCGTTTTTACAGGGAGAAATCCTCCGCAGGAACTCATTGACCGAGCCGATCTCATCACAGAGATGGTTGAAATCCGACACCCTTATCAAAAAGGTATTCTTGCCCGCAAGGGGATCGATTGCTGAGGAGTTTCTTGCCCTTCTCACGAAAACGAAACAGATCTGTTCTCTCGTGAATGCATACAAACAATGAAATTAACATCTCTGGAGGTAACATCTATGACGAAATCCACGACGAACCCCTCCCGCAAGGGATCAAAAAAACCGGCAGGGAGCGCTCGAAACAATGTGCTCACCATCGAACAGCTGCGAAAAAAAACCGATGCAGCCTCGCTCGGCATTTCAACAACGAACGAAATTGCTCCTCTTGAGGAGTTCCTTGGTCAAAAACGCGCTGTTTCCTCTATCTCCTTCGGTCTCGAAGTGGAGAGCAAGGGATACAATATTGTCGTATTGGGTAATCCCGGTAGCGGAAGAACAACGTATGCCCTTGAACGCCTCCGCTCGGCCGCTCGAAAACGAACTCCGCCAGACGACTGGGTTTATGTATATAACTTTGAGGATCCCGGACAGCCTCTTGCTATCAACCTTCCGGCGGGCAAAGGAAAAGAAATGGGTACGGCATTCGACGAGATGGTTGAAGAGCTGAAGACATCCATAAGCAAGGCGTTTGAAAAAAGCCAGTACGAAGACGCCAAAGCACAGCTCGTCAAAGAGTTTCAGGAGGAAGTCAACCAGCTCATGGATGAAGTCAAGGCCTGGGCTGCTGAGAATGGTTTCTCCTTGAAGAGAACCCCTCAAGGTTTTGTCAATATTCCCTTGACGGAGGAGGAAACAGAGAGCGGAGAAAAAACAAAGCGGGAAATTCAGCAGGAAGAGTTTGAAGCGCTCTCAGAGGAGGAGCAGAAAAGCCTGCAGAAGAAATCGGAGGAAGTCTCCCAGAAGACGCTTGAAACGCTCCGAAAAATACGCGACCTCGAAAAGGGGCTAAAGGAACGCATTGTTAAACTCGAGGCTGAAATATGCCGTAACGCAATCATGCCCTATCTTTCAGATATCAAAGAAAAATTCGGCACGAACGGAGATTCTCCAAAGGAAGGAAACCAAAAGAGCAACGAAGTTCTCGGACTCTGGGTCGACGCTCTTGCCGAGGATATCATAGACAACTTCGGCATGTTCGTAGCGGCGGTTAAAGACGAAAACGCCGAAATCGATTTTACCCGATACACGGTAAACGTTTTCGTCTGCAACGATCCTGAAAACGGCGCTCCCGTTATTTGGGAGACAAACCCCACATACTACAATCTTGGCGGAAAGGTTGAATACGAAAGCCGCCAAGGATATCTTTATACCGACTTCAAAAAAATTGTACCCGGAGCGTTCCAGAAGGCCAACGGCGGATTTCTCGTCCTCGACGCCGAGAAAGTGCTGCTCAATTTCATGTCGTGGGAAGCGCTGAAGCGAATTCTCCGTACCGGCGAAGCGACCATAGAAAACCTGGGAGAACAGTACGGGGCCGTTCCCGTCTCTTCCTTGCGCCCTCAACCCATCCCGATAAACATGAAGGTCGTGATGGTCGGAACGCCTTTCCTCCACGCGCTGCTTCAGTATTACGACCCGGAGTTTCAGAAGATGTTCAAGATCAAGGCGGATTTCGACACCGACATGGAGAGAACACCCGAAACCGAAAAACAGATGGCCCAGTTCATCGCCTCGTGCCTTAAAAAAGAAAACGGGCTTCCTTTCGACGCATCCGGAGTCGCCGAGGTAATAGACTGCTCGTCCAGAATCGCCGACGATCAAGGGCGAATCTCCACGGAGTTCAACAAAATTACGGAGATCATCGTCGAGTCCACAGCCTGGGCTAAAGCGGAAAAAGCCGACACCGTTCAACGTGAGCACGTGAAGAAGGCTATTCGTGAAAAACGCTTCCGTTCGGATTTAATCCAAGAGAAGATAGCACGTGCCTACCAGGACGGCCTGGTCCGGATCGACACGTCGGGAGAAGTAGTCGGCCAAATCAACGGCCTTTCGGTCATCGACCTGATGGATTATCGTTTCGGACACCCCTCCAGAATCACCGCCAACGTCTTTATGGGACAGGACGGGGTCGTCAATATCGAGAGAGAAGTCAAGATGACAGGCCCCATCCACAACAAGGGGCTCTTGATCCTGACCAGCTATATGGGACGAAAGTACGCGCAGGATATGCCGCTTTCCCTCTCCGCCAAACTGACATTCGAGCAGATGTACGGCGGAATCGAAGGAGACAGCGCCTCCTCAACGGAGCTCTATTGCCTCCTCTCCGCCCTCTCCGAAGTCCCTCTCAAGCAGGGAATAGCGGTAACCGGCTCGGTGGACCAGTTCGGAAACATCCAACCTATCGGCGGGGTGAACGAAAAGATCGAGGGTTTCTTCGAGTACTGCGAACATGGCGGACTCACCGGAGAGCAGGGTGTGCTTATTCCCATGCAGAACACGAGACATCTTATGCTGGACGACACGGTGATCGACGCGGTCAGGGACGGGAAATTCTTTATCCGTGCCGTCTCGACGATCGACGAAGGAATAGAGGCGCTCACGGGAGTTTCTGCAGAATCGATTCATCGCAAGGTAAAGAACAAATTGAAAAGGTGGGCAAAAAAGGCGGAAAAATTCAAAAAAGGCAAAGACTCCGAGGCAGGAGTAGACGATGACTCCGAAGAAGAATAGCAAGACACAGCCGCCATCCAGGCCGCAAAATATCGACACGGTTTTCGACATACTGGAAGAACTGTGGGGGAATGAAAAAAACGAGCCCCGCCTGGGACATGAAGAACCCCTAGACGGACTCATCCTCACACTTCTTTCCCAAAACACGAATGATCGCAACAGGGATAAGGGGTTCGCTGCACTGAAAGAATCGTTCCCTTCTTGGGAACTTGTGGCCTCGGCATCCCCGGAAACTATTGCCGATAGTATCCGTCCGGCAGGTCTTGCAAAGACGAAATCGGAGAGAATGCTGCAAATACTCGCGGCAATCAAAGAGAGATTCGGTGAGTATTCGCTCGTAGCATTGAAAGATACGGACAATAATGCCGTGCGGGAGTATCTTTTCTCGCTTCCAGGGATAGGGGCGAAGACAGTGGCATGTGTAATGCTCTTCGACCTGGGAATGCCCGCCTTTCCTGTCGATACGCATATCGCCAGATTCTGCCGGAGAATGAAGTGGGCGAAAGAATCGCTCACTCCCGACGAGATACAGCCTTTTCTGGAGGAGTGGATTCCAGAGAAACGTTTCTTGGGAGGACATGTCAACATCATTGAACACGGAAGAGGGCTCTGTCACGCCCGTACCCCCGAGTGCGGGAAGTGCCCGTTGAAGAGTAACAATCTTTGCCCGTCGGCTCAAGAATAGATAAAGTCAAATCAGCAGAGGAGAGCATTTTCAAGCTCCCTCTGCTGGTTCAGAAAAGAGAAGAAGGATCAGGCGTTTGAAGATTTCTCTTCGGGACTCATTGCTTCACCGGTCTCTTTCAAACGATCAAGCACAATTTTGTACCCGTCGGCGCCATACTCAAGGAACTTTTTTACTCTGCTGATCGTCGCAGTGCTAGCGCCTGTTTGTTGCGCAATTTGAGGATAGGTGTACGCCTCGCTCAATAACCGTGCAACTTCGAGGCGCTGGGCAAGAGCGCGGATCTCGCCAATGGTGGCGACATCTTCCAGGAAACAGTACACCTCATCAGGCGATTCCAAGGAGAGAAGAGCGAGACACAGCTGATCTGTCAACGTATCCTTCCATTTTTCAGTCATAGCATTCTACCTCCTTTGCATGGTGGCGAAAAAAAGAAATGACGGAATCCATATCTTCCTCTGTTCCTATACTTACCCTTAACCAGCATATTGAGTCCTCTGTTTCAGGCGAAAGAGCGAAGCACTTCAAGCACAGATCTCCAAGAGAAGAAGAAAGAACGCTCCAGGAAAACGGAGCCCTGACAAGTACAAAATTCGCGTCACTTCTAAAAGCCCTCCACCCCTGAAGACGATTCACGTTACAGATAAAAGCATCTCGAAGCACACAAATATCTTTTACTCTTTCGAGCATGGCTTCGGTATGTTCCAGAACAACCTCGGCAGCAGTTCTGGAGAGAATGTTCACATTGAACGGCGAGCGGGCGCCGTTTAGATCCAAAGCCGCTTTTTCCCCGCAAACTGCGTACCCAAGACGCAGACCGGCAAGTCCCCACGCTTTCGAAAGGGTCTTCAATACTACTACGTTTGCAGGCAAATCGTTCCCTCGCATCGATGAAAGCCAGTTATCCCGCGCAAACCTCTCCGTACGCTTCGTCGATTACAATAGTGGATTCACAAAGCGCTACTGCCTTGCCGATAAAGGGAAACGGGGTGTGATTGGCCTGTCGGGTTATTCGGAGAATCCACGAGGACCAGCGATGGTTTTAACTTCGCCATCCTCCTTAAAAAAAGAGCATGATCGAAGCGCGGTTCGTCACCGTCCAAGTCTGTTTGAACGGTACATAAATTGGCTCCGAAAAGATCTGCGAGGCGATAGTACTCCGAAAAAGTGGGCGAAAAGACGAGCACGGAATCTCCTGGTTTGACATAACGGGAAAAAAGCATCCAAAGAATTTCATCGCCGCCGTTCCCAGGCACAATAGTGTCAGCAGAGAAACCGCAATACGTGGCAAGCTTCTCTCGTAATACGGCATATGCTTGCTCTGGATATCTATTAAAGGGCACACTCTCGATTTTTTTCAGGATGTGCATCTTCATTTTTTTCAGGGAGGGTCGAACGGAATTTCGTTTTTGTCAAGCAAACGGCGCACTAGGCTCACCCGCCTCCTTCTTGTATTTCGGCACAGAGAATATTTGAACCCGGACAGACAAAGAACAAATCCTTTCATTTTTTCAGGAACACCTGATCGGTAACATTTGGCACGGAATACATTAAATAAAATTATTATGCTCAAAACCGCACTTAGACTTTAACATGTTACAATGCATTTATTTGGCAGTCTAGCATTCTACCGCGTCAATGTCAACGATGAGTGTGCGTTGCTTCTTTATGGTTCGCACCGCGCATCAAGGAGGAGTAAAAAGTGAACTCCATCGAAATGATTGCAGTCGAACAACTTTTTGAAGAAGAAGGAATTCTTGCCGGGGATATTCTTTCTCCTAGCGGAGTCCTTTTGCTCCCGTCGGGGCTTGACCTCGATTCACTGCGTTCCGCTCGTCCGGATGCAATAGAACTGCTTCAAAAGCATGGGGTTGACAGAGTCCCTGTCAAGAAGCATGAACCCATTACCGTAGAGGAGTTCCAGCGCCTTATCTCATCGCTCACTCCTCCGATCTCCAGACTTAATCCCTTGCTTTCCAGGGTCATCGCGCACCAAATGGGAGCCATTTATACCAACATCGGGAACAGGGAACTTCGTGAAGAAGGCGTGCGCTCCCTCTTTTCAATAGGAGGCACTCTTGCTTCAGAAGTGCGCCGTATTCCGCAAATTACACTCTCATTGAGCGAAGACT
>CAXXRY010000004.1:0-7807 GCA_963668335.2 Aminobacteriaceae bacterium | reverse complement strand
CTGCCACTTCAGCAAGGTAGGAGACAGCATCGGAATGATCGCCGATCTCACGGTGAGAAAGCCCGTGAAGCGCCTTGGGCGAGAATTCCATACCTATAGGAACGTCAAAGGTCTGAGAAGTGAGCATCATTGACACCATGGCCGCGACGGGCTGTCCTTTTTCGTGAACGACGATGGTGTTCTCCACGGCGTATTCAAGCTCGGCCTCATGGAAATCCATGACAATATCCGCGTTTTCCTTACGGATCAGTTCCATGAGCGCGTAATTCGTACGTTCGCAAAGGAAGCCGTCAGGACGTCCCGGCCATGTCCTGTTCGCGTTCCGTATGTCCATGTAGGCGAGATTCTGTCCGCTCGGGTAGTGGACGTACACCTCGGGGTCCGGCCAGGAGTGCAATGGGGTGGCAAGCCGGTCGCCGTATCTCCATTTTTTTACTCCCCAAGGTGTAGAAATATGATAGAACCTGGGGTACGCTTCTCCCATACGTGTAGCCATGGAGGCGCTTTTGTTGATGCGGTTGATAACGATAACCCTCCCCTGAACGGGGTGAACGTTCTCGGTAAATATCTGAGCTGAAAGGTTCGCTACCGGCTCTTCCGGATGCGTCCCTCCGAGCAAAACGACCGTCCCCCCCGGGGTCGGACCGTTGAAAATATATACATTCGCGTCGTTGACCGAGTCTTTCACTACGTTGCTGTAGTCGCTGAGTTTTTTGACTTCCGAGAGGAAGGGACTCGCGACGACAGCTTCTTTATACTCCATGTGTTCCTTGAAAAGAGAGCCTGCAATCGTAGCGCAAGCGCATGCGAAAAGAAGAATGATGAGTTTTGCAGTGCGAATATTCATTCTCTAGGGCTCCTTTCTACTTGAGCCGCAGAAGGCGCAAAACAAACGGAATCATAACTACGGTATACAAGAGAGCCTCTTGAACATTCCGTGTCACGAAGAAGTTTCGAATCATCGCAAAAAGAAAAAAAGCGGCGATGAAGTAATACAGTATCATCACAACTGAATTTATCATAAGAATATCCACAGATTTCAACCTCCGATCACTTCGGAAATCTCCTTACTGTACACCATGAAGAGAGTGGACAGGAGGAGAATAAAAGCCATCACCGGAAGAGCGTTTTTGACAAAACCCCGGTAATAGTCCCCCTCGAAGTCAAGCTCCATAACAACGGCTCTTCCGACTACTGCAGTAGGAGGAAGACAGTCACCCAGCGGCCACATGACCGACCACGCTGCCAGGGAAACCACGGGATCAAGCCCCTTCATGTTGAAGAGCATGATCAAAGGAACGCCAAAGAGGGGAGCGACTGCGTATTGGAGCATTCCCTCCGAAATGGGCAGTATCAGCCAAAGAGAAAAGAAAAGTACGCCGAGGGGAAGCGTCACTACGGTTAGCGAGAGAAGCCCTCGGACGCCGCTGAGGGTCATCACTTGGATGAGAATACCTACAACCACCATAATACTTACAAGGCCGAGCAGGTTTTTTACAGTATTTTGTGCCACACTGAACACAGAAAGGCGTGAGGGGCTGATGCAATAGACTGCAAGAGCGCTGATCATAAAAATCAGCGGCAGCCCTAGGACCGGGAATGAATAAGGGTATGCTCTTCCGGCGAGAATAAGCGCTGCGAGAACAAGAAACGGAGCGGCTGCACGGTACCAGTTCCAGCCTTCAGGGACCTCCGGGAGCGTTGAGAGAGCTTTGTGCATATCGACAGGTTTTCCTTTCCCCGCGAGCCAGAACGCGGCGAACAGCGCTCCAGTTACCGAGAGAAGAGCAAGCGGACGGGCAAAGCCCACATAGGGCATATTTGCTCCCGCGGCTGCCATCATCGCCCACAGATTAATCGGGGGGCAGGCTGCGCTCATAGCTGCAAGCAAAAAGATCAGGGCAGCTCTTTTATTCGCAGGAACATCCATCGCGAGCAATACAGATCCGACGAGGGAACCTACTGTAAGCACGGTCGTGGCGCCGGATCCTGTAATGGCGCCGGGGATCATCATCACGAGCACGAGAAGCAGGAGGCATACGGATCTGCGATTATGGAAGTTAAGAACAATACGGCGTACTATGAAGGCAACACCGCCCGACTCTTTATACAGAGACATGAAAAATGTCGCCGTCATGAATATAAGGCAGACGTCGAAATACGTGAATGAACCTTCGACGAGATGACGGATTGCCTCTGCAAACGGGAGACTGGACCTAGGGTCAACTCCTTTCGGCAGAAGAACGTGCGCAAAGAGTCCTATAACGGCGGAAAGGAGCATTGAGATCTCGGTGTTCAGAGAGAGTTTCTTTGCCACAGCAAACGCCGCTACGATTGCGAGCAATACTAGGATAGAGTGGTGAAACATTGTCATCGGAATACAATCCTTTCAGAAAATGTGAAGCAAAAAGGGCCTCAAGATGAGGCCCTCATGCCTAAAAAAGAAGACTACTTGAGGACCGGACCGATTGCCAGGGCATCCTTTACTTTGATCAAAGGTTTTTCGTGTTTTTGCGCATATTCAGTGAAAAAACCGTCGCTATCGCTGTCGTCGATTACAAGGAGCAGATCGGCATCTTTCATGACGGCCTCTATGGAGGCTTCGTCCGAACTGTCGGTCCGGCGAGCCATTCCTTCCACGTGCGCGCCGACGACTACGATTCCGACCGCCTTCGCCGCAGCGATGAGTTCGCTGCACCGTGCGATTTCCTTGTCGACGTTCGTTCCTGCCGCTCCCATACCCTTCATACTGGTTCCGGTAGTGACAATAAGGGTTTTTACGTCTTTGCCGGAAAGATCAGAGGCGGTAAGTGCATTGTCGTGCTCGGCCTGGATTCCCGCCTGAAGCGCCGACATGCGAACCATCACTGCGCCCGGACTTTGTCCGCACGTTGTGACCAAGTAGGGACCTTCAAGCTTTGGAGTATCGGCGAAGCTTGAGAGCGGGAATGCAACAAGGGAAAGCAAAAGAAGTAAACACGTTATTGATTTTCTCATCTATGAGCACCTCCTGAACAATAAAGTCTCGCGGCGCAAGGTTTCCTCCGGGGCCGTTTTTATGGCAAATCGGCTGCGGGGGGGCAGCCGATTTGCTTGGCGCACTCTCTTTATTTCGATGTTTCTCTGGTTTTTTTCCGCTCGAGGTCGCGGATCGTGAGATCGCCGAACCCGACTTTTTCGAGGTACTCTGCGGGGTACCCCGGAGAGGTCATTTTCCCCTCTCCATTGATCATCCCGCCGTCGTAGAATTTTCCGATGAGGTGGAAAGCAAAATCCCACCAGCCCTTTTCAACCTTGTTCAGATTGGCGTTTGTGTACTGAGTAAGGTAGGCGACGGCCTCCTGAGGATCTTTTTTGTAAAGAGCGAGCGCTTTTTCCTCAACTTCCGATTGCAGTGAGAAGAAGACGTCTTCAAACTCTGCCTTCTTCGCCCTGATCTCTTTGTACATGGCGTCCCAGCGCAGGTTAGCCCAGTTGTTTACTAGGTTGAAGGCCCACCACGCACTCTCTCGGTCGAACTCCGCACGTTTTCCTTTAGTCCAGGGTTTGGGAAGCTCCGTTACACCGCAGTAAATGGGAACGTACACCGTTGTGTCCGGGGCGTCCTCTCCGAACCAGAGCACACCGCCGATAGGGGCGGGAAGCCAGTCGCGGCTCTGTGAAACAAAGCTGTAGGAGCAGCGGAACATAGCGATCGGACGCTCCCAGTCCATCCCTTTGCGGTTCTCCGGTCGAACAGAAGCGGGCGTGGGCCAGCGGTTGGGATTTCCGAAGGGGCCGGACGCCGCGTCCGTGGTCAGATCGTAATCGGTACCTTCAAGATGGTCGCTGTAAATGTCCATAAGATCCTTGACGCTCACTTGGCTGTCCGGTTTGATGGAGAAGGGGTAGTGCTCGTACTCGTCGAGGACGTCGAATTTCTTTGAAGGGGCGAGAAGGCTCAAAGCTCTCCATTCGCGGCGGGACTGATAGTACGGATAGCCGTATGGTTCCGGATTGAAGATATTTGCAAAGTGGAAGGGGTCTCCCTGTTTCCACCACCCCATCTGCTCGGGGAGCTTGGTGATGTCGGCGGAGAAAATAAAGTTATCCGTGTCGGCGAAGTCGATAACGCCGATGCGCGCTCTATTTGCCCCGACGAATACTTCATCGTCGGGAACACGCTGTGCAACCCAGTGAGCGCCGGGACGGCCCGACTCTTTGTTCCAGAGGCCGGGGCCGCAGATCTCGAACACCCAAAGCTCCTTCGTGTCTGCAATAACGAGTGTTTCGCCGCCGTCCGCATAACCGTACTTTTCGGCAAGGGCGCCCATAACCCTGATGGCTTCACGTGCGGTGGCAGCTCGAGCCAGCCCGAGGGCTTCAAGGTTTTCGATATAGAAAAGCCCTTCGGGAGTTCCAAGTTCATCCCGGCCGCTCCATGTGAACTCGCCCATCATGACCTGCTGGTCGTTCATGAAGGGGTAACCGATATGGAAGTAGGTATAGGTCTTTTCAGCCTGGGGAATTTCGCCGACTTTTTTCACAGGACGGTCGGGGCGGGTGTCGTAGCACATGATATTGAAAATATCGACCATTTCTCCCGGCTGATGAGAGCCGCCCGGGACGATTTGGATACGATGATCATACCAGCCGTCGCATGTATGGCTTACCATGACCGATCCGTCGGCGCTGGCCTTTGGACCGACTCCCATGGGAGTACATGCTACGGCGGTTGTCGATACAAAGACCGCAAGAACGCAAGCGACAAAGACACGTGAAAAACGCAGAGCTTTCATCCTTCTACCTCCTGAAATTCGATTTGGTATTGCCCCGCACGGAATAAATTCCGCCCCCCCGAAGAATGAAAAAAACGGAGCGTCGTAGAGACTTTTTTACTCTACTTGTTTGGCGTTCATCGCGCTAGTCGTTTTGAAGGATGTGCTCTTTATTGTTTCTTTTTGTTCAATGGTGTGTAAAAAAGAAGAGGGGGGGAAAACGGGAGTATCGATGAGAACAAAAGAAATTTGTTATGGTGAAATCGTGCGCTATGAACAAAAATGTACAAAACCAAGAGTCTAGATTGAAGATATGTCGCTGAACTATGGGAAAAAATACAAGACGCATTCTAAGGTGTTTTTTTTAAGAGCGTGTATTTGTTCACCGGACGCCCCACCTCGTGATACTCTTGTTCCATAACAGCTTGCCCTGTGGAAACCATATACTCCAGGTACCTTCTGGCTGTGATCCTTGAAATGTCCAGCGCTTCTGCCGCTTCAGCCGAGGAAATTGACGCATTCTTTTCTGAGAGAATCGTTTCCAGGCGCTCAAAAACATGAGGGTTGAGCCCCTTGGGAAGTTTTGTGTCGAAGTTCTTTCTGTTTCTCACCTGAAAAAGTGTATCTATGGCCTGCTGATCAATCTCTTGGTTTGTTCCCTTGAGGTGCTCCATCATCTGCCGGAAGGAGATAAGAGAGGAGCGGATTCGCTCGAAGAGAAATGGTTTTACGATATAGTCGAAAGCCCCTGCCTGAATTGCCTTTGCAACTGTAGAAACATCCCTTGACGCTGAAACGACGATAACGTCGATATCCTCACCCCTCTCCCTTATTTTTTCGAGAGTGGCAATTCCGTCCAATCCGGGGAGAAAAATGTCAAGAATAACCAGTCTGACAGAGCGGCGTTCAAGAAATTCCAAAGCCTTCAGTCCGTTGTTGACTATTCCGGCAACACGGAAATTCTCGACGGAGTTGATAAAGTTTTGATGTATTTCGGCGACCATCGGATCGTCTTCCACGATGAGAACATTGATATACGCCATTATATCGCTACCTCCGAGCGGAGAATATCGTCAGTCACAGGCAACGTTACCGTAAACTCCGTAAAGCGGCCGGTTTCGAAATCCATCGTTATGTTTCCGGCGAGAGTATCTACAATGGTCTTGATATTGAAGAGCCCGAAACCGGAGGGTTCGGCTTTGTACTTTGTTGTGAACCCCTTTTCGAAAAGCCGCGCTTCCGCTTCTTCAGTCATGACTCCAGCGTTGTCGAAGACGTTGATCAGTATCTGTCCCGATTCGTCAAAGATGGAAAATTCGATTCGTGAATCGGAAGATACGCCATTTTCTATGACGGCCTCAATCGCGTTCTGCAGAAGATTGCCTATGATGATCACCAGAGACCGGTCGTTGATGCTCTTTCCGTGGTCGCGGCAGAAACTTTCAGGGGTCAGGGCAAAGCATATTCCCAGCTCGCGGCAGCGCCCCGCCTTGCCCATAATAATACCGCAGACGGCGGCGTTCTTTATTCGCTCGGCAAGGAAAGCCTGGGCCGAGAGACTGGAATCCGTTTCGGACGCGATGAATTCGACGGCCCTGTCGTAACGTTGTAGCTGTATCAACCCGGAAATAGCCTGCAACTTGTTCATGAACTCATGCCCCTGTACTCTCAGTGTTTCTACATAGGTGCGGACGCCGGTAATCTCTTCTGCCATCGCCTGCAACTCCGACATGTCGCGGAGCGTGATGATAACCCCGCTGGAGTGGGAATCCTCCAGTATAGGGACTTTATTACATGAAACGAGCGCTCCGTTAAGGTTTTGTTGAAGGTTGTAGACAGGCCTTCCATCCGCCAGCACTACGCCGACGGCGAGTCCGGGAATACAAAGATCGGCTTCTTCGCCGATAGAGTCCGAGCACAGGCCCAGAAGATTTTGGGCGGAACGGTTGAGCATCGTAATCCGTCCGTCTTTGTCCACAGCTAGAATACCATCTTTAATAAAGTCGAGGATTTTCTCGCGCTCTTTGACCATGATCCGGACTTTCCGCTTCAGCAGTAAATTCCATAAAAGGGTAGCAAAAAACGCTAAAAGGCCACCTCCGACGATGTTCCATATCTCCTGTCTGCTTAAAACGGGCGGATCGTATTGAGAGAGCCATCTCTCCGTTATCTTCGAGATCTCTCCCGACTGTTTCATCGCCGTAAGGCTTTCCATCATCGCAAGAGCGAGGTCGGCTTGTCCTTTCATGACCGTGATTCCTTTAGCAAGCGAAAAGAGGAACGGGCGCCAAGGTGTGATGCTCCCTTTCAAGGGAAGGTCCTGCGTGTGATGAATGACTTGATATGCTCCAAGAAGCGCCGCATCTCCCCTGTTCGCGAGCAGAGAATGTACTGCGGAATCCATGGTATCCTCTTGAAGAATCCTGACATTGAAGGCGCTCGCCTGGATATGAAGTTCTTCAGGGGAATTTGCTATCACCAGCAGTTTTTCCCCTCTCAAGGCGCTTGGGGCGAGCGCTTGGCTCCCGACGGAAAAGAGCGTGTACGGTTCTTCAAAAAAAGGGAGGGCAAAACAGAACGAAGCGAACTCCTTTCCGGAAAGACGATGTTTCAGTAGTTCAAAGTCCTCAATAAGGCGAGTATCCGCCGTATCCATGTTCTTCACCGAAAAAAAAGTAAAGAGTTCCGAGTCGGGAGGGACAGGGTAGGGAGTTCCTACGATGAAATCTATTCGGGAAAGATGGATTCCCCGACGCGCATCGTGTGTGTCGCCGAGGGAAAGGGAGAGCTTCAAGCCTTCTCTCTCCCCCAGAGTAGAGAGGATGTCCACATAGACTCCCTGTAGATCTCCGTTCTCCGCCCTGAAGATATAGGGGGCGCCTGTATCCAGACACAACACATGATACGTTCGCCCTGCTCTGCTTCCAACCAGCATAGCGTGTTCGCCGTATACTGGATGAATGGAGAGCAGCAGAAAAAGTCCGAAAATCAAGAGAGAACAAAAGGTCGTTCTTTTACCAGAGATCAATAATAGTTGCCTCCATAATAAG
>CAXXRY010000003.1:0-122976 GCA_963668335.2 Aminobacteriaceae bacterium | reverse complement strand
CCGCCGGGACGCGGAGTACGTCGCCGACGTCCCTGAAACATCTCGGATGAGCGATCCACTACGAGGAGCGTGAAAATATGAAACGGCTTTTCGACATACTATGGGTCTTTCTCAGGAAGGCGGAAAACGCGATCATGATAGTGAGCACGATCATTCTGGTGACGCTGGTGCTCACACAGGTCGCTCTCCGCTACATCTTCAAGCTGCCGCTCATGGGCGTCGAGGAGCTGGCCACCATGACCGGCTTCTGGATGTACATGATGGGCGCGGCGTCGGGTTCTCGCGGGAGCGGAACCACATCAAGCGCGGATCTTCTGCATTCGGTGATCAAAAACCGAAGCGCGTCTACTCGACGCATCCAGACGTTCGTCTCTCTGGCGACCGTCGTCCTGGCCTGCGTGATGACGCAACTGGTGCTGGAACTACATCACATGGTCCCTCAAGTCGAAGTGAACTCTCGCCGGCCCTTATGATCCCCATGTACTACGCGCAGATGAGCCTGCTTGTCTCCGCGGCGCTCATGGCGTTTTATTTTTTCATCGAATTTCGTCGACCACGCCCGGCGGGCGCTCGGGAAACCGGCCCTCGTCCTGCCCAAGGCGCCGTACGAACAGCAGGATAGCAAGTAGGAGCCGAAGGAGGACCGTTATGGATCATATCGTTGTCGATCTTCTTATTCTGATTTCATCCATCGTCGTCGGCATTCCGGTGCCGTTCTGCTTCATGCTCGCCGCTATCTACATGGGCGTCATTTATTTCCCTGACTTCTCGTTCCTGATGACTATCGGCTTCCGTGGCCTTAATTCTCTGACCATTCTTTCCATCCCGTTCTTCATCATCGCCGGGGCGCTTGATGAGCTCCGCGGGCATCGCCGAGCGCCTGACGAACTTCGCGAACTCCATGCTCGGACGCGTCCGCGGCGGTATGGGCGCGGCGAGCATCGTCGCGTGCGCCATCTTCGGCGCGATCTCGGGAACCGCATCCTCCGCCGTAGCATGTATCGGCAGCATCATGATCCCCCGCCTCGAAAAGCTGGGGTACCCCCGCGGCTACTCCACCGGCATGCTGAGTTGCGCCGCCGTGCTCGGACAGCTCATCCCCCCGAGCGTCCCCATGATCCTTTACGGGTGGGTGACGCAGCAATCCGTGGCGGCGTGCTTCCTCTCCACCGTCGTGCCCGGCGTCCTCACCACCACGATCTTCTGCGTCATCAACTACGTCATGGTCGGCAGATTCCCGGCGATCAAGGTCGACGATCCTCTGCCCAAGCCCGAAAGAAACAAGATGATCCTGAAAGCCACCCGCAAGGGCATCTGGAGTCTTCTGATGCCGATCATTATCCTCGGCGGCATCTACGGCGGCGTAACCACGCCCACCGAAGCGGCCGCGGTCGCGGTGCTCTATGCCATCATCATCGGTTTCTTCGTCCACAAAGAGCTAAAGCCCGGCATTATGTTCCGCTCGCTCAAGTCCGCTGCAACAACAAGCGGCGTCATCGTCCTGATGCTCTTCTTCGTCACCATTCTCGGACGGCTTTTCACTATGCAGCAGGTTCCGATGAAAATTGCGAACTTCCTTTTGAGCACGTCGGACAACAAGTACGTCATTCTCTTCATGGTGAACATCTTCCTGGTCATCATCGGAATGCTGATGGACGACCTCAGCGGCACGATGCTCGCCGCCCCGCTCCTGATGCCGCTGATGCTCCGCATCGGCGTGCATCCGATCCACTTCGCCGCCATTCTGGGGACGAACCTCGGGCTCGGCAACGTGACGCCCCCGACCGCGCCGATCCTCTATCTCGGAGGCCGCGTCGGAGGGGTGCAGGTCGACGAATACATGAAGCCCGCGCTGATCTACATGATCTTCGGATTCATTCCCGTGATCATCCTGACCACGTATCTGCCGGATCTCTCGCTCTTCCTCCCCCGGCTGATAATGGGAATCAAGTAACAAGAAAAGGCACCCTGCACTGCGAGAGGAGGCGATGCCTGGGTCCGAAACGGAACGAAGCGTACGGACAGCGTCTTTTTGTCAGATGTACAGGATATACCATATCAGAAGGAGGGATACTATGACGTTTACCAACACAACGAAACGGGTTCTTGTTTCTCTCGTCGCCCTTTCGCTCCTCTTCGTCTTCATCGGAGCGGCGAGCGCCGCCGAACCTCTTTTCAAAATGCGCCTCGCGCAGGTCCACCCCGTCGACAGCGACTACGACCTGAGGGCAAAAAGCTTCGCGCAGAAGGTTTTCGACCGCACCGAAGGCAGAATCAAGATCGACGTCTTCTCCGGCGGCGTTCTCGGCGACTGGACAGAGATCTTCGAAATGGTGCAGCGCGGTACGATCGAGATGAGCATGGCGCAGGCCAACGCGAACTTCGACCCGCAGCTGAATCTGGCCTACTACTTCCCCTACATCGTAACGAACGCCTCGGAGGCGCAGAAAGTCTACGGTCCCGACGGATGGGCGTACAAGATCATCCAGGATCTTTGGGCGAAACACAACATCAAGGCCCTCTCCGTGGTTCCCATCGGTATGGCCGGCGTCTCTCTGAACACTGTCCCCGAGAAATACACCGAACCCGGCGCATCCCATGGGATGAAGGTCCGCGTCATGCCGATCAAACCGTGCGAGTGGACCTACGAGGCCCTTGGCTACATCGCGACCCCGATACCCTACGCAGAGGCCTACAGCGCCATTCAGACAGGCATCGCCGACGGCCAGATGGGCGGACCTCCCTTCCAGGGGTGGCAGTTCAAGGACGTCAACAAGGTATGGATTCAGTACAACGACTTTTTCGAGTCATGGTGGTTCGCCGTCAACATGGACATTTGGAACAAGATCTCTCCCGAGGATCAGGCCATCATGCTGAAGGCCGCCCAGGAAGAGTCCGAAATCCAGTGGGCGCGCGCCGAGGAGCTTGACGAGGAGTACCGTCAGAAACTGGCCAAAGAGTACGGATGGACCATCGTGAAGCTCTCTCAAGAAGAGCTCGACGCCCTCGCGACCCACGTCCGCAAGACGGTGTGGCCGAAGATGGAAGAGATCGTGGGCAAGGAGCTTATGGACAGAATCTACAAGGAATCCGGAATAGCCCGCTGATTCCGAACCATGCAAAAGGGCGGAGGGCGCGCATGCCTTCCGCCCTTTTTTTAAGGAGATGACCGCAGGAATGTTCCCCCGGAAAAAGGATATCAGTCAATGTCTTCGTCTCGTGGAGGAGGACAAAGCCATCACCTCCCCGGCGGCAAAGCTCCCCTACTACCCTCTGGTCGTCCGCAGAGGGCGCGGCGCAGTCGTGGAGGATGTCGACGGCAATTCGTACATCGACATGCTCTCCAGCGCCGGGGCCGTCAACACCGGACACTGCCATCCGAAGGTGGTCGAAGCGATCAAGAAGCAGACGGAGGAGCTGATCCTCTATACGCACGTCTACATGTACCACGAACCGCTGATCGACCTGACGAAGGAGCTGATCTCGATCACTCCCGGCGACTACCGGAAGCGCGCATACTACGGTCTCGCCGGTTCCGACGCCAACGACGGCGTCATCAAGCTCGCGCGCATCGCGACGAAACGTCCGAAGATCCTGGCGTACCTCCGCGCCTATCACGGGAGCACCTACGGCGCGCTCTCGATGAGCGCGGTCAGTCTGCCGATGCATCGGGGGCTGGGACCATTGCTTCCCGACATCTATCACGTGCCGTACCCGGACGTCTACCGCACACCCTTTCCGGGAATGACGGAAGACGAGGTCGCGGACTACGCGATCGAGCAGATCCGCATCGCCTTCTCGACGAACATCCCGCCCGACGAGACCGCCGCCATCGTCATCGAACCGATCCAGGGCGACTCCGGGCTCGTCGTGCCGCCGAAAAAGTACATGCAATCCCTGCGGAAACTCTGCGACGAGTACGGCATCCTGCTCGTCTCCGAGGAGGTACAGCAGGGGTTCGGCCGCACCGGCAAGTGGTTCGGCATAGAGAACTTCGACGTCGTTCCCGACGCGATCGTGATGGGAAAGGCCATCGCCTCCGGCCTGCCCCTCGGCGCGGTCGTCGCCAGGGCCGACATCATGGAGACGTGGGAGGCTCCCGCGCACCTCTTCACCGCAGCGGGGAACCCCGTCTGCTGCGCCGCCGCCCTGGCCACCATCAATGTCATCCGCGAGGAGCAGCTGATGGAGAACGCGCTCGCCGTCGGCGGGCATATCAAGAACCGCTTCCTCGAAATGCAGAAGAAGTACGAGATCATCGGCGACGTGCGCGGCATAGGGCTCTCCATCGGCGTCGACCTCGTCAAGAACCGGGAGACGAAGGAGCGCCACGGAGAGGCCGCCGCGAAGATCTGCTACCGCGCGTGGGAGAAGGGGCTGCTGCTCTCCTTCTTCAGCGGCAGCGTCCTGAGGATCCAGCCTCCGCTGGTCATTTCGAAGGAGCAGGCGGACGCCGCGCTCGACATCATCGAGGAGTCGTTCCAGGACTTCTTCGCCGGCGACATCCCCGACAGCATCTTCGAGACCATCAAGGGCTGGTAACACGCGCTCCCGTATCTGCTTCGATTCAAGCCTCCGTCGGCCGCGGGGGCTTGAATTTTCCGCATCTCGCCCCTCCCCCTTGCAGACGATCTTGACAGAAGCGCCGTCGATCGTCGCAAACGCGACGATTTCGCTTGACAAGCAGCAATAAATTCTGTTATTCTGCATTAAGTTTTATATATCTAACTTTATTGCGGAACTCTTTTCAGTTTCAAAGGAGAAACTTCGACAGATCGAAAGGAGATCATTTCATGCTTCGTATGTTGAAAAATGAACTTCAAGCCGTGGGAACGCCTCGTCGCATCGCGCCGTTCGCATACGTTCTCTCTCTTCGCGGAGGAACGGTCCGATGAAGAGTATCCCGAAGACGACGAACGACTGGTCCGCCTTGAGCGACATCGTCGGCGGAGGTCTGCGTCAGAGAATCTTCTCCTCGGCGTTGCGGCTGAAGATCTTCGACCACATCGACCGCTGCGCCGCCGAAGAAATAGCCGCCCGTCTCTCTGCCGATCCGCGGAATACGGAGCTTTTTCTCAACGTCCTGGCCGGTATGGGGCTGATTCGGAAAAGAGACGGCAAGTACGAGCTGACCGAAACAAGTGAGGAATTTCTCGTCTCCGAATCGCCCGTGTATCTTGGAACCTATCTGCTGCACGTCGGGTCGTTTCATGAACAGTTCTCCGTCGATCTCGACGATCTTGTTCGCAAGGGACCGCCCCCGACGCCGCCCGATATGGGAAACGAAGCCATGTGGGCCGAATCGGCGCGGTTGTCGGCGGCCTATCAGTACGGCGGCGAAGCGCAGCGGATCGCCCGTATCGCGGCCGGTCTGCCGGAGTTCCCCGGAATGAGCAGGATGCTCGACCTCGGAGGAGGCGCAGGCTTTTATACTCTGGCCATCGTCTCGTCTCACCCTTCGATGCACGGCGTCGTGTTGGAGCAACCCTCCGTCGCCCGGGTCGCCGAAGAATTCGTCCGGGAATACGGAATGGAAAGCAGAGTTTCCGTCGTCGCGGGCGACTATATGAAAGACAACCTGCAGGGCCCGTACGATCTGATCTTCGCAAGCGCGACGCTGAACTTCTTCAAGAGGCGTTTCGACGAGCTTTTCCGCAGAATACACTCCACCCTGGCGCCGGGCGGAGTCTTCATAACCCACCAGGACGGAATCAGGAATGAACGCACAATGCCCGTCAATCACATCGCCGGATTTCTGATCCCTGAGATGATGGGGGCGGACTTCGCCATCGCCCAAGGGGAAATCGCCGAGGCGATGTTGCGGAACGATTTTCAGTCGACACAGACCTTCGTCAAGGCGTCGGGCATAGGCGAAATGGAAGTCACCATCGGCCGGAAAGCACGGCGAGACGCCTGACGATGGACACGAGACTGACCGGAATACCGGAAACAATGCTGATCCCCCTCTGGGCCAGAGCCGCGGAAACAGGCGGGCCCGACCCCCTCGTCCGCGACGAAAAAGCCGTCGAAATGCTGTCGCGGATCGACTACGACTTCTCGAAGTTTCGCTCCGCGCGCTTCTCGCAGCTCGGGGTCGCGGTGCGGACGATGCTCATCGACAGAGCTGTTCGGACGTTTCTCGACGAACATCCCGAGGCGTGCGTGATCAATCTGGGCGCGGGTCTCGACACGAGGCATGAAAGACTCGGCGGCGTGGATGTCCTTTGGTACGAACTGGACCTCCCGGAAGCGCTCGAACTGCGTCGTAACTTCTTCGCCGAAAACAAGCGTTACCGTTTTCTCGCACGGTCGGTCTTCGATGCGTCCTGGTTCGACGACGTCGACAGCGAAGGCAGAGAAACGCTTCTCATCGCCGAAGGCCTTTTCATGTACTTCGAGGAACGAGAACTGAAGCCCCTCTTCGCCCGCATCGCAGAGCGCTTTCCCGGCGGACGGATGCTGGTTGAAGTGCAGGGGCCGGGCATTGTCGGCAAGAGCAGACGGCACGACTCCCTGAGCAAACTGCATAACGCTCCCGAGTTCAAGTGGGGAACTTCCGACAGCCGCGACCTGACCCGCTGGAGCCCCTGCATCGAGCTTGTCGAAGAATGGCCTTTTTTCGACTGCCGACTTGACCGCGCGGGCATACTCGGCCTGCTCATGCGCCTGCCGTTCATGCGGAAAAAATACGAGCCCAGAATCGTTCTTCTGCGCTTCAAATAAAAACCAGAACTCGAAAAGAACATACACAAAGAAGAAAAATGAAAGAGCGCGCCGCGGAACCGCACAAACAGGTTGTTGCAGGATGCTGCGCGCTTGCGCTATACTGCTTTCCAGAAAGGCAGGTGATGCCGGTGTCCATTCCGGTGTTTCTGCTTCTGGCGAACGGCCTGCTCGCCATCCTGCTCATTGCCCTCGGCGGTGCGACGCGGAGCGCCTTTTTCTTCTTCCTGCTCGCTATGCTCCTGTGGGCATCGTCGCTCATGGCATCGACCTTCGTCTGGTGGTCGTGGCTTGAGAGAGAATCCGCGGACAAATGGGCGATCTACGGAATTTTGAATATCTCGGTTCCGTTGATCGCCGCGAACACCGCAGCCGCCGTCCTCGCGGTCATGGTTGCCGCGCTGCGGGGGGTGCGAAGCGGCTTTTTTCTGCACGCGCTCATCGTCTTTCTCGCACTGCAGCTCCTCGTAACTATTCTGGCCACATAGCGCCTCGCATCATACCTCACCCTCGCCGTGCAGGAAAGCATACCCGCCCTGTACGCATCTCCTGTGTGCTCCTTCGCCCGATTTTCCGTTGCACCGCCTGTTATGTCTTGTGCATTGACATCCTTGCGAAAAAAACCTACAATATGATAAATTGGAAAATTTTCACTATTGGAAGACGGCGAATCACAAGACAACGAAAGGGGATGAGATGTTATGCATGTACAGTTTCGTCATGGAAGGGTCGCGGCGATCTCCATCATAACAGTTCTGCTGTTCGCACTCTGTGCGGCGGCTGCGGAAACACCCGACCCGGCGCCTCACCAGGTACTTTTGTTCGAGCATACCAATTACGACGGAGCGAGTTTGGGCTTCTCCTACGACAACGATATCGCCGATCTGACACGATGGAATATGCCCGGCGGGAACAAATGGAACGACAAAATAAGCTCGGTCAGCATAGGAAAGAATACGCGCGTCACGCTCTACCAGCATATCAATTACGGAGGAGCAAGCATCAGCTTCGAGGGAGACGGCGAGAACAGCTACCATATCCCCGATCTGCACAACCTCGGATGGGGCGACACTATCTCCTCTCTCAAGATCCGCCAGAGCGCCGTTCCGGCGCCGAACCAGGTTTTTCTGTTCGAGCACGTCAACTATGACGGTGGCGTCCTCACTCTCTCCATCGGGGATGATATCCCCGATCTCAGGCAGATGACGATCTCCTCCGGAAAAAGCTGGAACGACAGGATCAGCTCCGTCAAGATAGGAAAGGACGCCCAGGTCTACCTGTGCAGGGACATCAACTACGAAGGTCCCGCGATTCCCTATGCGGCGGACGGACAGTGGATCAGCAACATCTCCTCCCTGCACCCTCAGGGGTGGGGCGACAAAGTTTCTTCTCTGAAGGTGCGAGCATACGACTGGACTCCGGAAAGCGAACTTCCCGAGGAACCGGAAGCACCCGAGGAGCCTGTGGAGGACGCCGAACCCCCGGCATATTCCGAGCCGCCGGATATCGGCGATCCGGTTCAGTACCAGGTGTTTCTGTTCGAAAAAGCGGAATACGGCGGGCAGAGCCTGAGTTTCACCTACGACAACGACATCCCCGATCTCACGAGATGGAACCTTCCCACCGGCGAGAAGTGGAACGACAGGATCAGCTCGCTCAAGGTGGGCAGGGGAACGCGCATCACCCTCTATCAGCATACCAATTACGGAGGCGCAAGCATCTCCTTCGAGGGGGACGGAACGAACAACAACGATATCTCCAATCTGCACGGACTCGGATGGGGCAACATGGTCTCCTCGTTCAAGGTACACCGGAGCCTCATCCCCGAGTCGAACCAGGTGTTTCTGTTCGAGCACGAGAACTACGACGGCGCCGCCCTTTTCCTCTCCGTCGGGCAGGACATCCCGGATCTCAGGCAGAGTATTATATCGAGCGGAAAAAGCTGGAACGACAGGGTCAGCTCACTGAAGATCGGCAAGGATGCGCTGGTCCATGTGTGGACTGATATTAACTACGAGGGCCCCTCTATTCCCTATTCGGGGGATGGCCAGGGCCTCGTAACCATACCTTCTCTGCACCCCGAAGGGTGGGGCGACAAGATCTCCTCTCTGAAAGTGCGTACCCCCGGCTGGACTCCCGAGAGCGAGCTTCCGGAAGAACCGGAGGAGCAGGAGAGCGAGCAGGCTGTAGACTGGAAAAACATCGAGCCGGAACCGCACCAGATCATTCTCTACGAGCACGTCGACTTCGAGGGGGCGGCCATAGGATACGAGTACGACAGCGACGTGCTGGACCTGACGAAACTGCTCGTTCTGGACACCAACAAAAACTGGAACGACAGGATCAGCTCGATCAAGATAGGCAAAAACGCGAAGGTCATCCTGTACGAGCACGTCGGATGCAACGACAGAAGCAACTACATAGTGCTGCAGGGAAGTGGACAGGATACTGTGAGATACGAGTCTCTTCACTCGATCGGTTGGGGAGACAAGGTGTCCTCGTTCAAAGTCCGAATGAGCGACTACTACGGAAAATAACCTCTCTTGGCGACACATCGGAACCACCACGCCCGCCGCCTCGGAAGAAAGAACTCCGTGACGGCGGGCTGTTTTTCACACTCCCGAATTCGGCGCTTCTCCTCCCCTCACTTGGGGGGGAGGGATGGACGGCCGACGATCCTCCCGCCCTCCTCGTCGAGGCGGACCTCAGTCATGCGGCCGTGCTCTATCAAGACGCCGGGTACAGTCACAACGCCGTCGGCGAGATGGAGCGCGAGCGTGTACGTTCCCTCGGGGAGGTCGAGCGCGCCGCCTCCGACCACGCCGTGCGCGACCGGCTCTCCCGATTCGCCAAGCACGTCGTACGCAGGGGAGAGCGTCCGCAGTACGCCTTCTTTCAGCCCCTCCCCGTCGCGGGAGTCGAAGAAGAGACCTCCGGACGTGTCTGCGACGCGCCTGCTCGCCTCCCTGTCCGCCTCGTCCTCAAGCGCGAATCCGACCACGTCGACGCGCACCGTCACGCCGGAGCGCCCCAGCTCGGCGACCGCCGCGGCGGGGTCGCCGCCGCACTCCTCCTTCCCGTCGGTGATCAGGAGAATCCGGCGTTCGCTCGCCCCCGGAGGGAAATCCGCCCCCGCCTTCTTCAGCGAATAGGCGATCGGGGTCGTTCCCAGCGCCTGTATCTCGCGCACTCTCTTCTTGAGCGCCGCCTTGTCGAGCGGGCCGAAGGGAACCAGCAGCTCCGTATCCTGACACGCACCCTTCCGTCCTTCCCTGACCCGCCGTCCGAAGACACGCAGGGCGACGATGCTCGAATCCGGCAGGGAGTCGAGGACCTCGACGAGCGCCTTCTTCGCGAGTTCGATCCTTCTGGGGGAATTCTTCCCTCCAATGCGCCGGTTCATCGAGCCGGAAGCGTCGAGAATCAGCTCCATCCTCGGCGGCATCTTCTGCATGACCTCTGTTGCACGCTCCTCGCGGGGGAGCACGTTCAGCCGGCCCGTCCCGCCGCTGAATCGGACGCCGAGGGAGTAGGAAGGGTCGCCGCGGAGGTCGTCCGCGAGCCGCTTGTAGAGCGCGGCAAGCTCCTCGTCGGACTCCGCGCGGAGAAAACGGCCTCCGGTGGCCAGCGCGAAGTGCCGCAGCATCCGTTCGTTGCTCGACCCGATCTCGCTGTTCCAATCGTCGAGAGAGGCCCCGAATCCGATGGCGGAAACGCGGATACCGCTCTCGCGCAGCGCCTTCCAGAGTGCGGCGTGCCGTGTTCTGCTCCCCTCGGTCCCTCCGTCGCAGAAGACGATGATCGTCCGTTCGCCGCGTTCTTTGGCAAGAAGCCGCACACCCTCGCCGAGCGCGTCGTAGAGCACGGAGCCCATCCCGGCGGAGAACGCGCCCTCGAGCGCTTCCAGCAGCTCGCTCTTGTCGGAAGAGAAGGAGGGGAGCAGCGTCCGTGGCCTGTCCGAGAACTCGATCATCTGCACCCGCAGGTTTCGGGGCGACGACTCGATATACCCTCGGACAGCGCGCCCCAGTTCGCCGAGGACACCCTTCATGCTCCTGCTCGTATCCCACAGCAGTACGACGGAGGAGGGCGGGGAGAAGACCTTCAGAAGGTACTCCCCCGGCTGGACAGTCCGGCCGGGATCTGCCCCCGAGGCAATTCGGGCGAGCACGTCGCCGGAGCTTGTCAGCAGCTCGGCTGCGCCTCGTCCGGAAAAGTCGGCATGGAGCCGCCGCGGCTCGCTCCCGTCGAGGCGGAAGCGATAGTAATCCACGTCTCCCTGTGGTTCGAGCGCGCCGGCCGTCACTGAACCTCCCGTCAGTTCGCCGGCCTGTCCGGGGGTATCGTTGGGTTCCGACTCCGCCGTAACGCGCCCTCCGGAAGCGGAGGCGCTCCCCTCCGGCGGAAGCCTGGCCGGGTCGGAGTATTCGGAGAGGACGGAGAGCGCCGACGGATCGGGATCCTCGAAGATTCGGACATGCCCCAAAACCGTCGACTTCCCTCCGTGGTTTTCGAGGATGTCGATCCTGAGAAAGCGCCCGGGCAGATGTATCGGGACGGTCTTCGCTCCCTCCCCGGGCGAGAAGGCGACGCGGGCGACCTCGCGGAAGCCGTCGAGCGGCGAGCTGTCCGAAACGGAGAGCGCAACCGCGCGGGGGAACGAGGCAGGATCGGTTTTCGGATCGCTTCCGGCCGGGGCGATCTCCACGCTGCCGATACGGGCGATCCTGTCCCTGTGGAACGCGAAAACGAAGCTCTGCGGCAGGCTTCCGTCCGAGGAGCGCCACCCCTTCCCTCCTGCTTCCAGTAGCATGCCCGCCTCGTATTCGCGCTCGTCGGAGGTGAACCAGACCATCGCCCCCCCGAGAGCGGGCGAGGCGATGTCGCGCGGCAGGTCGCGGACGATCGAGTGTTCCGGCTCCGCGGCCTCCAGCACTCCGACCTCCGCGAGCTGCGGGGCCGCCCTGCCCTGCGTGGAGAGAATACGGAGTTTCAGAAAACGAGCGCGCGCTGGAGGAAAGGCGACAACGTGCGCTCCGGGCGTCTGTTCCAGCGCGGCGGAGGCCCTGCGCACGAACTCGTCGGGCCGCTCGGCGTCCGCCGTCCACACCTCGACATCCACCGGAAAACGGGACGCCTTCGGCTTTCCCGACTCCATCGGCGAGAGCGATGCGGTGTCGATCACGACGGCGTCCACAAGCGCCTCCCGCCCCTGGTAAAAAGAAAAGACCAGCTCATGAGGGAAGGTTGCATCCTCGGCGCGCCAGCCACAAGGGTTGCAGAAGTCGACGTCGCCGCCTATGGTCCGTGAGCGGAGGCCGTCGACGAGGTTCGCCGCGGCGAAGGCGCGGTCGTCGAACTGCGACGTCCAGCGCTCCACCTTGCCGCCGAGCGCGCCGAGCGCGATGTTCAGCCCCGAGCGGCGTGCCTCCGGACCGTGCGGATCGCGCCCTTCGGCGGGGCTCCGGCCCTCGCCCGCGTGAGGTTCGGGAATGACCGGAGAGGGCGTCGGCAGCGAGACGCGCTGCTCATCTCCCTTCGCGACGATTTCGAACGCCAAGGAGCCGAAGGAGTCGCCGCCGACATCGACCAGCACACAGTAGCGCCCCGGCCGAAAGCCGCCGGGCGGGGCAAGACGCAACGACTTTCGCTCGCCGGGGGCCAGGAAGAGCCCATCTTCCGCGAGCAACTCCCCTTGCGGCGTTTCTTTGGCCGACTCCGCCGTCAGGCGGGCCTCCGTCTCGATCCACTCCTGAGAGCGTGAAAAGGCCGTCAGGAGGACCTCGGTGGCGTCGGTCGAAAATCGGACGCCGCCCGCCGGACCGTCGGCCATACGGTACGGTGTCCTCTCGAAGCCGATCTCTATCGGAGGCGCGAGGGTGTCCGCGAAAAGCGGCGCGGCGCAGAACACCATGCACAGCAGAAGCGCGAGGCCCACGGCCGGACGGTGAACAGAAAATGCTTTTCGGACGGACATGCGCTCTCCTCCTTCACCGTGTACTCGATCGATACAGCGCACGGCGGCGCGTTTTCTCACGGTCGCCGTCATTTGGCGAACGCCCCGAAGAACCCGCACATACCTCCGGAGATGGCGCTCGACGCCAGTCCTGTCGCCGCCGCGGCGCCTCCGGTGAGAATCATCGCCAGCACGATGGAGGAGGAACTGATCCAGGCGCAGTAGGCGCATCCGAGAACCTTCATCGAACTGGCGGAATCCCACCCCTCCGGCCCTCCCATACACCCAAAAAATGAGCCGACGGCGACGAAGGGCATCGCGGTGACGGCGAGGTACTCGATGAATTCGCTTCCCCACCCTCCGGGGCCGATGCCCAGCGTATCGCCCGTGAGCGGATCGATCCGCCACCAGGCGAAGCCGCCCGCTTCGGTCGCCTCCTGCGGCGGGGGAACGGCGACCAGGTTCCCGGCGGCGAGATCTGCGTGAAGACGCGCCCGCACGGCTGCGGGGAACTTCTTCAGCAACGGGTCGCCGGGGGCGGAGATCAGCACCCAGGGGACGCCCTTCCGCAGCGATCTTTCAAAGGCCCTCGCCGTATTCTCTCCGCTGTCCGGGAAGGTCAGAACATCCCGCAACAACAGGGCTTCCGCGTTGGTGTCCAGTACGCCCTGTTCGAGCCGTGCGCGGAACGCCTCCGCGCCGCCGTCCGGAGAGGCCGCAGCGCGGTTGCAGACGATGTCGAAGGCTTCGAACGCTACGTTCTCGCTCGGCGATCCGAAACGAATACCCGTGTGATAGGAGAGGACAAGCGGACGGTCCATGGAGACGCCGTTCCCTTCCCGCCTCCAGGAATTCCGGAGCAGCGCAAGCCAGGAGCAGGGTGAGACGGCCGGGAAAGCCAGCGATCTGCCGAACTCCTGAAGACGCACGCCGAACTCCTTGCTTCCCGCGCTTCCCGCGACGGCGCGCAGTAGGTCCCGCCGCGCCAGAAAGGACGCCGCGAAGGAGTGCAGAACGAACGCCTCCGACGGACGAGCGGAGAATATCGAAATGTCGGTCGCGGTACAGAGAGCCTCCGCGCGATGCAGCCGAACAGCCTCGGTCACCGCCGGACGGAGCGGAAATGTTCCCGCATGCCGTGCGGCGGGGCCGATCAGGTCGAAAACGACGCGTCGTATCCGCTCGTCGGGCCGCCCCGGCACGGCGAGAACATACTCGATCCAGAGGGCGCTCAACACCGCGCCCCGGTCTCCGGGCGGCGGCGAGGGCGTCGGCTTTCCGCCGATCGCGTCGAGCATCGAGGAGAAGCCGCCGACTGTTGAGCGGATTCCCTCCCCCGGCTTCGCCTGATCGAGCGAGGGGCTTTCGTTCACCGTACCGTCCGCCGCGATGCCGCGCTGAACGTGCGCACGGTCGCCGACGAGCAGCACGGGGATCCACTCCCTCTGCTCCAGGAGCGCGTTCCGGAACTTCTGCGGTGTGAGCTTCCCGCCGAGGGGATGCATATCCGGAGGCCAGTCCACCGGAGCGTAGAACAGCGCTATCCGTTTGCCCGCCGCCTCCGCGGAATCGAAGACGCGGTCAAGGAGCACGGTTTCGCGGACGTAGCCCTTCTCCAGCGCCTCCGCGATCACGCGGATCTCCACTCTGTGCTTCAGGCTCTCCGGCAGTTCCCGCGGGGTCATGGTCTCCAGCACGCGCGTGAGCGGACGGGCGGGACGGGCGTCGGACAGGGAGGGGTCGAGATCGACCCAGTGTCCGTCCTTCTTCCACTGCACCCACCAGTGATCCCTGTACGCCTCGTTCCGTATCTTTAGGGAGTCGTTCTCCCCGGCTTTCTCCGGAATGTCTCCGAGGAGCGCCATCAGCGCGTCGGTCTGGGAGGCCGTGCGCCGCCTCGCCTCGTCGCGAAGGGTCAACGCTGTCTGTGTCTGCTCCTCGAGATCGTCGCGCAGTCCCGGAATATCCAGCCCGTGTTCGCGGGCGAGACGCTCCGCATTGGAGACGGTTTCTTCCAGCAGTACGCTCTCCCGCGCTTCGGGGAACGCCCCGGACGTGAGCGGGCGGCGTCCGAGAACAAGCGTCCGCAACTCCTCATCGGAGAGGCTGCCCCGCGCGAGGCGTACCTCCTGCCCGGCCAGTTCGAGCAGCCTGTGGAGCAGCATCGCCCTGTCCAAACTGTTGCCTAGCCTGTCCATCAGGACTCCTGCATCGGAGCGCAGCAGCCCCCGGTACGGCGCCAGCCATGTGTTGTCACGAACCCACCTGAACAGCCGCGTCGGCTCGTTCTGCGCCTGTTCCACGATGACTTCGGGGGCGAAGGTGTCCCTCGGAATCCCGGGAAGCGCGCCTTCGAGCAACGTACATGTGCTCTCGAAGTCCTGCACAAGACGATCGAACGCCTTCTCCTCCTCATTCGCCGCCGGAGAAGCGAGGGGCGCGGGGGACGCGGCGAACGCAAGAGGTTGCATCACCAGAACAAACGACAGCGCGAGGGCCGTCAGACGGGCCGCTCCAGAGTATTTTCGCATGCTGCTCCCTCCCCGGATTCCTGAGTAGTTTTACATGACAGTACACATCCGGTGGGAAAAAGTCAATAGAATTGGGATTTTTGCGTTATATATGCGCCGAGGGTCGCCCCTTACTTCGCCCCGGACATCATTCCGACAAAGACCCTCACGATCTCCGGGTCGAACATGCCGCCCGAATGCCGCTCTATCTCCTCCAGAGCTTCCTCATGGCTCATCGCGCTGCTCCGGAAGGCGCCTCTGAGCGCGTCGTAGGTTTCCGCGACGCGGAGTATCCTCGCCTGGCGCGGGATCTCCTCCCCCCGCGCGCCGATGGGGTATCCCGAGCCGTCCCAGTTTTCGTGGTGGTACAGGACGCCCTCGGCCAGATCGATCGTATCGTCGAAAAGATTCAGAATTCTGTAGCCGACGGCGGGGTGCTGCTCTATGTTTTTCCGCTCCTCTTTGGTGAACGTTCCATTTTTGTTCAACAGACCTTCGTCCACGGCGATTTTGCCGATGTCGTGCAGCAGCCCCATCTCCCGAAGGCGGCGCGTCTCCGGCTCAGGGAGGCTAAGCGCTCGCCCTGTGTCGGCGCACAGCTCCGAGACGGCGAGAGAGTGTCTTTGCTCCCTGGGGCTCCTGGTGTAGAGCGTCTCCAGGATCGTGTGCACCATCTCCGCCGCGACGGCCTTCCGGTCGAGCGTCTTTTCCTTGTACATCGCATCCTCGGCATCCTTCACAGTGCGCTCCAGCTGATCGTCAGCCCCTGTTTTCACGGCATATCCCATGGAGATGCTCGCCTTTATCGCAAGGAGTCGCTCTTTTCCAAACTCGTTCCGAATTCTTTCGATAATCTTCTTCGCCGCCTCCGGCCCGGTTCGAGGCAGCAATACGGCGAATTCATCGCCGCCCACCCTGGCGACGACGTCGTTCTCCCTGCACACTTTCTTCAAGATCTCAGCCGACTTTTTCAGGAGCGCATCTCCCGCGGCGTGCCCGAAGACGTCGTTCGTCAGCTTGAGACCGTTGACGTCTCCGAAGATAATCGTGACCGGAAGATGTTCCTCGGCGTCAAATCTTTTCAGAGCTCTCTCGAAATACATCCTGTTGTACAGGCCGGTGAGCGCGTCGTGGTAGGTGAGGAAATCGATGTGCGCCCTGTTTTTCCGGCGCTCGGTATTGTCCATGAAGGCGACGACGGCGCCGATGAACTCCCCTTCTTTGTACTGGGGATAGACCGAGTACTCCACGTCGAAACACTCTCCGTCGGCCCTCCAGAAAACTTCGTCGTCGGCGAAGGCGCTCTCGCCCGTCGAAAGCACACGGCAAATTTTACACTCGGACGACAAGATCGGAACGCCCCCCCCGCGCGAGTGGTGGGTCAGTACGTGCATGTTCCTGCCGAGCAATTCTTCCTCGCGCCCGTACCCCAACATCTTCAGACAGCTCGCGTTGGCGAACGTGCAGCATCCCTCCGCGTCGATCCCGTAGATCGCCTCCGCTGTGGAGTCCAGGATCAGGCGAAGACGGTCTTCGCTTTCGTTCAGCGCCGCGTTCGCTTTCTCCAGCTTCGCCGTGCGCTCCTTCACCTTCGATTCAAGCGTTCCGACGAGAAGGTGGATGTTATCGGCCATTGCGTTGAAAGAACGCGAGAGGCGGCCGATCTCGTCGTCGCGCGCAACAGTCGCCCTCTTTTCGAGATCGCCTCTTGAAAATTGCTCGGCGGCGGCGATCAGCTCCTCCATGGGGCGCATGAATGCACTGGCAAGCGCGCTGTAGATCGTGATCGCGATCAAGAGCACCAGAATGACCAGCACGAGCGCCAGGCGCATGCTGCTGAAGACGCTCGCGGTGAAGATCCGTTCAGGTATGGCGGTAAAAATAAGAAGATCCAGCCCGTCCAGACGGTATTCCTCCATGCGGACGAAGAAGGCCTCCGCGCCGTCCTCGATTTTCATGTCGTACTCCCCCGTACGAAGATATTCCTCGTAGGCAGCCTTCAGCACTTCGTTCCCCTCTTCTTTCGCAGAAATTCTGCGCACGCGCCCATCCGGGAGGAGAGAAAAGTTCGGCAGTCCCATGGAGTTCGCCACATACGCTCCGGACTCTCTTTCGACGATCGCGGCGACTCCGCCTTTGCTCCGCATCGTTTCCTCCAGGTAACCGTTGATCTTCGAGAGTGTGATGTGTACGCCGAGAACACCTTTCAGTGTTCCGTCGCCGGCGCGGACAGGGCAGGAGGCGGATACCGTCAGGTCGGGCATGACGAAGTGCTTGTAGATCGGCGAAAAAACCGGCCCCTCCGCATCTTTCGCGGCAGCGTACCAGTTCCTCGTGCGCGGGTCGAAAGCGCCCGCGTCCATCACGAACTCTCCGGCGGTCAGGTCGTCGGTAACGGAATAATAAAAGGAGTGTCCGCCGGTCTTCGCGTTGTTCCGCGCGACCTCCAGCTTGTTCCGTTCATTCCACCGGACGGCGTAGTATTCCCCTTCCGTCGTGGCGTAGCCGAAGCTGTAGATGACGTCGCTTGCGTGCGCGCGCATCACAGAAGCCAGAAAGCGCTCACGCTGAAGCGGATTGTTCATGTCGATGACGCCTTTTTCCAGCTGTTCGCGGTAGGCTGCGTTGATATGCAGCGGAACATTGAAATGCGCGTTCACTCTGCTGAAAATGACGTCGCCTATCTCGTCGGCCATACGACCGGCGTTCTCCTCAGCGGACGAGAGCCATCCGGAGAAAACGATGAAGCCCGAAATTCCGCCGGTGATCAGCGTCAGCGTCACAAACACCGCAAGGATGATATCTTTAATAGAAACACTCTTTATCGGCGGAAGCATGGGCTCACCTCGATCATTTTGATCTTTTCTTTTGAAGGCAATTCCCATTATACAGATAGAATTCGTTTTTCTTCAACCGCTCATTCCGTCTTGAACTCGACACTGTGTGATGGTGTGTTCTTGCAGTGCGCGAAGGACGAGACGCTACTCCAGCACGAACGCTTTCTCCAGATGCGGGCTCAGGCTCAGTTTGTAGGGAAGGAGCACCCTCCCCTGGACGATGGGGTTGCGCGCGAACTCCCAGTTTCCCCGGGCCAGGTCGATCCCCTCCGCTTTGTAGACGCGCCAGATCACCTCGGTGCAGTACATTGCCTCTTTTCTCGACGTATCGAACCGGTCGTCGAAGGGGATTTCACGCTCGCAGTATTCGAGCGCCCGCAGGCTTGCCGCCTCCGCGACGGCGGGATCGCCGGTGAAGCGGTACACCAGCGCGTAATCCACATCCTCGAAGGAGAAAAAGTCCTCCATCGTCTGCATCCCCACCTTGCCCAGCTCGGGGGACGCGTGGACGACATGCGGAAGACCGTCAACGATGCGTACGATTCCGACGTGGGCGAATCCGCGTGGGCTTTTGTCGAAGAGGCGAACAATCTTCGTTCTCCACGACTTCCCGTTGACGAAGATAATGTCCCCGTTGCGGAAAAGTTCCGGCGAATACTTGGGCGCCGCCTTTTCCGCGCCGGGGAGGGATGCTCCCGGGGGCGCATCGTAACGGTAGAGCAGTCCTTCGACGGGCTTCGGAGGAGTCCGGGAGGAGAGGCGAAGCGCGTCCTCGTCTAAGGAGATTGCGACAAGATTCGGCGGAAAGCCGAAAGCGGCGAAGTCCACAAAGGGTTGAATTTTCAGCAGCTCGTTCACTACGGCGTCCGTTTGATCGTCGCCGTTGATGTGGATACGCGGGTTCTTCAGCCAGAGTTGGCTCCCGCGTCTGATTTCAAGTCCGGCGTCCACCGTGGCCAGGCTTCCGAAACCCGGGCGTCCCGGCGTGAAGTTGACGCGAAGGCGGATGATTCCCGGCTTCAGATCGACGGCAAGGCGGTACTGCTCCGTCGCGTACGGTTCAAGCGCGGCGTTGATATCTTCTTCAAGGAGGACTATTTCCGTGTTCGTCCGCAGCGCGCCTCGCACGGCAAGCGAGTTGCGGTCGCCGGCCTTCCACGACGACGGGGGCGACAGCTCCAGGAAGGAGGACTCCAGCGCGATCCGCTCCACTCGGAAGCCTGTCAGCGAGGCTCCGCGCACCGCAACGGAAATGTTGCGGACACTCCCCGCGTCATCCGGAGGCTCGTCCATGCGGAGTTCCATCGACTCGGGAAGCAGCAGCGAGACCAGCGTCGCAAGAAGACGCCCGCCGTTGTCCTGCGCTCCGGAATCCGCCGGGGCGACGACGCAGAGAGAAAGAAGAAGTATGCACGAAAAAAGGGTGTTTTTCACACGGAACCTCCTTGATATGTTCGTTTCCATTGATCTGTCGACGATGATTCCTTCGGCTGGTGTCGCCCCATCCCGAAAAGCCTTCAGGAAGCCGAGTTTCGTCGAGTATGAAGATGTGCGAACTGCTCAAGGTATCCGGCTGCGTAGAGGATTTGGAGGAAATCATGAAGGGAGAGGGACCAAAAGCGAAGACCGCGTGGAAATACAAGACGACGACGGATTTCTGTTTCGATCTCTCCCCGGTGTTCATTTTCAAGACGGAGGCCGCCGAAACAAGAGCGTATCGCCCTGTACGCAACGCCATCGCGGCGTATACCTCATTCTTTTCCCGGCCCCGCGCACGAAAGAGCAAGGAGCCTCAAGGGAACATCAGGTGTTTATCTTTAACTGTTCCTCCAAGGAGCCATCGTCGTCGTAGACAATAAAATCATCCAAGGAGAGCAAGACCTTGTCGCCCGGCGTGAAGTCGCGGTAGACGCGTCCCTCGGTGATGACGCGCAGAACGATACCGCCCACGGCGACCCGGTAGTCGCTTACGTCGCCAAGGTAGTAGCCGGCGGTCACCGTACCCTCGATGTCACCCTTTTCCCTGGACATCGTAATGTTTTCGGGGCGGATGGCCACTTCTACGGCGCCTTTTTTGTCGCCCGCATACGGCAGCGATACCTCGGTGTGGTGTAAGCGGATGCGTCCGCCGGCGGCCTCGCCCTTGATAAAATCCACCTTGCCCAGGAAGTCCGCCACGAACTGGTTGACGGGCTGACGGTAGATTTCTTCGGGGGAGCCCTTCTGCTGCACAACGCCGCGGTTGATCAGGAATACGCGGTCGCTCATGGCCATGGCCTCTGTCTGATCGTGGGTAACGTACACCACCGTGATGCCCAGATTGCGTTGGATCTCTTTGATTTCAAAGCGCATGGATTCGCGCAGCTTGGCGTCCAGGTTACTCAGCGGCTCGTCCAACAGCAGGAGCTTGGGCTCGGCCACCAAGGCGCGGGCGAGGGCAACGCGCTGCTGCTGTCCCCCCGACAACTGGTTGGGGTAGCGTTTGGCATACTGCGACAGGTGCACGATGTCCAGCACGCGCGCCACCTTCCGCTCGATGGAGGCCTTGTCATTTTTGGCGATGGCCAGAGGGTAGCCCACGTTGTGAAAGACATCCATGTGCGGCCAGACGGCATAGCTTTGGAACACCATGCCCACGCCTCGCTTTTCAGGCGGCAGAAATACCTTGTCGGAGCTGATCAGGGTATCGTCTATATAGATTTCCCCGGTGGTGGGTTTTTCAAACCCCGCAATCATGCGCAACATGGTGGTTTTGCCGCAACCGGAGGGGCCCAGCAGGGTGACGAACTCGCCGTCTTTGAACGTTTCATCAAAGCTGCTCAGAATCACGTTGTTGCCGAAAGACTTGGTGACTTGACGGATTGTTACGCTTGACATAATGTGGCTCCCCAATCAAATGGTGAACTCGCCCTTGGTCAGGCGGCTGAAAAACTGGTTAATCAGGATGACGATGAGCAGAATACCAAAAGCCAGGGCGCTGGCCTGGGGCTGGCTGGTATAGGTCCAATACTCGTACAGCTGGAAACCGATGGTCTTGGTGGTGTTTGAGTAAAGGAGCGTGGTCATGGACAATTCGTAGAAGCAGGGAATAAAGATGAGGAACCAGCCCGCCGCGATGGAGGGGAAGATGAGCGGCCCTGTGACACGCCGCATGGTCGTCACCCAGGAAGCGCCCGACACCTGCGAGGATTCTTCCAAGGAGATGTGTATCTGGCTGATGGCGCTGGTGACGGTGCGCATGCCCATCATCATGTATTTAATCAGATACGCGACGATGAGGATGTAGGCGGTGTTATAGATGTTGACGCCGAAACGGCCCTGCATGCTCATGATAAGCCCCAGGGCGATGACCACCGAGGGGGAACCAGAGCCCAGGGTGATTAAAAAGTCGGGCAGGCGGCGGCCCCGGATGCGGGTGCGCTGCATCAGGTAGCTCATGGTGATGGCCACCAGTATGCCCGCCGTAGCGGCCACCCCGGCGTACACAAGGCTGTTTTGCAGCGAGCTCATGGTTTCGGAGCGGGAGAAGATGGTGCTCCACTGGGTGAAGGTGAAGTTGCCTTCCGCCATGAGCGGCTTGCCCACGTCGATTTTGAGCGAGGTGGTGAGGATGGTGGCGAAGGGTACCAGTACCACCATCACGGCGAACAGACCTACCAGCAACGTCAGCGGCCAGCGCCAGGCACGCAAATCCACAATGTTGGGGCGGGTGGACTTGCCCGAAACCGTGATGTACTGTTTTTTAGCCAGCACGAAGTCGGACAGGTACAGTATCAGGATGGCCAGCGCCATCAAAAAGACGGCCAGACCGGTGGCGTCGTTAAGACCCTGGGTGCCGCGACCGTAGTATTCGATGATGCGGGTGGTGACCGTGTGCACGCGGCCAGGCGCCCCGATGATGGAAGGGATGCCGTAGCAGCTGGCGGCGCTGACGAACACCAGCAAGGCGCCCGCAATCAGGGAGGGCGTCATGATGGGCAAAGTAACGCGCATCAGCGTGGTGAAGGGCGAAGCGCCCGAGATGCGGGAAGCCTCTTCCAGGGAGGGGTCCATCTTCTCCATCGCACGGGAAATGGTGATAAAGGCGTAGGGGTAGTAGAAAGTGGTGAGCACCCAGACCAGGCCGCCCAGCGAGTACACGTTGATGGGGCCGGCAGCCTCGCCGATGCCGAACAAACTTCTCAGCAGCACGTTGATGGTGCCCACGTTGGGGTTCAACAGGCGCAGCCACGCCATGGCGCCCACGTAGGGCGGCACCATGTAGGTAAGCACGAACACGTGGCGGAAGAACTTCTTGCCGTACATGTTGGTGCGCCCCACCATCCACGCGAGCGGGAAGGCGATCAGGGTCCCCAGTACCATGGCGGCGAAGCCGCCTATAATGGTGTTGACCAGCGCGCTGCGGTTCATGTTGTAGCTGAACAGGCGGCTGAAGGTGACAAAGGAAAAGGTGTCGCCCGGCTTAATGGCCTTGAATAAAAGGTAACCCAGAGGCAATATCTGGAAAACCAGCATAAAGTCGACAATCAGCAGAATCAACAGCCATTTGACATCGAAGCGCCAGTCGCGGCCCGAGCGCATCAGGAAAAACAGTATCAGGATGTCGATAAAGAGCAGGGCGCCCAGGAGCGTCAGCGACTTACCGTGGCTGTTGACGGTTTGTAAGAGCGCGTTGCCGCCTCCCTGCGCCGCCGTTTGCGCGGCACGCACGCGGGGGGCGTTCTGGCGGACGGCAAGGCGTAGGCCGGTATCGGTATCCTCGCTGAACACATGCAACTGTGGGGTGCGGCCGGCTAAAAAGAGGTGGAACAGCTGCTCGTTGAGCTCGGCGCCGTCCTTGGCGAAGACGCTTTCCACTGCCTCGGGCAGGGAGGCGTGCGCGCCCGACAGACGGTACAATATGTCCAGCCTGAGCTTATTGCGTTCCGCGTCAGGGAGGGATCTCACCACCTCTTGCGCGGCGGGGGGCAGGCGGGGCGCGTCAAACACATACAGTGTTTGCAGGAGCATAAGCTTTGTTTTCAGGGCGCTTTCCCCCTGCAAATTTCCCAAGTATCTCTCGATGCTGCCGGCGGTCTCGGCGTCGCGCTGCGCAATCAGCTGGCGGACGAGCCCGTCTTCCTGAACATGTACTTCCTTGCCCTCAATGGCGGCGATGAGGGAAGAGAGCATGACACGCTTCTCCCGGGGCGCCGAAAGCAGAGCGGCGGCGGCGGCCTCTTGCAACAGGGGCGACAGTCTGTCATTCCTTGCTCGGGCAGCCAATAAATCCGCCTGCCGGCTGAGCGCATCGCCAAACTCGGCCTTCATAGCTTCGGCCTGCATGGCGATAAGCGGCAGATGGTCGACGCTGTCGATATCTGGGTGGTATCGCTTGAGCAGCGCATACGCCTCTTTGTTGAAGGCAACAAGGCGCGCGCCGGCAATCTCCTTGGCGTCCAGCATAGCGAGCACCTTTTGCGTACCCTCGTACGCGGGTAAACCGAACAGCGAGGCATAGGCCTCCTGCTGCCGGGGAACCTGCTTGACAAGTTCGAAGGCCGAGGATACATCGGCGGTGGGCGCGGCGACATGCAACTCCTTAAACAAGGCCTTGGCGACGGGAATCAGCCCGGCGCCTCCGTCCGTAAAGCGGGACAGACGCCTTTCCGCGACAGCCTCTTCAAACAGGGCTTGGGAGCGGCGGCGAATGTCGGTGCGGGCGGCGGCGGCCTCTGTCCGCTTAAGATCGGCAAGGCGCACCCGCAGGGACTGCGCCTCTGCCGCGGGCAGGAGGGCGGCGACATCCTTCAGCAGTTTTTCATAAGCGGGCAATCCATCCGCCGTCATCTCCTCGCGCATCAACGACAGGGCTTCAACCGCAGGGCGGATGGTCTGCTGCAAATCAGTATCCTGCGTTTCGCGCAACAGCGACTGCATGACGCCTTGCCGTTTTACGCTGTCGGCGCGTGCAAAATCCTGCGTGGTTTCGCCCGCGTAGCGCACACGCTGCCATAAGGCGCGGATGGTCGTATCCAAGGCGTTTTCGACGGCCTGCTGCGCGTCTGTGGGAAGAGAATACAACAGCACGACATCCTGGTCTGCGTTTCTGCCGGCCATACGGCCGGCGTCGCGGATAAACCCGAAGCCCTTTGCGTCGTCAAAGCCGGACTGGTTGAGAGACTGTATGCCATAGATGCCAAGGGCAATCATTGCGATGGTCAGCAGCAATAAAATGCCCAGTGCTGTTTGAGTACGACGTTCGATAGCGCGGTCGGCGCCGGCAAGTGTTTTCATGGTGTGCATCCTTTAAAAAGGGCGAAGGAAAACCAAATCCGCCGGTCTGCCTCCGCCCGATTTGCTGTGCAATGGGGACTTCGTATTATTTGGAAACGGTCACGCTTTGCTGGAAGGCGTTCTGGATTTCGTTGCGCTGCTTGTAGGTGCGCACCCAGTCGACGCCGATATCCTTCTTAATCAATTCGTTGGTATCGATAGAGTCGAAAGGAATGTCCCGGCTGCCCTTGAACACCGAGTGCATGTAGCCGGCCACCACAAACTTCTGGCCCGCTTCGGACAGCAACCAGTCGGTGATGGCCTGGCAGGCGGCGATGTTCATATTGGCGCTTCGGTCTTCGGCGACCGTCATGACGGTGGAGGGAATCAGGATGACGCCGTCCTCGGGGTAAATGACGGACAGTTTGCTACCCTCTGTCTTTCGCTTCTTCAGAACCGATTCTTCCAGAATCATGATGGTTTTGCATTCGCCGGTTTCCAGCTTGGTCAACGCTACAGAGCCGGACTCGATCATGACGTTGTTGGCGCCCAGCGCTTCGAAGTATTCGTAGCCATACAGGTCGCTGAGGGCGGCCACGCTGGCCATGGTGGTACCGGAGGTTAAGGGGTTGCCCATGGAGATAAGGCCCTTAAGGCTTTTGTCGTGGGCGAACTCTTCAAAGCTCTTGGGCAGTTCTTCGGGCTTGTAGCGTTCGGGATTGTACGCCAGCACCATGTTGCAGACGCGCACGGGATACCAGTAGCCTTCCTTGTCGTAGGGGAAGCGCAACAGGTTTTCGGCATCCTTGATGACGTACGGGTGCAGCCAACCGCCTTCTTTGAGCTCCAGCGAGTACGCGGGCTCGGCCACCAGCATCATGTCGCAGCCCAACTTGCCGGTTTCGATTTCGCCGGCCAGCTTCTGCTGCAGGGAACCTGTGCCACCGTAGAAGAACTCCACGTCCAGGTTGGGGAATTCCTTGGCCATGGCCTCGTCCATCATATCTATGACGAACTGGTACATAGATGTGTAGATGACGACCTTACCGGACAGTTCTTCGTTTACAGCCAGGGCGCTTGTTGCAGGAAGGAGTAACATGACACACAGAAGCAACGCAAGTAGCTTTTTCATAATATTGATAAGAACCTCCTTACGCTGATTTTTGGGGCACATGTCCCATATGTTGTTATCACATTACCATGAACAGGAAATTACCGCAAGAAGAAAAAAAAGAAAAAACATGAAAAATACAGCTGTTTAACGACCGGATACTGCCTGCAGTACGGCGGTGATTTCACCTACATCCTTGAGAGCAAAATCCGGCTGGATGTCGCTCTCTTGCAGAGCTTCCCTTGTGGTTTCGCCGCTGAAGACCAAGATGGAGGTGATGCCGGCGCGTTTTCCGCAGGCGATGTCGGTGTAGATGCGGTCGCCCACCAACACGGTGTCTTCGGGTGAAACGCCGGCCTTTTCCATGGCCAGCAGGGCGATTTCGGGCTGTGGTTTGCCCAGGAAGAGGGGCAGCCTTCCTGTGGCGTGCTCCAGCGCCTGCGCCATGGAGCCGCAGTCCGGCACATAACCGAAAGCTGTGGGGCATACCCAGTCGGGGTTGGTAGCGAGGTAGGTTACATTCCTGCCAAGCAAGATGCTGGCGTCTATCAGTTTTTGGTATGTAAGCTCGGTATCGTAGCCCATCAGGAGACAGTCGACGTCGTCCTCCAGTTGGTCGGTGACGGGAAAGCCCTTCTGCTTCAGGTGACGCCTGAAGGATGCGGTCCCCAGAGCGTAGATTTTGTTGCCCCTGTAGTGGGCGCGCAGGTAGGCGCAGGCAGCATCGGTGGAGGTGAAAAAATCCTCTTCACAAGCGGAAATACCCATACCGCCTAACTTTTGCACATAGCTGTCGGCGCCGCGGCTGGAGTTGTTGGTTAAAAACAGATACCGGGCGCCCGCCGCGCGCAGGGCGTCGAGAAAGGGCGGAGCAACGGGGAACAGCCGGTCGCCCAAGTACAGGGTACCATCCATGTCCAAAAGGTACAACTTTTTATGGCGCAGGGTATCGGAAAGAAGAGGTGTCATGGCGTCTCCTTTGTTTGCTTGTTTGTCTTGAGCGTTGAAATAAACTCATAATAGCCCGAAATACCATGGCTGGCAAGGAAAAGAAAGAAAAGTTTACCGCAGGGGATAAAAGAGTACAAAAAACCCCAGCAAAATCACATCAAAAGTGATAGAATTGCGACGCATTATTATTCCACAACGGAGCGCAACGGACATCCGGACAAAAATTGGCGGAGGCGAAGGACAATGTTCGAAAAACTCATCGCCGTTCTCGATCTGGCGACGCTTGAAGTCGCTCTCGGGGCGACCTCCCTGATATCATGCGCCACGATGCTCGCGCTTTGGAGAATGAATCCCTCCGAAAAAGGCCCCGCCTGCTGGGCGGCGGCTACTTTCGTCGCGGGTTCCGGTCTTTTTGCGCATTTTTTTCTTCTGAACATCGCGGGCGGGGAAGCAATCACTCATTTCATGCTCCCTTTCGTCGTCGGCAGTTTCCCTTTTGCTCTGCTTCTGGCCCTTGAGGGCATCCTTCGTTTTCAAAGGATCGGCGGCGAAAGCAAACGAGCGCTTGTACTGTCTGTGTTCGCAGTCGCATTATTATCGGGCGCGTCTTTTTTCAGCGCAGAGAACGCCTTCGCACGATACATGGTGAACGACCCTATCATGATCCTCATCCTGCTTCTCATCGCGTTCTTCCTGATGAAGAGAACGCAAGGATTGGAACGAGGCATCCACGCAATTCCTTCGTTCTGCTGCGTTTTCCTCGCGGCGACGCTGGCCCGCCGTTGCTTGCTCGCCTTCTCCGGAGCGGCAGAAAGAGAGATGCACGTGTCGTCCTCCCTCGTCTACTTTGCTTTTCTCCTGTGGGCGCCCGGGTGGACCTGCGGCCTCTGCATGGCGGTCATGTTCAGAGCGAGGCGATTTATCCTGAAGATCGCCGACCATGACAGTCTGACCGGCCTTGCCAACCGGAGAAAGTTCGACCGGACAGCCGACTTGCTGCTCGGCCGAAAAAGCGAGATGCGGAAGAAGTTCGCTCTCTTGCTGATCGACCTCAACGGATTGAAACAGCTCAACGATCTCCACGGACACGCCACCGGAGACAGGGCGCTGGTGCTGATGAGCCGCGCTCTTGAACACACCGTGGGCCCCGAGGATATCGCCGCCAGGTTCGGCGGGGACGAATTCGTGGTGCTGACGCGCGAGGTGAAGGACCGCGATGACCTGGAGCGCTTGGAACAGACGATCCGAAGCTCGGTGGAGAGGGAGCACGAACTCGACGACAAACGAAAGCTCCTTCTGAGGATGAGCATCGGGAGCGCGCTCTTTCCGGAGGACGGCCGGAATACGGGAGAGCTCCTCTATATCGCGGATCAAAGAATGTACCGGGAGAAACAGACCCGCCGGTCGCTCTCCAAGGTGGTGTAGCATCATACCGTCCGGGACACGACGCATGCGCGGCGTTGTTCACTACAAAAACAGCCTGTACAACCGCTTCCGACTTATCCTCCTCGTATTCGCGGTTCTTTGGCTCCAGCCGTTTTCTCCGGCCGCCGCGGAAAGAGCGGTTCCCCGTGCGGAGCGCGGAGTTCTCGATCTGAGGGCGCAGGATTTCGACCGGTTGCATTCGCTGGCGGGAGAGTGGGAGTTCGCCTACGGACGTTTCGAATCCCCCGGCGCGACGGACCGTTCCCGTCCCCTTGACGACGCGGAATTCGCGCCGCTTCCGTCGACATGGAAAGGGATCGTCTCCAAAGGAGAGCAACTCCCCGGAAGCGGCTCCGCCACCTATCGTCTGAGAATCCTCCTCGGCACGCAACTCCCGGAACGCCTCGCACTCCTTGTTCCGGCATGGGAAACAGCCTACGCGCTCTATATCGACGGCGCTCTCGCCGCGGAAGAAGGGACGCCGGGCGTCGATCGCGACACCACGATTCCGAGCTGGCGTCCGGTCGTCGTCGAATTTCCAGTGACCGACGGGACGGTTGAACTGACGGCGCACGTTTCGAACTTTCACCACGCCAGAGGCGGCCCCGCCATGACGCCGCTGCTGGGAACGCCCGGCGCGGTGAGGGAGTTCCGCGAGAAGAGGATCGGCGCGAAGTTCTTCACCTTCGGGAGCCTGCTCATGATCGCCCTCTATCACCTGGCGATCTTCCTTCCGAGACGAACGGAAAAGAGCGCGCTCTATTTCGCCTCCTTCTGCCTGCTGATGGCCGTACGCGTCCTGGTTATCGACGAACAGTGCATTCTTCTGCTCTTCCCCGAAATTCCGTGGAACCTGCACGTGCGCCTCGCGTATCTTCCGTTTTCGCTGGGAGTCCCATCCTTCACGCTCTTTCTCCGGTCGCTGTTCCGCGACGAAATGAACGACGTCGTCGTCTGTGCGTTCAACGGGGTCGCCGTCGCATACATGGCGCTGATTCTTTTCTCCCCCGCACGCGTCTTCACCGCGTTCCTGACGCCGTTCGAAATCGTGATCGCGCTCGGAGGACTCTACTGCCTCGCCGTCCTCATCCTTGCCGTGCGAAGAAAACGGGAGGGAGCGCCGCTTTTCCTCGGGGCGTTCGTCTTCTATCTCTTCTGCATCGGCAACGACATCTGCTACCATCAGCTTCTTATCGACACGGCGTACATCGCGCCCTCCGGATTCCTTGTCTTCATTTTTTTGCAGTCGGTCGCCCTCGCCCGTCGCTACTCCGCGGCCTTCATAAAAATAGAAGCTCTCGACCACGAAAAAGCGACGCTCGAAATGGCGGCCGCCACGCTGCGCACGCTCACCCGCATCGATCCGCTCACCGGAATCGCGAACCGCCGCAGATTCGACGAGCGTCTCGGAAGCGAATGGAGGCGCGCCGCGCGGGAAGAGATTCCTCTTTCGCTCATCATGATGGATCTGGACTTCTTTAAGAAGTATAACGACCGCTACGGCCATACGGCGGGCGACGAGGTGCTCAGAAAATGCGCGGAAGCGCTACACAACAGGGCGAGACGACCGGCGGACCTTGTCGCCCGGTTCGGAGGAGAAGAATTCGTCGCGCTCCTTCCCAACACCGGAATCGACGGCGCCGTCGCACTCGCCGAGACAATGCGCGCCGCCGTCGAGGAACTGGACATCGCAAGGGACGACGGAACGCCCTTCGGCAAGCTCACGATAAGCATGGGGTGCGCCTCGACGACGCCGGACGCCCGGAACGAGCCGCTGGAGCTCGTAAAAATGGCCGACGCAGCGCTGTACGAGGCGAAAAGGCGCGGAAGAAATCGTGTGGAATACGCGCCTCGGGAGGAGGAGCCAACCGAGCAACGCTCCGCAGTCCGTTCGACGCAGCGATAGGACCTGACGGAGCGTTTCCTCTGTTTTCCTCTCCTTTCCTCTCCGGAGCATATCGGCGTTCGGTTCTGTTTCCGCACCTCGAACGCTCGCAAAAAATAGGAATTCCCATCTCGCATTCTCTTTCCATAACACGACAATACAGGGACCTTCGCCTAGAGCAAAAGAGCCTCGGCTCCAATGCTAAAAACCGTGCACATGCGTACTCTTTGCTCGAGAATGCTCCTCGCCTCGACTGAGTCGATCAGGCACGTTATGACGCAGTTCGTCCTTTCGGGCGAGGAAGATATGACGAAGCCGGCGGCGGAAACGATAACATCGGAAGCGCTTCAAAACCTCGTCACCCGTTTTGTCGGCCATACAACGAATCAAAGCGGAAGCGGATTTGTTCCGATGAGATACCTCCGATGACGAACCTCTATCCGCGCACCGATTTTTCGGTCGTGGCACGCTTTTCAAGGGGGGGGGTTAACAAAATCACCCTCCCCGCAGCGTCGCTTTTTCTGTACACTCACCTTGATGACACGTCGTTCTTGACGATTCTCGGACGGTTCCGGAAGAGGAACTTCATCGCACAGCAAAGGGAGATGGCGAAACATGTCGGGGAAGAGGCGTCTCGAAATACACGCTGGAAAAGAACGCTTCATACGGATACTCTTGTTCGCGGTTCTTGCGCTGCTCCTCCCATCGGCGGCGGAGAGCGCGGTGCTCTACGTCAAGGCCGACGCGGCAGGCGCGAACAACGGTTCATCGTGGACCGACGCCTTCAAAGACCTACAGGACGCGCTGACAGCGGCGAACACGGGCGACCAAATCCGGGCGGCGAGCGGAACCTACACACCCACGGCTACCCTTGAGCGCTCGATCTCCTTCGCTCTCAAAGGCGGCGTCTCGCTCTACGGCGGCTTCGCGGGGGGAGAAACGTCGCTGGAGCAGCGAGACTGGACCGTCAACGTCGCCGTACTTTCGGGGAACATCGGCGATCCGGCGTCGGCGACCGACAACAGCTTCCACGTCGTCTCCGCCGACGCCGGAACGGGGCCCGGGGCAATCCTTGACGGTTTCACCATCACCGGAGGATACGCCGACGGAGGCTCGGACGAGCTGCGACGCGGGGGCGGAATGTTCAACAACGGCGGCTCCCCCTCGACGAGGAACTGCATATTCACGGGGAACGTCGCGCTCCAGGGCGGAGGAATGTTCAACAGCGAGGCGGCCGCGACAGTAGCCGATTGCACGTTTTCAGGCAACATCGCGCTCTCCCAGGGCGGCGATATGTTCAACTACAAGGGAAGTCCCCGGGTAACGAACTGCGTCTTCCTGGCGAACGGCTTCGGAGGAGCTCAGGGCGGAGGCATGTACAACAGCGAAAGCAGTCCTGTGATCGTCGACTGCACGTTCTCCGGGAATGCCGCGTCGCTCGGAGGCGGGATGTACAACAGCAAGGGCGCGCCCGCGATAACCGGCTGCGTATTTTCGGGGCACACCGCGCTCGGCGGCGGCGGGATGTTCAACGACTCAAGCTCCGTGACGGCGACTGATTGCGCCTTCTCCGGAAACATCGCTACGTCAGGCGGGGGTATATACAACAAAGAGAGCGCTCTCTCGGCGAGCGGTTGCCTCTTCTCCGGAAACGGGTCGACCTCCGGCGGCGGTCTGTTCAACGACGACGACGGAGATGTCTCGCTGACGAACTGCACCTTTTCCGAAAACAACGCCGGCGGCGAAGGAGGAGGAGTATACAATAATGGGGGGACGCTCGTCGTCGTGAACTGCACATTCAGCAACAACGGCGGAACCAACGGAGGGATACGCCGGCAGAACGGCGTCGTCGCCGTGACGAACTCGATCTTCTGGGGAGGTATCGACCAGATCACCGCAGGACAGACGATCGAGCACAGCGTCGTCGAAGGAGGATACGTCGGCCTTGGAAATATCGGTCTCGATCCCAAGCTTTCGCCTCTCTCCGACAACGGAGGCCCGACGAAGACGCATGCGCTCGGGTCCGGAAGCTCGGCCCTCGGGGCGGGACTGCCGTCCGGAACGCCGATTGCCGGAAGCGTCGTCCCGGCCAAAGACCAACGCGGCCTTCCCCGTCCGGAGGCTCCCGCGAAGGTGGACATTGGCGCCTACCAGACTCAGCCGACTCCGGCGCCAACCCCGTCCCCCACGCCGGAACCTTCTCCGACGCCAACCCCGCCCCACGCCCCCACGCCGGGACCTCTACCGGAACCCGAACCAACGCCGGAACCTTCTCCGACACCGATCCCTGCTCCGGGGCCGCGCCCCGTTCTACCTGTCCCGGTTCCCGCGATCCCGTCGGGAACGCCCTGGACGAGCGGCTCGTTCCCGACGGACGGCGCGCCCTTGATCGCGGAGCCGCCCTTGCGCGCCACGCCGGAGCAGAAAAAAGAGGCGATCCGGGCCGCTCTCCGGAAAGCTCTTGTTCCCGAAGACCGCATCGAAGCGATCATCGAACTTTTGGATATCGACGAATCCGGAAGAATCTTCATCGCCCCCGAAGGCATCGAACATTTGAAAACCCTTCTGGAGGGCCTGAACATTCCCGAGGGAGCGGCGGAAGCGCCGATAGCGCTCTTCATCGCCCTCCTCGGCGGCGATACCGGAAAAACGGCGGCGGAAGACGCCGCGACGGCCATTCTCTTCTTCACCATCCCGGAGAGTTTTCGAGGCGAGAGCGCCGAGAATCTGTACGTGATCAAAGTCTTCTCGGCGGAGGCCGCGGAGCCCTTCGTTCAGGCATTCTCGTTCGAGGAACTGATCGACGGACACTCGGCCGTCGTCGAATTCGCAAACATCGAGGACAGACATGAATTGGAGAGGGTGCTTGGTCGGGGCGACGCAATCTCCTCCGACTGTCGCATCGCGCTTGCTCTTAAAGACGGGGGAAGATTCGACCTTGACGGCGCGGCGAACGGCCGGGTCGTCGACCCTGCGTTCGTAACGGAAGCCGATACGAAGAGCGCCCCTATTACACCGCCCCTCCCGGAAGAAGGCGGGGGATGTTCGATCGGAGGTCCGTCGGCGCTGGGCGCTTCTCTTCTTCCGCTGCTTCTGCTCTTGCTTCTGAAAAAATAAACAACGGGAGACACGATGCGTCCCGAAAAGGAAAATCGAGGAGAAATCAGATCGAAAGCCGCCCTTCGTGCAAACTCCAGACCTTCGGGAAGAGGCGCTCGACGAAGTCCGGATCGTGACTTATTACGAGGACCGCCGCGCTCTGTCCGCGAAGCCACTCCTCGAACAGCTCTTGCCACTGCGGGTCGAAGTCGCGACTTGGCTCGTCGAGCAGCAGGAGCTCCGCACCCCGGACCGCGATCGAAGCGACGGCGACCATGCGCCGCTCCGCCGCGTTCAAGTCCAGCGGATGCTTCTTCTCTTTCCCCCGAAGCCCCGTCGCGAGCAGCGCCTCTTCCAGCCGCTCCATCCGTTCATCGGGTGAGAGCGCTTCATCCCTGAGCGAGAAGAGCACTTCGTCGGCCACCGTCGAGTGGAATATCTGGCGCTCCGCGTCCTGAAAGAGAAAGCCTATCCGTGCCGCGCGCTCTTTCGGGGCCATCGCCGATACCAACGCTTTGGCAAGCAGCACATCGCCGCGCTCCGGCGTCAACAATCCGGCGCAGAGGCGCATCAGCGTGGACTTCCCCGCGCCGTTCGGCCCCACGAGCGCGGCCCGTTCGCCGGAACGAAGTTCGGCGTTCAGCGAGCGGAGCAGCGGCTCGCTCCGACCTTTCCATCGGAAGTCGAGGTTCCGAACGCGGAGCAGGGCAGGCGCGCTCTTCGCGGGGAACCGTGATTCCTTTCTTCCCGACAAACGCCTCCGATAGGCGCCCCCTGTCCGCGCTTCCTTCGGAATCGTCCCGCTCAAGACCGACGTTTTCACAACATGACCGGTCTTCGTCTCCGTGTCGCTTCCCGGCGGAGAAACTCTCCGTGTCGCCGCGAAAAACCGACGGAGCCGCTTCCGGTCGCGAACGCCCGGCGGTACTCCTCCCGACCGTTTCTTCATCATGTTCCAGCACAACGCCGTCCCGGAAACATCCGACGCGGTCGCAGAAGCGCTCGAAGAGCTGTCCGCGCCGTTCGAGAAGCAGCACCCCAGCGCCGATCCTCTTCGACCACGCCCGCAGGCGCTCCAGGATGACGGGAACGTCCGCGGAGGCAATTCGGCTGAAGGCCTCGTCGAGCAGCAACAGGCGAGGGCGCATCGCCGCCGCGGAGGTGAGCGCAACCTTTTGCGCCTCCCCTCCCGAGAGGTAGGCCGGGTGATTTTCTTTCAAGTGGGTTATCCCGAAAAGTTCCAGCGCGTCGTCGACGCGGTCGTGGATTTCGTCGAGCGGGAGGGCCAAGTTCTCCGGTCCGAAGGCGACCTCCTCGTACACCGTGAAGGCGCACCCCGAGAGGGAGAGTTGAGGGTTCTGCTGCACGAGCTGCACGTTCGGCGACCATTCGAGACTCGTTCGGGAGGCGACCGGTTCCCCGGAAATCTCCGCGCGACCCGAGAGGACGCCGGTCCGGTGCTCGGGAACGCCCCCGCACAGCATCGTCGCCAGCGTCGACTTCCCAGCGCCGTTTCCGCCTTCAAGCAACATCCATTCTCCGGGGAAGAGGTGCAGCGCGGGAACCGAAACAAGCGGGGCGTCCGCTCCGGGCGCGGTGAAACGTGCGTCGTCGAGAGCGATGAAGGGAAGCGCGCCGAGAGCGTCCAACGTTGCCGGACGACAAACGTATTCGCGAGTCGACATGAAATTCGGCAACGACGACGAGGAACCGCGGTCCTCCTCGTTTTCAGCAATGAGCGCCGTTTCGCGGGGCGCATCGCCCCCGTCCGATACTTGGCGCGCTTTCATCGCTACGCCGGTCCGGGACGTTTCGTCGTGGTCGCGCAAATCGACCGCCGGCTCCCTGCCCCCGAAGAGGCTCGAACGACGCCGGAACAGTCCGAACGCCTTCATGTCGAGCGCGGCGCTCCGGGAGGGGATGTCGTTCAGCAGCCCCAACACCAACGGAAAGAGCAGCGCCGTCAGCGAGGAAGCTCGTTCGCGAAACGAGCCGTGCACCGGAACGCCGCGCGCCAGCTGCGCCTCCTGAATCTGGGCGATCCGCGCCTTGATCTGCTCGGTTAGCAGCAGCGGGCTCGCCAGCAAAAAGGCGAAGCTCGCCGGGAGGCTCCCTGCCAGAAGCGAACGGATGAGCTGCGGGGGCGGGAAGGAGGCGAGCCAGATGCGGCTTGCGGCGACCACCGAGAGGATACGGAGCCAAAGGCCGAACGCCCAGACTCCGCGCGTCTGCAGAACGACGCCGCCGATCAGCGAGGCGAAGACGCCGCCGTGGATCAACCAGAAGCCGAAAGCCAGCGGGCCCATGAAGAGCGCCACGCCCTTGACGCTGCTTCGCGACTTCGGCCAAAGAGCGAGCGCAACCGCCGAGACAGCCGCCATGACCGCAACAAAGGGAAGGGCCGGGAGCAGCATCGAGCCCCCGACCCAGAGTCCCCACAAAAGGAAGGAGCCCAAGGGCCCCGTAAGTGCGCGCTGTCTCCCCACGACGCCTCAGGCGACGTCCGAAGCGCCCGGGAAAAGCGACTTGATGCGCTCAGGAAGCTGTTTCACCAGCAGCCAGGCGACGAAGCACGCCACGATCTTGTCCACAAGGTTCGTCCAGATAACCGTGAGCGCCACCGACTGCAACAGTTTCTGCCCGACGGCGGTCAAATAGGCGACGAAGAAGTCGGCGCCGGAGCCGGTCACCCCGGCGAAGAGGTAGGTGCGGATCGGCGTGGCGACGAGCGTCACGAAGATCGTCACTACGATGCCGGAGACAATCACGAGCGGCAGCGAGCGGAACATCCCCTTACGCGCCAGCAGTCCCGCGACAAGACCGATGACCATCGCCACGGGAGCGAAGGCCGCCGCCACGGGACTCGTCAGCACGCCCCAGATCAGGTTGGTGCACAGCCCGGTGAGCATCCCGATCCACGGCCCCATCAGGATGGCCGAGAGCACCGTCCCGATCGAATCCATAAAGATCGGGAGCTTCAGCGTCGAGGCGATCTGCCCCAGTCCCATGTTCAGCGCGATGCAAAGAGCTACAAGTACCAGCGTTCTGTTTTTCATCGTTCATTCTCCTTTATCGTTTTTTCGCGGCATGACCGCAAGTTCCTCGTAGGTGGAAAGAGAGCAGTATTCGCGGCGGAACTCCAGATCGGAGAGATCGCCCAGCACGAGTTCCATCGTCGTACGGACAATGCACCCTTCCAGCACGTGCCCCCCCGTCGTCGTTCCCTCCTGGTTCGAGATCGTCATGTGCAGGTGCTCGCCCTCCGCATCCAGCGTCCCGACGAGCGAAACGACCTCGAAGCAGCCGTCGAGCGCCGTCCCGTCGTGACGCCCCGAGAAGCGCAGACACGCCCGCGAAAGGCTGCCGACCACCCCGGCGACGTACCCCGCCCGAATACCGTTCGCGGCGACGACCCGCCGCAGCGCCCCGAGAAGCTCTTCCCCCGGAGCCAGCCGGAAGGCGAAAAACCGCCCGCCGGAGACGCCGATCTTCGTGTCGTTCATCGTACCCTCCTGTACAGCATGGACGGAAGAAGAGGGCGCGAAGCATCGACACCCTCCCTGAACCACTGTTCCACGGTTTCGTAGACCAGACGAACGACATCCTCCTGGACAATGCCCGCCGTACAGCAGAGCCTTCCTTCGCGCACGGCCTCCAACGCCTCGGGGATGGCGTCGACGCCTCCTACTGCAATCGTTTCCTCGCCCCTTTCCTCGAGCGCTCGAAGAGCGCCGAGCGCCATCAGGTCGTTGGCGCAGAATATCGTCCGGACATCCGGCAATTCCGCCAGAAGACCGCGGACCATAACATACGCTTCGTCGCGGTCGAAATTCGAGTACCCGGTAAGAATCCGGCGCTGCGGAAACACTTTTGCAAAAGCGTGAAACGCCCCCCGACAGCGCGCCTCAGAGTGTCGTGCGTCCCGGAACCCTCCCAGCGCAAGCGCCCACCCCGCCGGCTCGTTAATGGAGGAGAGCAGCGCCTCGGCGACGATTCGCCCCTGCTCTTCGAAATCGGCGACGGGGACGGGGTAGTACTCCGGCGCCCCGGCGACGACGTGCGGATCGCACTTCGGCCCCACGTCGAACAGAGGCGTCCCCACGGCCTTGCGAACGACGGGCGCAAGGTTCGTCGAGGAGAGGGGGTTGATCACGATCGCGTCGTACCCCTCGCCGAGCATCTCTGAAAGCAGGTCGCACTGCTCCTCCGCATCGTTCACGAAACGCGGCGCCCGAAACTCGGGCGCGAAACGCCATTCAGGAGCAAGGCGCAGATACTGCGCTCTCTTCTCCCGCCAGAAAGGATTGTCCGTGTCGCAGAGTAAAATGCCGATTCGCCGCGTCATCGGAAAGAGACTACTTCCAGCCCTCGAAATCGCCGATGTTCTCCGCCGTCGCCAGCATGATCGGTATGTTCAGGCGCTCGGGAAGGTTCGTCGCTTGCTCGGCCAGTTTGAGCGCGTACACGATGGCCCCCCTCGTCCATGCCGCCTGTGAGAAAGTGGTGGAACCCTGGAGTTTTCCTTCTTTGATGGCGGTCCGGGCTTCGGGGATGAAGTCCGTCCCGTAGATCAGCACTCCTTCGCGTTTGCCCGCGGCTTCCAGCGCATCGGCCGCCGCCAGCGCCATCACGTCGTTCGCGCAGTAGATACCGCGAAGATCCGGGGTAGCCTTGACGAGGTTCGTCGCGATGTCGAACGCCAGATTCCGGTCCCACTTCCCCGGCTGCACGGAGACGACCGAGACATTCCCCGCCTGTGCGAAAACGTCGCCCGCGCCCTTCTTGCGCGCCTCGCTCTGCCCCGCTCCGGGAATTCCTTCGATGATCGCGACCTTGCCGCCCTCGGCGCCCATCTTCTTCACCATATCCTCCGCCGCAAGCCTTCCCTGGTCGAGGAAAGTCGCGCTGATCCAACCGTCGAGCTTGCCGCCGGCATCTTTCAACGCCTTGGCGTCGATCGCCGGGCCGGAGCAGATAATAGGAATTCCCTTTTCGTTCGCCTTCAGAACGCCCGGAATCAGGTTGAACGGGTCCATCGGCGTTACAATGATCGCGTCGTACCCCTTGACAACCATCGTCTCGAGCGTATCAAGCTGCGATTTAAGATCTCCCTCGGTAGGAGCGGACATGATCTCCACCGAGACGTTCATCTCGGAAGACCACTCTTCGTAGCGCTTCTTCATCTCAGTCCAGTACGGGTTGGAGAGGGTGATGACCAGGACGCCTATCTTCTTGCCGCCGCCCTCCGCCGGAATCGTCCCCAGCTGCGACTCGATCATCATGATCGACTCCGCAACCATCGGATTCATCGCGCCGAAGGCCGAAGCCCCCATACCGACAAGAAGAACCAACGCCAGAAAAACTCCCGCCACAGACCGCTTCATCTTCCGAAACTCACCTTTCATTTTCTCCGCCCTTTCTTTTCTCCCGAACGTTCCGAGACAATAATCGCCGCCAGTATGATGAACCCGGTGACGAACTGCTGGTAGTACGACGAAATTCCCGCCAGAACCAACCCGTTCCGCACCACCCCCATAAGAATTCCTGCGAGGAGCGTGCCGACGATGCGCGCAGCTCCTCCCCGGATCTTTGTACCTCCCAGAACCACGGTGGCGATGGCGTTCATCTCGACCATCGTTCCCGCAAGCGGCTCCGCGCTGTTCAGCTTCGACGTCAAAATCACCGACGCAAGCGCGGCGCACACTCCGCACAGAACGTACAGCGCCGCCTTGTACAGATGAGTACGGACACCGTTACGACGCAGAGCTTCCTCGTTCCCCCCAAAAGCCGCGGCATATATTCCCAGGCGCGTCCAGCTCGTCAAAAAACCTCCCGCAGCGACGACGACGGCACAGATCAAGACGGAGACCGGAAAACCGCCGATGTTTCCTCTGCCGATCCATGCGAAGGCCGGGGAGAAACCGTAGATCGGAATTCCCTGCGTGACGATCAGCGCGCCGCCTCCGATCACGCTCATCATGGCCAGGGTGGCCATGAACGGATTGATCTTCAGCTTCACCACAAGCAGCGCGTTCAACAGCCCGAGAATCGCTCCCGTCAGCATCGCGGCCCCTACCGTCGGGAGGACGCCGAAACCGGCCTTTATCATCGAGGCCATCACGATCCCGGAGACCGCCACGTTCGCGCCCGCGGAAAGATCAATTCCGGCCGACGCGATCACCAGCGTCATTCCGACCGCGACAATGATGTTAATGCTGCTCTGATCCATGATGTTCACAAGGTTGTCCCCGCTCCAGAAATGCGGCGACAGCCACGAGAAAAAGAGAACCAGCGCAAAGAGCGAAACGCCTATCCAGAAGGGCTGGGGGAGCCTGTTCACAAGCGGTTTCCTCCGCGTTCCACCTCTTCGGCTGGAACGCCGGATATCATGGCGATCGCGTCGTTCATCGAAATATCTTCGGTCCTCCCGCACCAGAGCATTTCGCCGGAACGCAGAACGCATATCCTGTCGGCGATCCGGAAGACCTGCGGGAGGTTGTGCGAGACGCAGAGCACCGCCATTCCCTGCTCCCTCAATCCCCGCACGATTCCGAGGACCAGCTCGCTTTCGCGGACGCCCATGGCCGCCGTGGGTTCGTCCAGGACGACGATACCGTTTCGCTCCCTCGCCGACGCCCGCATCACCGCGCGAGCGATTGCAACAGCCTGGCGCTGCCCTCCGGAGAGATCGGCAATCCGGGCGCGGGTGGAAGGGAGCGATATTCCCAGCTCTTCGATCCTACGGCCCGCCTCTTCGTGCATCCGCGCACGATCCACAAGAAACCCCAGCTTCAACGGCTCCGCCCCGAGGAAGAGATTCGTCGCCACGTCGAGTTCCTCCACGAGAGCAAGATCCTGATAGACCGCGGAGACCCCCAACGCCATCGACTGCCGGGGAGAGATCGAACAGAAGTCTTTTCCGCGGAGTCGGATCGAGCCTCCATCGGGAGAGATCGACCCCGTGAGACATTTGATCAGCGTCGACTTCCCCGCGCCGTTGTCGCCGACGAGAGCGAGGACCTCCCCGGCGTGGAGAGAGAGGGAGACGCCCCGCAAAACCTCCACCCGGCCGTAGTTTTTCACCAAACCTTCGATTTGTAGAATTGCTTCCGTCGGAGCGTGGAACGACACGGCAAAAATCATACCTCCATGCCGTCCGACCGAATTTCGGGGGCGGCTAATATTTACTATAAGAGATGGAAATTATAACATAAAGAGGGGATACGCGGATGTTTTTTGAAACTTTCCGCTCTTTTCGCGTTGGTGCGTGCGACTGGTTCGAGGGTCGGCGGCGAAGCCGGCCGGGGGCAGAATCGCAGCCGTTCCGGACAATCCGATCACCGGGAAGTCGTACGGATGGTTCAGAGAGAAGTTCTTCCCGGCGCCCGGAATCGACAGGTCATGTCCTTTGAAGCTCTTTTTCGGCGACACGCCGGCGTCCGTCGTATCTAGGACGCCGGCGTCCGCTTTTTTTTGCCTGGGTCACATGGAAACAGATCGTCGTCTCCATCGTTTCCATGTCGATACTCTTCTCTCCTCGGCGGGACGCATGTTTCTCGACTTCTGCGGGCAGATCACGGGGAAACCCACGGGAGCATACGTCCGCACAATATCCGCACCGCTTTACGCATCGCCTCGCATTCTCCGAAGTTCCTCACGGAGGGCTTTCCTGCTGGATGAACCGATCTTTTTGTGGATCTTCCGCAGATGGCTCCGCAATGTGTTGGCGGTGATGTTGAGGCGCTGCGAGATATCCTCGTTCGAAAGCCCTTCGTCGACCAGCAGCGCCACCCGAATCTCCTGAAGCGAGAGCCCCTGCTCCATAAAACGCAGAAACACCCCTTCTTCTCGTCCCTCGGACCCCGCTTCCGCTCTCGGAGGCTCCGCTCCGGCCTCCTTCGAAGGGACATCTTCCTCCGAAGCGCCGCGGAGATCGAAGCCCGCGAAGCTCGTCGGATCGTCCCGGAGAAAGAGTACCGAGAAAAAAAGCAGCCCTACGCCCAGAAGACTGGCAGCGAGGACAAACGGCACTTCGAGCAGACCGGCCGAGAAGCCTGCCGCCCGGGTCAGCAGCATCCCCAGAACAACCGAACCGCTGTTCACCGCCTGTATCGAGCTCACCACCGAAAGCGCCTCCGATCTTCCGGCGCGCGACCCAAGATAGAGCAGCAGCGTAAAGAGGTAGGCGCCGAACGTTCCGAAGCCGAGCTGCAACAGGGCAAGCGGAATCATCGGACGCCCGCCGCCGAGCGCCGCGAACGCCATGAACCCCAGCACCAGCAGGGACTGCGCGAAAAAGTAGATGCTCCTCAGGTCGACGGCGAACCAGCGGAGAAGCGCAAGTCCCGCTCCCAACGCTCCCAGTGTGTACAAAGGATCCGTCAGCACCTTTGGAGCAAGCGCTTCGCCGCTTCCCTGCGCCAGAAGAATCGACAAAAACATCGCCGAGACGATGAAGAAGGAAGCCACACGGAACGCCAGCCGGGGCGAGAGACGGAATCCGCCGCGAGAAGCGTCGGATGGAAGAACCGCTCCCGGGGGGTTCCATAGAAAGCTCCCCAGAAAGGGAAGGAGCAGCGCGACGATATGGAGCAGCGGTCGGGGAGCGAATGAGAGGAGCAGAATGGCGGAGCTTCGGAGCAGACACGCCAGTCCGAACGAGACTGCCTGGCGCGAAAACGGCGTCTGCGAGAGCCGCCACTGCCAGCTCGCCAGATGCACCGCCGAGCCGAAGGGCGGAAGAAGAAGCGCGAAAAAAAGCAGAGGAGCTGGAAGCGAAGCTCCCCGCCAGCCCCAAGGGAACCACGCTACGGACATAAGAATCGGGGCGAAACGTACCGCCCTGACAAACCATGCCTCAGGAAGATCCTTCCCCTTCAGTGCAAGCAACAGGAATGTCGCGAAGAGAATCAGGGAGAAGAGCGCGAATCCGCCCTCCGGACCAAGAAGAGGGATATCGACAAGAGACGGGAAGAGCGGCCCCTTCAACACCGTGAGCCACTGCCAGAGAAGTATCGTTCCAAGGCCGATCACGTCCTTCATTCCACCACCGCCTTCTTTTTCCAAGATGACAACAGAAAAGATATGAACAGTCAAGCCTTGCAAAGACTTCTTTTTTCAAGGGGGGTTAGAGAATTCACCCTCCCACGGGCGGCGCTGCCGATGTAGACTGTTTCCCTGGGAGCCCTCTCCGCAAGGAGATGGCACACTATAGATACAAAAAGGAGTGATTGCCATGAAACATGGACCAAGCACGCTGATGATCATTTTCATCTTTCTTTTGAGCGCAAGTCTCTTGCAGAGCCGCGCCGCCTTTGCGACCGAGGAACCGCTGGCCGTGTCCGACATGCACGCCACGGCGTTCAACTATTTCTTCCAGGACGGCGACATGGACTTCCACTTCGGCAACCTGATTCTTGGTTCGTCGGTACACGGAGGCGCCGAGATCGGCGAAGCGTTTTACGCCGCGTCCCGTATTCGGGACGGAGACGCGGGCGATTGGCAGCGCGAATGGGCCGAACTGGCCGGCCGAGTCGAGGCCAGGGGAGAAACCTCCCTTGCCGCGGGGCATCTCGTAAGCGCCCGTGATCAGCTCTTGAGAGCCGCCTACTACTATCGCATCTCGATGGTCTCCATGCTGCCGGACAATCCCGCCTTCAAAGAGCGGGGAGACAAGCTCCGGGAACTCTTCCAAAAGGGCGGCGCGCTGTTCGATCCTCCGGTAGAATACTTCGAAATTCCATTCGAAACAACGCAGCTTCCCGGATACTTCCGAAAAGCAGCTTTCGGCGACCATCCCGTCAAGACCCTGCTCATGATCGGCGGCGGCGAGACCTTCGCGGAGGATCTCTTCCTTTATATCGCTCACCAAGCCCACGCCAGAGGTTACAATTTCGCCACGGTGGACCTTCCCGGACAGGGGATGCTCCCGATGGAGGGAACGGTCTTCCGCACGGACACGCATGCGGCCATAAAAGCCGTTGTGGACGCTCTTGTCAAGAGATCGGACGTCGATACGGAACGGCTGGCCGCCTTCGGCATCAGCGGAGGCGGACTCTTCGTTCCGCAGGCGGCGATGTTCGATCCGCGCATCAAGGCCATCGCCATGTGCTCCGCGGTGGTCGACGCCCGCCCCCTCTTCGCCACCATGCCGGCCGCCCTTGATACTCCTGAAGAGAGAGCGAACTGGACATCTTTCCATGAAGGCGTGGTGAAGAGCATCTGCTGGCGCTACGGAGTGCCGATGGATCACCCCGAAAAACTGATCGAGGCGAACGAGGGAAACACCTTCGATCCGGCGAAAGTGGCCGTGCCCGCTTTGATCATCGTCGGCGAGGGAGAATACCGGAGCCGGGAAGTGCAGCGGCAGCAGAAGATCGCTCTGGACAATTTTCCGAATCCCTCGAAGAAAATGGTCGTCACGCCGTCGGACGAGGGCGCGAGCAATCACTGCGTCATGGAAAACCGCGCCCTGATCGGCCAAGTGCTTTTCGACTGGCTCGACGAGACGCTGCGCAAGTGAAAGAGGCTCAGGTATCGGACTCGCCATCGCGGACACGGATCACGAAGGTCCATGGTCGGAGACTCCCCTCGGAGAACGAATAGGGCGGGGGAGCCGCTTCACGGCGGAGGTTCTTCAAGGGGAGGGCGCGCTCGGGACGCGTTCTCCCCCGGAACGCCGCCGGAAACGATTTCGCCGGGCCCGGCCTTCTCCGCTCAGTTCGCCCAGGCGATCGCTTCCGGACGTCGCAGCGCCTGGTGTTTGAAGACGGGAACGCCGTACTTCGCCCCCAGCGCCCGGAAACAGTCTTTGTAGACGCCTTTCAGATTGTCGTGAAACGCGATGCCTTCAATACCTCCGGCGATGCTTTGTACGCAGCGCTCCAGCCGCTCCTCTCCGGATGCGTCCTCGTAGCCGCCGCTCACGAGCCACTGGTTCGCCAGTATGTGGGAGACGCCGAAAGCGCAGTCGTCCCATGTCTGGAAGACCGCGCCCGCAAAGTTGGGGTCGAAGTGCACGCCCCCGGCGCACAGCAGATTCCGCACTCTCCGCCCGTCGCTCGCGAAGACGGAGCCCAGCGACTTCGCGAGCACCCGCGCCGCGCGTTCGTCGCTCCAGCTTTCGGGGGCGCTGCCGATCTCGACGTCGATCATGGGCACGGAGAATTGGGGGATCATCTCCGGAACTCCCCCACCGTACACCATGCCCGACCAGTGCGTGGCCTCCGTCGTGACCCTGAATTCGTCCAGCCCCTCTTCGCTTCTGTACCCCTCCATCGCGAGAAGGATGTTCCGCATATATTCGGGAGCGGCCGGACCAAAATTTCCCGAGCCCACATCGCCCGTGGTGTGCGCGGTGAAAATCCTGTCCGGAGCGTTCTCTCCAGCATGCCACGTGACGATACCCGCTATGTCGCAGTCGGAGAAAGCACGCTGCATCTCCGGAAGGTAGCGAACATAGTCGTGGCTGACCACCTTGCTGGTGGGGACGAAGTACACGACGTTCCCCCGCCCGTCCTCGGAACGCAGCGCGCGATGTCCGTCGACGACGATATCCGTTTCCGCCGGAGAAAACGCTTCCTTTGTCGCTTGGAACACCGCCCCCGCAACGTGATCGATAGGATCGACGCACAGAAAAAAAACGGCTTTTTTTAACGAGAACACCACGAATCCCTCCTTCTTTTTCGCACTCTCTGCTTTCGTGGCATTATCGCCCGCAAAAGCGCTTCGCGTCAACTCGCCGGCGCCCAGATGCATAAAGGTCCACGAATCAGAGAGCGCTTTTTCGCGCTCCTCTTGGAAAAGGATCCGCATTCGGCGTGCTACAATGACAAGCGTTGTAGAAAAATGCAGCTTTTTTTAAGGAAACAAAAAATCTTCTGCACTCACAACTTCGAAGAGGTGCGTTCTATGACCAGAAACACCGGTGTGAACAATAAGAGGACACAAATCAGCTTTCTGATCGCCGACATTACCGCAATGATCCTTTTCTCGACGGCCCTCTGCATGATCATCGAGATCCTCATCGCGGGGCTCTCGTTCTTCCAGTCGGTCGGGGCGAGAATCGCGGCTATTCCGGTTAACCTGATCACCGGAAGGCCGTACGGATGGTTCAGAGACACGCTCTTCCTCACGCTCGGCATCGACAGGTCCAGTCCGTTGAAGCTCTTTTTCGGCGACACGCTGGCGTTCGTCGTCTTCCAGGTGCCATTGTACGTCCTTGTCCTGCTCTTTGCGGGAGCCACATGGAAACAAATCGCCGTCTCCTCCCTCTCCGCGTCGCTGGTCTTCTCGCTCACCGGACGACCGTACGGCATCTTTCTGGATTTTTGTAGGCGGATCGCCGCCAAGCTCCTCGGGTGATACGAAAAGGTTCGGCGTGCCGCTTCCCCCGGAAAAGGCCGCTTTCAAACGGAACAAACAACGAAAGGTATCGAAAAAAAGGAGGGAGTTCTTTGCGTTTCGACCATTCATCCGGACAGTATCTCGACAGAGAGGGGGCCCGCATCTACTTCGAGACGACCGGCGCGTCTTCCGGCCGGACCGTCGTCCTGCTCCACGGCGGACTCGGCAGCCTGAAGGATTTCAACTCGTTTCTGGGGCTTCTCCCCGGGAATTTCACTACGTCGGAATCGACTTTCGCGGACACGGGCGCTCCACCCTCGGACGCGAACCGCTGCTGTACGCCCTGTACCAGGAGGACGTGAACGTCGTCGTGCGGTACATCGGCGCGGAGTCGTTCTCTCTCGTCGGCTTCAGCGACGGCGGCATCGTCGGATACCGCATCGCGGCAGCTCCCGGCTCGCGCGTCGACGCCCTGTTCACCCTCGGGGCGCAGTGGCGGCTGGAGGCCGACGACCCTTCGCGGGAAATGCTCGGCGGGCTGACCGCCCCCATGTGGGAGGAGATGTTCCCCGAGTCCGTGGCGCACTACCGCGAGGTCAACCCGCAGCCGGATTTCGGGAAGCTTGTCGGGGAGGTCGTCGCCCTCTGGACGGACGAGTCGCCGGAAGGGTACCCGAGGGAGTCGGTCGCAGAAATCCGGACGCCGACGCTGATAGCGCGAGGCGACGACGACCCGCTCTTTTCTATGAACGAGGCGCTTCTGCTGCGGGACCGCATTCCGGGGGCGGGTTTTTTCAACATCCCGTTCGCCGGACACGCCGCGTTCGAAGACGCCCCGGAGCTCTTCGCCGCGGCGCTCTCCGACTTTCTGAGGAATCCGCGGAAGCGACAAAGCGAGGAGTAAAGCCTCACGACATGGGGGCTTCGAGAGGGGGAAGCCCACGACGAGCGCTATACGCCCCGGCGGGGGAAGAGACGGTCGGGGGATCGGGACGACGTCCTATTGTTCGTCCGGAGCGTTCCAGAGGTTGACCACCGCGTACGAGCGCCACGGCCGCCACTTTTCGGAGAGCGCCAATATTTCTTTGTGCGTCATGCCGCCAAGAGCTTTTTTCACGCCGTAGTCGGTATGCGGAAACGCATCCGGCCAGCCGAGCGCCCGCATGGCGAGGTAGTGCACGGTCCATGGGCCGAAACCGGGCAGCTTCAGCAGTTCGCTCATCTCCTCCAGCGGGTCCGCAGTCCGGGAAAGCCGGATCGTCCCCCTCGACAGCGCGTCCGCGAGCGCCCGGATAGAACGCGCGCGAGCGCCGATGACTCCGAGCGGACCGAGATTCGATTCGATCGGTCCGGGAAGTCCGAGGACGTCTCCCGGCTCCGGAAAGGTGCGTTTCACATCGTCGAAGGGAGTTTCCAAACATCCCCCGTACGCCGCCGCCAGCCTCGCCGCCAGAGTGCGCGCCGCCTTGACCGTGATCTGCTGCCCAAGAACTGCGCGCACCGCCATTTCAAAGGAGTCGAAGCATCCGGGAAGGCGCGTGCCGGGCGCGCACATACCCGGTCTCAGGTCGTTCATCGTCGAGAGCGTTTCAAAAATACGAACCGGATCGCAGTCCAGATCGAACAGACCGCGAACGCGCGACAACACGCGGGGCAAAACCGGCAGCAGCGAGGAAGAGACCGTCGCGACAAGAGAATTCCTCTGCTCGTCGTTGCGCACCGCGATCCAGCCGCGATACGCGGATTCCCCGGTGCGGAGAAGAACGGCTCTCCGGTACGCGCCGTTCGCGACGCTCTCCACGCCCGGGATCGCTCGCCCGGCAAGAAAGGAGAGAATCTCCTCCCAGCGGTAAGGAGGCCGATAGCCGAGCCGCAACGCGACGCAGTCGTATCCTCGTTCTCCCTTTCCGTCCCCTTTCAACTTCCGGAAAGCCCCCGGCGTCATACGGTAGCGTTTCCCGAAAAGCTCGTTGAACCTTCGAATGCTGCCGAAGCCCGCGCTCAACGCCACGGTCGCGACGGAAAGCGTCGTATCGGTCAACAGACTTTTCGCGAGCAACAGCCTTCGGGTTTGCAGATACCGCAAGGGAGAGACGCCGAACTCGACGGAGAACACCCGGCGCAAATGCCGGTCCGTTACGCCCAGCGCGTTTGCAAGCGACGCGATACTTCCGTCGCACAGACAATCTTCCTCCATGACGAGCGCGGCCTTTCGCGCAAGGCGGCAGGCCGCGTCGATCGGCGCCAGACCGGGGGCCAGTTCGGGGCGACACTTCAAGCACGGCCTGTAGCCCGCCGCTTCCGCCGCGGCCGCGCTGGGGTAATACGAGCAGTTCTCCTCCTTCGGCATCTTCACGCGGCACACGGGGCGACAGTACACTCCCGTCGAGGAGACTCCGATGAAGAAGCGTCCGTCGAAGCGCGAATCGTGCGCACGGAACGCCGCATAACACGCCTTGCCGTCCATGAGCTCCGCGCGCGTTGCTGCTTCCATACGATCGCCTCCTTGGAAAATTTTAACTGCGTTGAAACGTTCCTCGCCTCTCGTCCAGAATACCACGCTTCCCGAAAAGCTCCGGCCGTTTTCGGACATCATCTGCGCGAAACATCCTCGCGCTCTCCGATGCACGCGTCCGAAAATCGCGAGACAAATCGAAGCGGTTGCGGCTATTATCCGCAATGCGGGGTACAATTCCACGAAAGGGAGGAACGCGTATGCTTTTCGAACGTCTGGTTTCAGGAAAACTGCATCTGGAGAACAGGATCGTCGCGGAGCCGGTGGTCAGTAATTCGGGGGACGAAAAGGGCGCTCCGACAAGCAGGAGTCTCGATATTTACGACGGATACGCGAAGTCCGGCGTCGGGTTGGCCGTGATCGAGCAGCACGCCGTCCATCCTTGGGGACGGAACAGGCTCAATCAGTTTCGCCTCTACGGAGACGACGAGGCCGCCTCGCTGCGTCCTCTGACGAAACTCTTCGAGAAAACCGGAATTCCCGTCGTCGCCCAGCTCAACTTCTCCGGCGCAGGGGCGTCGGACAAGTCGCTCCTCCACGAGAACGATTTCCGGCTGCTCTCTCCTTCGGGCGCGCGCAACCCCCGCGATCTTATCGACGCGGACTCGCAAGCGATCGACAGCGCTCTGCTGCCGGAGATAACGGACGCGTTCGCCTCCGCCGCGCAACGCGCCGTATGGATCGCGGGGTACGCGGGGGGCGTCCAAATCTACGCCTGCCACGGCTATCTTCTGGGGCAGTTTCTAAGCCCTCTTACCAACCGGAGAGGCGACGCCTACGGCGGCGACCTGAAAAGCCGGGCGCGCCTCTTGTTCGAAACGACGCGGGCGGTCCGGGCGGCCATTCCGGACTCGATCCTTTCGGTCCGTCTCGGCGCTTCGGATCAGATGCCCGGAAGACCGGAAACAGGGCTTACGCTGCGGGAGAGCGCCATGATCGCCGAAGAGCTGCTCAACATCGGCGTCGATTGGATCGGCGTTTCGGGAAATCACTGCATTTACGGCATCGGCGAAGACGACTGCGACACCGCGTACTTCTCGCCGTACTCATCCGCGATACGAAACGCCGTCGGCGCCCGAATCCCCGTGGACTGCGCCGGCGGAATACGGTCGCGGGCAAAGGCGGAAGAACTTCTGCAAAACGGAGTCTGCGACCTCATCGGTTTCGGTCGTCCGCTCGTACAGAACAAAGCGTTCGTCCAGGGACTTCGCGGCGGAACAACGACATAAACCGTTCCCGTGGAACGATCTCTTCGATAGGAGGCGCCGATCATCTCGTTGTACAAACCGGAAGCGAAGATGCGGGACGGAGCAGAGAGAAAAAGACAACAAGAGCAAGTAAAATCAAGCGGCAGGCTCCCCAGCTCCATAAAATACATCGAGGGTGGTCGGAACGGGGTGAACGGGCGAATGTACGAGTGGCGGCGGCAAATTCAAGCGATCGTTGATGCAATCGACGAGTGTATCAAAAACCATGATGACGAAGCCTTGACGCTGCGCCGTCTTTCGTGCGGATTGGGGTATTCCGAATTTCATACGACGAGGAAATTCAAAGAAATTTCGGGTATGCAGTTCAGGGAGTATCTGCGGGGGAGAAGACTGGCCTTCGCGCTCAAAGAGGTTCGGGACAGCGGGAAGAGCCTTCTGGATATCGCGTTCGACTACGGCTTCTCGTCGCACGAAGCGTTTACACGAGCGTTCAAAGGAACATACGGCGTCGCCCCGAGCGAATACCGGAAAAACCCCAAACCCGTCGTCCTTCGCACGAAAATCAACCCTTTCGACCGCTACTTTTTAGGACTGGGAGAGATCGGCATGATGAAATCCGGCGACGATGTAAAAATTTACTGCGTCACCATCCCCGCGCATAAGTTTGTGCACATCAAAAACTACGAGAGCAATGGCTATTGGGATTTTTGGCAAAAACAGAGCAGTATTCCGGGACAGGACTGCGAAACGATTTGCGGCCTGCTCGACAGCATCAAGGGCAAATTGGACGACGACGGCGGAAGCGAATCCGACAGCGGCGGCGGGCAGATTATGGCGTACATCAACGACCCGGACGGCAGACTCTGCGATTGGGGAATTCCGCGAACGGAGTGCTACGGAGCGCGCCTTCCTCTTGATTACAAAGGAGAAGTACCGCCGCAGATGCTCATGATCGATGTTCCCGAAGCCGAGTATATCGTTTTTGAACACGGGCCGTTCGATTATGAGCAGGAATGCCGGAGCGTGGAGGAAAAGATCGAAAAAGCGATGGCGGCTTTCGACTATGCGGACGCCGGGTACCTCCTTGACACATCCCCCGGAAGGATAACGTACTTCTACCATGATCCGGGCCGGTTTTTCAAGTACGTCAGGCCGGTGCGGAGGGTATAGAATCAACGGCTCGTCCGCTGCGGTCAACAAGCATCGGTCTGCATGGAAAGAGCGCGCTCCGTGCAGGCCGATGGCTCTCCGTTCTTTTCGAGCAGTCTATAGAGCGATTGGCGATAGCCGGGCTTCATAGATGAGGACTCCTTCGTCCAGGATTATAGGATTCAGCCAATACCCCTCCTCCAGACGAAGCACATCGACCGGCTTGCGTCCGAGCGCGTCCGCCCACATCAGTCCGTCCCAAAACGCATCCAGCTGCTCTTCGGGGTGAAGGGCAAGAACGCCCCGACTGGGGGACCTACGCGAACTACTCCCAGGCCAAGAGAGACAACCCGCAGCAGCTCCCCCGCTCGAAAACAGCAACCGTCCATTTTCTCCCCATGTTCGCAGGAAAAAAACATAAAGAGGACTTGACAAAATTTTTTAATGTTATATCTTGTGAAATGAAATATATCACCCGCCTGAAAAAACAAAAATTTCGACGTCGTCGAATACGGTGTCGGCCGAAAGCAAGGAGCGGCGATGAAGCGTCTGGACCGGTTCAACTCCATCGAAGAAATGCTCAACGCGCTTGCGTACCGGATCGAGGTGCGCGGCGGCTTGAACCTTCTGGACCTGCATCTGCATTTGGAGGATTTTTTTCTTCACTTCCTGAACATGCTCTTCGACTGGAAGCTCCGCAACCTGAATACAGCGCGGAGCAACGCGCCCGCCCTCGACCTGGCCGACGACGTCGACAAAATCGTCGTTCAAGTCTCCGCCACCGCGACGAAGCAAAAGGTGGAATCCGCACTCGCCAAGGCCGACCCCGCATACGGAGGATACACCTTCAAGTTCGTCGCCATCTCCAAGAACGCGAGCGGCCTGCGAAACACAACGTACCACAATCCGAACGGACTCCTCTTCTCGCCCCGGGAAGACATTCTCGACATCCCCTCGCTTCTGGCCATAATCCGAGGCTTGGAGGCCGACCGGCAGGAAGAAATTCACAGCTTCCTCCAAAAGGAACTCCGCGACGAGCCCGACCCGCGAAAGACGGAGTCGAACCTCGCCGCGATCATCGACCTCCTCTCCAAAGAGGACTGGAACAGCGAATCCGGCGCTTTCGAAACGAGGTCATTCAATCCCGAGGAGAAAATAACATATAATCGGCTCGACCTCGCCAGACCGTTCATCGAAGACTACAAAATCCACTGTCATCGCATCGCGGCGATCTACGCCGAGTTCGACAAACAGGGAGCGAACAAAAGTCTTTCCGTCCTGAACGGAGTACGCACGATCTATCTTGGCCTGGAAAAAGGGCTCGACCCCGACCGACGCTTCTTCTCGGCCGTCGACGCGCTGCTGCGAAAAATACAGGCAAGCGCAAACTACAAACCCGTACCCGACGAAGAACTGGAACTCTGCGTCCAGATACTTGTCGTCGACGCCTTCATCCGGTGCAAAATCTTCGCAAATCCGTCGGGAGACCGCCATGCTTGTGCCTGATAACATTCACCCCGAACAGACCATCTACTTCAACGGCGCCTTCGTTTTGAAGACGCTTCAGGAAAATCGCGCGCTGGAGCTGGTGGAACTCTACATAAAAACACGAACCGAACGGGAGATGACCATGCCGGTATTCCTTCTCTGCCTCGACTGGCTCTTTCTCATCGGCGTCGTCTCGATGAACTCGCGGGGGGAGGTGGAGCTATGTTCCTGAAATCGCTGAAGATCGCCTGCGGGGACGGGCGCGTCGTCCGGGACATTCGCTTCCACGACGGGCTCAACCTCATCGTCGACGAAACGCCCCCCGGCTCCGGCAAGGAGACCGGCAACAACGTCGGCAAGACGACCGTCCTCAAACTGATAGACTTCTGCCTCGGCGGAGCGGCCAAGGGAATTTACACCGACCCCGAGACCGGGAGGAACGAGTACAAACTCGTCAAGGACTTTCTTTTGAAGGAGAAGGTGCTCGCCTCGCTGACGCTCACGGACGATCTGTCGAGGGGAGCCTCCCGCGAGGTGCTCATTGAACGCAACTTTCTCTCCCGCAAGGAGAAGATCCAGCGCATCGACGGCATCGACAAGAGCGACGACGAGTTCGAAGAGGGGCTGACCGACCTGCTCTTCCCCGGACACTACGGAAAGAAGCCGACCTTCCGGCAGATCATCGCGCACAATATCCGCTACAGCGACGCGAGCGTCAACAACACCTTGAAGCACCTGCACCGGTTCACTCGCGACGACGAGTACGAAACGCTCTTCCTCTTTCTCTTCGGCTGCGAATTCGAGCAGGGGGACGAAAAGCAGCGTCTGCGGACGAAAATCAACATCGAGATAAAATTCAAAGAGCGCCTCGAATCGGAACAGACCAAATCCGCCTACGAAACGGCGTTGGCGCTCATTGAATCGGACATAAAGGAGTTGGAACGCCGGAAGGAATCGCTCGATCTCGACCCCGACTTCGAATCCGATCTCGAACGCCTGAACGAGGTAAAATACCGGCTCAACCTCGTCTCGTCCGAGATAGGCAAGCTCGAACTGCGCGGAAACCCCGTCCAAGAGGCCCGCGACAGAATGCGGGCGGACGTCTCCGATATCGACCAGAAGCAGTTGGAGCAGATCTACCGCCAGGCCACCTCTCTGATCAGCGGAATCCAGAAGACATTTCAGGATTTGTGCGATTTCCACAACAGAATGCTGGAAGAAAAAGCGCGCTTCATCGAGAAAGATCTGCCCGAGATAGAACACCAGCTCGCCATACGGCGCAAAGAGCTGCACAAACTTCTCGGCAAAGAGCGAAGACTGAACGCCCTCATCGTACAGAGAGACACTTTCGAGAACCTTGAAAAGCTGATCGCCGAGCTGAACGAAAAGTACCGCCTCAAGGGCGAATACGAAAACACGCTGCATCAGCTCAACAAAGTGGACGCCGCCCTTGCCGAACTCAACACCAGGCTCGCCGAAATAGACGACGGCCTCTTCTCCGAGGACGCCGCCCAGCGGATAAAAGAGCAGATCATCAAGTTCAACATACACTTCTCCGCCGTGTCGAACGCGCTCTACGGAGAAAAATACGGTCTGAAAGTCGACCAGAAGACAGTAAAAGGCCGCCGCCTCTACGAGTTTTCGACCTTCAACCTCAACTTCAGCTCGGGGAAGAAACAGGGCGAGATAGTCTGCTTCGACATCGCCTACACACTCTTCGCCGACCAGGAGGGCATCCCCTGCATGCACTTCCTCCTGAACGACAAAAAGGAGCTGATGCACGACAACCAACTGCTGCTGACAGCGCAACTCGTCAACGAGAAGGGAATCCAGTTCGTCGCGTCGATTCTGAAGGACAAACTCCCGGAGGAGCTGAACAGGGAGGAGTACGTAATTATAAGATTGTCGCAGCGGGAGAAGCTGTTTGGGGTGTGAGGGGAAATGAAAATTATGTTTATTAAAGATGTCCTTCCCTAATTTTTCCTAACGCGATTTTTAGCCCAAAAACAGGGTTTAAATCTGCTATTCTTTCAGACGTAGTTTGAGGAGGTATAAACTTGGAAAATCAAACGCAAAATCTTCACATTGACATTGTAAGAAAGTTCGAAGAAATCGTCAGTAAAGAGCTTAAAAAATTCGAAAAAAAATCTAAAAATACTGAAATAAAAATAATAATGCATAAAATACTTTTTTGCAAATATTTAAATTTATTTTTGGGAACTTTTCTACTCTTTGTAGTCGTGCTTTTTTTAGCCCTCATATTTTTTAGGGACGAATGCTTTACGCGAGGTCTCCTTTTTATTTATGTGTTAACAACAGTTATTTATTCGATTGCCTTGCTGTTTTACTTACATTCTATCTCTAATGAATCATCGGATTCTGTTGCATTTAAATGGCAAAACAAAACATCCGATGTAAGCGAGGCGTGGTGTAAAACGGAGTATTCCGAAGAGCAGCTTCTCAAAGCAGCAAAACTTGCAGTCTATTTTCGCCAACGGACAAGCCGCTTTTGCCTCATGTTGTTTTCCTTTATTGGCACAGGTCTTACTATACTCTTGCCACGAAACTACATTGTTAACGATTGGATTTCGCCTATACTATTAGCTATTTCGGCTTTGCTAACAGTGTGGTTTTTCATCATATTTGCCCCGCTTGAGTGGCGAAAATCTATTTTGTTTTGCTTGGAGCTAGAAAAAAAACATACCTCACAAATGGATAACACAGAAGCGAAGGAAGAAAAATGAGACTGGAAGAACGACTAAAACTCTCAGAATCATACGGCGATGGAAGCGCACTCCTTTGGGCTCAGTGGTGCTTTGACAAAAAGCTTCTTACGCGTTCGCTTAATGTAATCAACGCGCGATTCCCACATTTCAGCTTACATGATTCTACTCACTCGTTAACCATTATTTCAGAAATAGAGCGTATTTTAGGGCCAAACATTGAATTTATATCCTTTGTTGATGCTTGGCTTCTCCTAGAGGCGGCCTATTGGCACGACATGGGAATGAATATTTCGCATGAAGAAAAAGAAAGTGTGGCAAACAGTAAAGAGTTTCGCGCTTTTCTTGAGAGCGTCAAAGATTCCGAGAGTGATTACTCTAGATATGCTCGGTTATACTTATCATACCAAGATGGTTCGCCGCCTTCTTCTTTTGTTGAACTCGAAAAATCATTTACTTTTTTATTAGCTGAATTCATCAGACGAACTCATTATGATAGGAGTAAGCAGTTTTTGCTTGAACCGGATTTGATTGGAGTTAAATCGCCTAAAACTGGTCTGATCAATTCAAGGCTACTGCTTCTTCTTGGAGATATTGTTGCATGTCATGGGAGGGATTTTTCTTCCGTGCTCGATTTGCCCTTTGAAAACGACGGACTTGATGTTAACGATATGGCCCATCCAAGATATGTCGCATGTCCTTTTGCGATTGGGAGACCTTCTTGACCTTGATGATGGTCGCCATTGCCCGACGCAACTACTAGCCGTTGGCAAACTGCCAGATTTATCTAAAGCACACCTTGAAAAACATCGAAGCATTGTTAGTAAATCTATTTCTTCACATTCAATAGAATTACGCGCTAAGTGTCAAACCTTTGAATCATTCGAAGTTCAAAATGACTGGTTTGGTTATATTGAGAAAGAGATTGAGAACCAAGACAAATCATGGGGGGATATTGCCCCCATGGGTTATATTGGCAAGTTGCCCACAATAAAGACGTTAATTTGTGAACTCGAAGATAGCATTCCTATGGGGCGACATGCCTCGCGCTTCTCCCTTGGACACGAATAGAATCTTTGGCTATCTTACCGAAGGAATTTATGAAAATCCCTTAGCGCCTGTCCTAGAAATCCTCCAAAATGCTGTAGATGCAACGATTGATAGGATTTGGCTCGAAGACCTTGATGAAGAAATAAGCATCGACTCCTTTAGAGAAAAGGCTAAAAAATGCTTCATTGACGTTAGCCTTTCTTCAACACCTATTTCTAGCAAACAGGTTAAGTATGAAATTACTGTATCTGACGCTGGCAAGGGTATGACGTTAAGTGAAATCCGTACACTTCTCACCATTGCATCTGCTGATAATCAGAGTAAAAAAGATGCACTTAGGCAGGGGATGCCATCATGGATGCGTCCATCAGGTTATTTTGGTATTGGTCTTCAAAGCGTTTTTTCGATTGCAGATACACTAGAGATTGAGACTCGGTCTCCCGGTGATCAGGCATACAAAATCAATATTCGCACGACTAAAGGGAAAATTCCAAGTTTTGTAGTAAGGGCGGCAAGCTCCAAGGAATGGAAGTTTGGCACCGCCGTCAAGTTCTCTTTTTTCGATGATGTCATTCCGGGATCGCTTTCTGCGAGAAATTTACAACACTTTGATCCGTTGACCGAAACTGCTTTTAGTATAAAAGAGAGCCGGATTGCAGAGCAGGTTTATGATTTTGCCAAGTTTTGCGAGTTCCCAATAAGGTGGAATGGGCAAGAACTTGCTTCTAACCAAGATCATTACAAAATACGTGATACCCAGAATGGCATTGAGTATGCAATTGAATTTTTACGGGAAGCCCACATTAATGACTGGCGTTTTCGAGGGCGCCCTTTTAAAAAGCGATAGATATTATCATAAGTATTTTAATATAATTGGCAATATTATTTCTGAACAAGCTGATTCATTTCTTCACATTAGCCGCGAAAGAATTCACCAAGCGGGACAAAAAATGCTTGAGGAGAAATTAGAAACATCTTTAATGAACAAAAAAGAAGAAGTCTTTTCAAAAATTCACAATAAAGAGATGGCTAGTTTTTTTTATTTCCTACGTGGCAACATTGTTAATGATTCTTGGAAAGCAATACCTCTTTCCGCTGGAAAACTAGAGGAATTGCTTGCTGTAGATAAAAATATTTCACTCTGTCCAGAGTACGAAGACTCGTTGGATGGAGAAAATGCTTTGATCACCAATAAGGACAATGACGCCATTTTGCTTCTAGATGCAGCATTCAAACTTGGGTATGGGGTTATGATCGAGGGCATATCGAGACATGATAAACCATCAAAATTTTACATAAACAACAAACGATCAGTTGAGGTCTACAATATTCAATTTAAAGAAAACAATTCTCTATCTTTGATTAGTGATGAAGCATTAAAAATTCTTTCGGAGGGGAAGCTAGTCTACGGGTTTGAAAGACATTTTCTTCCTTGCGGCTTATCGCAATATCCGAATATAAGCCTTCAGCCAGAACATGTTGCATCTTATCCGTTTATTATCCCTCTTACGCCATTCGGTAGATTTTTTCCGCGGGGCATCCTTCTCCGGGCAACATCAAAGAGTCTTGATGAGGATCTCCCAGTATTGATTAATGCACTTAAAAAACACAAAGACAAAGATATTTCAGATTTGGATTTTGATAGAGAAATAAGAGAATTTTATCAAAAATATCCTTTTAATACCACGAAAAGCATCTAGAAATGTAAAGATTTATTCGAGAAGCAAAGCGATATCTTGAGCGATAGCTGATCCGGCGTTTACCAAAAGAACCTTGACAGACCAACAGTATGCTTTTGTACGCATACTGTTGGTCTGTCTTTGCAGAAAGAAGTCCGGCGCTGCCTTCAGACAAAGCATCGCCGGACTTCTTTCCCCTCACAACCCCCTCTGCTCCGCCCTCTTCCCGAAGACGCTTCCCAAATGCCCCGCCTCGCCCATCAGCGGAATGCACCACCCTTTGTCTCCCAGCTCCAGCAGGGTGATGCTCCCGTTGGCGAGCTGGAAGCGCCAGAAGCTGGAGAGGGGGCAGTCGAGCGCCTTCATCAGCAGGACTTTGAGCACGGCGTCGTGCGTGAAGACGGCGACGGTCTCGCCCCTTTCCCTCCGCGATGCGGAGCAGGGCGGGCCAAGCGCGGTTCTGGACGTCGGCGAGGCTCTCCCCTTCGGGCATGACGACGGCTTCGGGGTGGGTGTGCCAGAGGGCGAGGGCTCCGGGGGACATCGCCTCCACTTCGGCGGCGGTGCGTCCCTCCCAGAGTCCGTGGCCGATCTCCTTCAGGTCGTCGTCGGTTTCGACGCCCATCCCCATGCGCATGCGGGAGGCGAGGGGGAGGGCGGTGCGGAGCGCGCGGGAGAGGTTGCTGGAGATTATCCGGTCGAACGGAATCTCTTTCAGGGCTTCGGCGACAGCGTCGGCCTGGCGCAGTCCGATATCGTTCAGCGGCACGTCGATCTGCCCCTGGAAGCGGCCTTCGCGGTTCCACGACGTCTCGCCGTGGCGAACGAGGAAGATGCGCTTTGCCGTTGGTCGCAGGGGAGACGTCTCCGAGGTTTCCTTCGTCCCAAGGGGGCGGGACACTGTATTCTCCGGCTGCGCAGCGTTTACCTCGGCTTCTTTTGTTTGTTGACTCATCATCGAATAGCCTCCGAAAAGTCGACCTTGACGGCCCAGAGCAGGTCGGCGTCGGACTTGAACGTCTCGACGACCTTGTCGGGGACGTCGTTGTCGATCTGGAGCGCGGCGACGGCGAGGCCGCTGCCGTTCTTCCGGCCGAGAGCGAAGTTGGCGATGTTCGATCCGGCTTCGCCGAGCAGGGTGCCGACCTTGCCGATAACGCCGGGGCGGTCGTGGTTGCTGAAGAGCAGCACCACACCTTCGGGGACGAACTCGATCGGATAGCCGTCGAGCTTGACGACGCGCTGCCGCCCCTCTTCGGTGACGGTACCGCAAACGGTGACGACCGTGCGCCCCCCCGAGGCGGCTATGGAAAGCTCCAGCAGGTTGCGGTAGGTGCCGCCGTCGGCGCGGGTTTCCTCGACGGCGATGCCCTTGTCCTCGGCCAGCAGGGGCGCGGACATGTAGTTCACCTCGGGGCCGTGCGAGAATTCCAGCATCCCCTTGAGTCCGGCGACGGTGAAGGGGGAGTAGTGGTAGGGGACTTCGAAGCAGACGGGTTCGTCGCCGCAGGTGAAAAGGGGCCCGCGGAGAGCGACTTTGATCTCGCGGACGGGCTCGCGCAGGAGGTTCGCGGCGAGGTACCCCCATCTTGCGGGCGAGAGAGAGGTAGGCGCGGCTGCCGTCGGAGAGGAGCTGTTCGCTGAAGGGGAGGTTGACGGCGTGCTCGTACGGTTTGCCGAGCAGCGCGGCGGCGAGGTTCGACGCGGCGATCGCGGCGACGGCGGACTGGGCCTCCTCGGTGTTCGCGCCGATGTGCGGCGTGAGGATCACCTTCCCCCGGATGTCCGAAGCCAGCAGCGGGTGATCGGCTCTGACGGGCTCGCCGTCGAAGACGTCGAACGCCGCTCCGGCGAGGATTCCCGAACGGACGGCCTCGGCGCAGGCCTCCTCGTCGACCAAGCCGCCGCGCGCGCAGTTCACGAGGTAGGCTCCCCGCTTGCAGGCGCGGAGCGTCGCGGCGTCGAGCATCCCCCGCGACTCCCTGGTCAGCGGCACGTGGAGCGTGATCACGTCGGCGAGCGCCATCCCTCCCTTGAGGTCGTCGACGAGCTGCACCCTCCGCGCGGTCGGCCTTCTCCTTCGAGACGTACGGGTCGAAGGCCATGATCTCCATGCCGAAGGCGCGGCAGCGGAGGGCGACCTGCGTTCCGATGCGCCCCAGCCCGACGATCAGCAGGCGCTTCCCCGAGAGCTGCATCCCCATGAAGCGGCTGCGCTTCCACTCTCCGGCGGCGACGGAGTTCCACGCCTGCGGCACCTTGCGGACGAGCGAGAGCAGCATCGCCATGGTGTGCTCGGTGGCGGCGAGCGTGTTCCCCGTGGGGGCGTTGATCACCACGACCCCGCGTCGGCTTGCGGCGGCGATGTCGATGTTGTCCACGCCCACCCCCGCGCGCGCGACGGCCTTCAGCTTTTTGGCCGCGTCCAGCACCCTCGCCGTCGAGCGGCGTGCCGCTCCGCGTGAGCATCCCGTCCGCGTCGGCCACGGCCTCCAGCAGCTCCTCGCGGGAGAGGTCCAGCAGCACCTCCACCTTCAAGTCCGGCTCTTTTCGCAGCAGCGCGACTCCGGCCTCGGAGATCGTATCGGTTACAAGTACCTTCATTGTGTGCACGCCCCTTTCTTCCAGCAGTTCCACGCGGGCTCCAGGAAGTCCGGTGAGAGTTTCAGTCCGCACGCGCGCCCCGCGCCGTAGAGGCTCCCCGCGACGAGGCACAGCTCCGGCCAACCGCCGGGGGAGTAGTGCGCCACGCGGAGCATCGGCTCCTTCCCCTGTCCCTCGGCGACCCTCCACGCCCAGTTCGGCGAGCGTTCGCTTCATCTCCCCGGCCCGCCCCTCCGGCACGGTCACGGCGGTGACAGCGGGGGAGCGAATCTCCTGCTCCTTCACGAAGAGGGAGAGCCCCATCGCCTCGCACGCGGCCTCGAAGGCCCGCGCCGTCCGTTCGACGTCGGCGAAACGCTGTTTGAAGCCGACCCCGTCGAGGAAACGCAGCGCCTCGGCAAGGCTGTTGAGCAGCGTGACGGGCGGCGTGTAGGGGTTCTGCGGGCGCGCCTTCTCCAGAAAACGGCGGTTGCAGCGGGAGATCGAAGTAGTAGGAGGGCGACGGGCGCGACGCCGCGCGTTTCCATCCGCGCTCGGAGAGGGCGACGATTCCGATTCCCGGAGGCGTGAGCAGCCCTTTCTGCGAGCAGGAGGCGAGGCCGTCGATGCGCCACCTCCTCCGGGAAGCAGGGGGACGGCCCCGAGCGAGCTGACCGCGTCGACGAGAACAAGCGGTCCGTCCTCCGGCAACTCCGCCGTGCAGACGCGAAGGTCGGTAGAGCGCGCCCGTCGAGGTCTCGTTATGGGTGAGGAGGAGCGCCGCCGCGCCGGGGTGCTGTTCGAGGGCCCGCCGCACGTCCGAAGGGGTCGCGGTCCGTCCTCGGGGGATGTCGACGGGGAGGATGGTCGCACCCCGCCGTGCGACGATCTCGCGGAAGCGGTCGCCGAACGCGCCGCAGGAGAAGGAGATGACACTGTCGCCGGGGGCAAGCAGGTTGGCGGCAAGGGCCTCCAGGCGCGCCGGTGCCCGACGACGGCAGCATGATCACGGGCTGCGAAACGCGCAACAGCTTCTTCAGCAGCGCGGTGATTTCCTCCAGGAGCGCGAAGTACGCTTCGCTTCTGTGCCCGACGAGAGGCGCGGCGGCCCGCAGCGCGAACGGAATGCGGAACCTCGACCGGTCCCGGCGTGAAAAGATGGGGGTGCATGGACGATCCCTCCTTTGGATATGCGAAAAGGCCGGAAGGGGCGTGTCCCCTCCGGCCTCTAATTCCCTGCGAAATTCCGATGATTCAATTTCAAGGGTGCGAAACTGCTACGGCTGCGGCGTCTCCCCTGCCGGCACAGGAAGACCCAGCCCCTTCCGGACCATCCGGAAGAGGAGGAGGAACCGCTACCTATGCCGCTGAAAAGGAATGCCTGCGCCATGAAAATCCGCTCCCTGAAAAAAGGATGTTCACGTTATATCAGCCAAAGCTATCAATGTCAATAGTTTTTTTGCGATAGAGAGCGCGACGGTATTTCGTTAATGCTATGGGATCCGCCTCGTTCCAGCTTCGGACAACCACCTACCAGTTTTGTATTGCACCCGTTCTATCCCTTAGATACGGAAGAAACTTTGGTTTATAGTGCAGCTCTGCTGCGGCTTCCTCCAGCACTTCCACTCCAAGCCCGGCTTCGTCGCCTATTTGAAGCGCTCCGTCGGCCATGCGGCACCGGACTCCGAAAAACCTTCTTCATCTCCGCGTCCGGCTCGACATACTCTCCTGAATACCAAAATTGGGTATGTGCATATTTACATGAGCCAACGCCGCGTGCGCGAGAGGAGAGATGTCGGACGGAGCATGGAACGCGGTCTTCACGTCGAAAATCTCCGCAAATGCCGCCAGCTTGGAGGAGCGGCGTAATACCTCCGTAATGACTAATATCGATTCGAATATAATCAATAAGTCGTTTATCGATCAAATCCCTGCAATCCGAAATCGTGTTGAAAAGCTCGCCCAGCGCTATCGGAGTGGCGCTCTGCATCTTTATGTTCTCCAAAATCTTGTTGTTGAATGAATCAACAGGATCCTCGAGAAAGAGAAGGTGAAACGGTTCCAAAGCTTTGGCGACTCTGCACGCTTGATCGGAAGACAATCTGCCGTGAACGTCGTGAATCAGACCGATATGATCGCCCAAAGCCGCTCGAAGCTTCCCGGTAACCTTGAGCAGGTCGTTTGCATATTCATGCTCATCCCAAATTTGTTCTTCTTTTTTAAGAGTGTCGACCTCTATTCTCTTTTCCAGAGGATTTTGATACGGCTGTCGGAAGAAAACTCCCCTCGCGGAACGGATCGGGAGTATCAAAGCTGTATCGTAGCGTTGTATGCCCCCTCTTTTATTTTCTCACGAGCACTTCTCGATCAATTCGTCGTCTGTCGTACCGTGAACATGAATGTAGGTCCCGTAACGATCACGGCACTTTCCGCCGAACAACGAGTACAGCGGAAGCCCCGCCCGTTTTCCCTTGATGTCCCACAAAGCAACATCCACTCCGGCAAGAGCGGACATCAGCACAGGACCGCCTCTCCAATAGCCGCCCTTGAACAGCATCCTCCATATATCTTCTATTCTGTCGGAGTCGAAACCTACGAGCCACCCCGCCAAGTAATTGTCGACAAGCGTCTTTACCACAGTTTCCCTGCCGTTCAAGGTAGCGTCCCCGTATCCGACGATGCCGCTCCTGGTGGTGATTTTGACTATAAGATAGTTCCGGCCCGGAGAGGTCAGGAGGGTCTCCACTTTGGTTATTTCCACACAATCATCTCCCAGTTAAGAAAGAATGCGATTCGCCCCGCGACGCGTTTCCTTTTATGAAACTCCGCACATCCAGGCTCGAATCCCCTTGCTCACACCTGTCCAAGCAGCTTCGGCAGGAAAAGGCTTATCGACGGCACGTACGCGACAAGCAAGAGCACTACGAGAAGAACGGCAAGGAAAGGCCACATATTGCGAACAACTTTGCCGAACTTTGTTTTTCCTACGGCGGTGGCGACGTAAATCGTTATCCCCACAGGCGGGGTTACTCCGCCTATAATGAATGTCAGGACCATTACCAGAGCAAAATGGATCTGGTTCAACCCCATCGCGGAGGCGATGGGCTGATACACGGGGACCATGATAATCGCGGCTGCGGTGGTATCCATAAAACAACCTATGACGAGCATGCTCAGGATCATGATGAAAAGTACTATATGAGAGTTCGAGGAGAGCGAGGTAACGAAAGTCCCTATCATGACCGGAATTTCTTCGATTGCGAGTATCCAGGAAAAGAGAATGGCGGAAGAGACTATAAGCATGGCCATGCCGGTAACGTTCGCGGAGTCCACGATCAGGTCGGGAAAGTCTTTTATTCCGATCTCTTTGTACAGAAACAGACCCACGAGAATTCCGTACACCGAAGCAATGGCTCCCGCCTCCGTCGCAGTAAACACCCCCGAGAGAATGCCTCCTACGATGATCACCGGCATTGTAAGCGCCGGAACCGCTTTGAAAAAAGAGAGCACAAGGCGTTTCAATGAAAAGTCAAGACTTTTTCCATCATAGAGAGCCGGATTGCGCCTCGCTAAAAAATAGCATACGATCATGAAACCCAACCCTACGATGAGGCCGGGGATGAAACCCGACACAAAAAGAGCGCCTATCGAAATACCGGTAATGGACCCGTACAGTATCATCAATATGCTCGGGGGGATTATGGAGCCGATGGTAGCGGCCGCGGCGTTGACGGCAGTACTGTACGAGCGCTCGTACCCCGCTTCGACCATCGAGGGGATAAGCATGCTTCCGAGCGCCGCCACATCGGCGGTCGTGGATCCGGATATTCCCGCCATGATGATGTTGGCGACTATCGTGGCATGGGCGAGCCCGCCTCTTACAAAACCGACGAAGGACGCCGCGAATTCGACGATCCGCTTTGTAACGCCGCTCTTGTTCATTACCTCTCCGGCGAATACAAAAAAGGGTATCGCCATCAGGGAGAAGGAATCCGCGCCCGCGAACATTCTCTGCGGGATTATTATAAGAGACGCATCCGCGGTAATAATGTAAAAAAGAGACGACAACCCCAAACTGAATGCGACAGGAACGCCGATCGCGAGCAGAATAAAGAAGAACGTTCCGAAAAGCAAGATCATCCTTGTCCCCCGCTTTCTCCTTCATGCTTTGAAAGGGATGATTTCATCAAACCGATCGTCTCGAACAACATCGGGATTCCCCCCAAAGGAAGCGCGAGATACGGAAAAAACATGGGCATCCCCAAAACGGCGGATTTGGTATTCCAACTCGACCAAGCCATTTCAAAACCGATAAAAATAAAAACGCACAGAAAGCCGACGACGGAACTGTGAATTACAAAAAGCAGCGCTTTCTTCATCCTTCCATGCAGCATGTTTTGAAGAAATTCCATGCCTATATGGTTGCCCCTTCTCATTGCTATGGCGCCTCCGAGGAAAATTACCCATACAAAAGAATATCTGGCGAGTTCTCCCGCCCATGCAATGGGTTCATTCAACACATAACGCATAAAAACGTTTGAAACAGTGGTAAAAAACATTATGGAGAACACAAGAAGCAGCATCCCCTTTAAAAGTCGCTCGTATACCCTTATCAACATCCTGGTTTTTCTCACTCCTTTTTATACAGCGAAAAGGGCGGGAGAAAAGAAACCGCCCTTTTCAACAGTAAGCACCGTGCTTTTTCGGCTATTCGGAAATTTGCCTGAAGAGCTCCTTGGCTTTTTCGCTCTTCATGCAGCTAAAAAGAGTGTAGTCTATTTTTGCTTTGAAGCTTGCGACATCGGAGTTCACAACCTTCAATTTTTCCGCGCACTTATCCCTGTAGTACTGATCTTTACTGACCGTCGCATTCAGCTGGAACTCCGCGACTTCGTCCGCCGCTTCAAGAAGAGCCTTCTTATATCCTTCGGGCAATTTATTGAACGCCTTACGGGAAATGGATATCGTTGTCGGCCCTTCCAAATGATTTGTAATATTCATCACTTTGGTGACTTCATGAAGAGAGGCTGTATAAATCGTCTCCGGGGCGTTTTCAACACCCTGAACAACGCCGGTTTCAAGGGCGGTGTAGACTTCTCCGAACGGGACGGGAGTGGGAACCGATCCCAACTGTCTGAACGTATCCACGTAGATGGGCGATTCCGGAACGCGCATCTTGATCCCCTTGAGATCATCCGCAGTATGCAGCTCCTTTTCGACGGTATACATCTGTCTGAAAGGCTGTACAAGATATGTCAACACTTTGATGGACGTTTTTTCTTCGATAAGAGCCGATATCGCTTTGCCGACATTCCCCTGCAGAACGTTGTACGCATGCTCGTAGCTGTTATAGATGTAGGGAAGCACCAGCAGACTCGCTTCTTCCACATAGGCGGGATAAAACTCCACCGCGATGACGGCCATATCGAGAGTGCCCGTCTTGAGAGCCTCGGCGTTCTCCCTTTCCGATCCAAGAGATGCTGAAGGGAAAATCTTGACGTCGATATTTCCGTCGGTCTTGCTTCTCACCAATTCGGCGAACTTCTCACAGGAAAGGTGTATCGAGTGCTTCGCCGGGAGCTGGTGCCCCAACTTGAGTACAAGCTTCCCCGGAGCCGCTTCAACCGCGACGGAGAACACAAAAACCAATATCAGCGCGCAAATCACTAAACCTACAAACTTCTTTTTCACTACCTTCACCTCCGATATTTTTAATACCACCACATTGCGCTTTAAAAAAATACGAGAATACTCGTACTGTTTTAACTCTCACGAAGACGTTCTACGTTTTCGGCGAAATGAGAGTCCATATACTCCAGAGCAAGAGTTTTTTCATGAGCAAGCAGCGCCTTGTAGAGATGGTCGTGTTTCTCGAACTGTTTCTTCATATCCATATCCAGCTTGTTATGTATAAAGAAAAACCAAAAATTATGCCCTAACGACTCCCAGGCTTTTTTCAAAAAATCGCTCTTCGACAGATCTATGAGCGCACGGTGAAAGTCCATATCCGCCTTGACCTGCGCGAATGCATCTCCCGCCTCGCAGTCTTCAAGCATTTTTTCAACAAATTTGCTCAAATGTTGTATAACTGCGTCTCCGGAGCTCTCTTGCGAATCGAAGATCCACTCCAAAGCGGTTTTTTCGAGAACAAGGCGCACTCTGTAATAATCAACCATTTCCTTATAGGACAAATTACTGATAAATGCTCCTTTATACGGCTTTACGGTAACAAATCCCATGTTCGCAAGATCCCGAAATGCTTCCCTTACCGCGCCTTTTCCAATTCCCAACTCGAGAGCGATTTGAACCTCGACAACTCTGTCTCCTGGTACGTATTTTTTATTCAAAATACCTTTGAGAAAATAATCTATGACGTCTTCTCGCAGGACGCGTCTTTGTAAGATCTCCGTATTCATAATGACTCTCCTGAAATGAAATTGATTTGCAATGGTTTTTTGCATACAGTCTACTATCTACTGTCTATTGTTTTATCACCTTCCGCCCGATGTGTCAACTGAAAAAATGAGTTTTGTGACGAGACAGGGATCGCGCCCCCGAATGCGGGGGATCGGGACGAGAGAAAGGCGTCCGCCGGATCCGAGATATCGTTGAAAGGAGCGAAATACCAGCTTGTCGACGAAAAAGGGAAGGTTGCGCTTCTTCGCAAAGAAGAAGCGGTTACGGTTGTTCGGCCTGCGGACGGAACGCTCTTCGCGCTCCGCGAAGGAGAGAAGAAGGAGACGTCGTACGGGCTGATCCCCTCACTTGGCGGGGAGAGCAAAAGAAACGTCACGAGGTCGCATCGCCGATACCGCCGAAGGATCATCCATGGCGACGGAACTGGTGGGGGAACAATACGGGAGCGTCGATCATCGAAGAGGAACTTGATTCTATGGTGGAGGGCGACGGCGCGTGCATCGGGAGTATTCACAGCGTTCGGGTTTCATAAGAAAAAGGACAGAGGGGCGACATTTTCCCTGTCCCTTGACATAGGTTTTTGCGATAACAAGTACCAGAGGCTCCGGTATGAAAAAAGACTATACCTTGCTACTGCGCTGTAGTATTATAGCAATCGTGGAAAATCTTCCGGATGCGGAAGGCCGGAGTGTGAGCCGGTATATCAAAAGGAGGGGTTGTAATGAATCGTATGTGCAAAGTAGCGATGTTGGCGGCGGTGCTGGCGGTTGTGCTGACGGGCGCGGCGTTCGCGGCGCCGGAGTATGTGATCAAGGTCGGGTATATTCTTCCGGAGAATCAGTCGGACCACATCATCATGCGGGACGTCTTCAAGAAAGATATTGAGGAGAAGAGCGGCGGCAGGATTTCCGTCGAACTCTACCCCAACGCACAGCTCGGCGGCGACAGAGAGCTCATCGAATCCGTCCAGTTGGGGACGGTACAGGTGGCCATCCCCGCGACGTCGGCGCTCGCCGGTTTCGACAAGCGCTTTCAGGTATTCGACCTTCCCTTCCTCTTCAAATCGAAGGAGACGGCGTTCAAGGCCCTCGACGGCGAACTCGGCAAAACAGTCGACAAGCTGCTGAAACCCCTTGGAATGCGCAACCTGGGGTACGGCGAGAACGGCTACAGGCACATCACGAACAGCCGCGGACCCATTCACAAGCCGGAAGACCTTAAAGGAATCAAGCTCCGCACCATGGAGAACCCGCTCCACCTCGCGTTCTTCAAGATGCTCGGCGCGAACCCCACACCCATGAGCTTCGGCGAACTCTACACGGCGTTGCAGCAGGGCACCGTGGACGGCCAGGAAAACCCCGTCGTTTTGGTGTACACCTCCAAGTTCTACGAGGTGCAGAAGTTCTACTCGCTCACCGGACACGTCTACTCCGCCACGATGCTCGTGGCCAACGACGACTTCTTCGCGTCGATGCCCGAGGATCTCTGGAAGATCGTCGAGGACGCGGGCAAGCGCTACGTCGTCGAACAGCGGGCGCTCGCCGAGGTGCAGGAACAGGAGTTCCTCGAAGAACTCAAAAAGACGGGCCTGCAGATCAACGATCTGACGCCCGAAGAGAAGCAGCTCTTTATCGACGCCACGCTTCCCGCCTACGACCAGTTCAAGGACGTCATCGGCGCGGAGCTTGTCGAGCTGGCCAAGAAGGCCAACCTGGAGTAGGAGAGAATCCGTTCTGAGAACAGAGAACAGATGCATCCGCACCGCAAGGGAGCGCCATACCCTTGCGGTGCGCTGTAAAGAGGAGGGAGAAGAGTGCGCAATGCGTTCGACAAAATCGAGGAAGTCTTTCTTGTAGGCAGTCTTGCCTTCAACGTGGTCCTTATCTTTATCCAGGTGGTCATGCGGTATGTGTTCCAGAACTCGCTTTCGTGGAGCGAGGAGCTTGCGCGGTACATCTTTCTCTGGCAGACGTGGGTGGGGGCCAGCTACGCCGTCGGAATGCGGCGTCACTTCCGCGTGGAGATGCTCGTCGACCTTATGAAGGGGGCGCCTCCGCAAGTGGTACGAGCTCGTCGTGCTGCTGGTGTGGTGCGCGTTCGCGCTCTTCATCGCCTGGCAGGGGAGCGTCCTTACAGCTTTCCTTATCAAGCGCTGGCAGGTCTCCGCCGCCATGCAGATTCCCATCGCGTGGGCGTACGCCTCGGTGCCGACCGGATGCGCCATGATGGCGATCCGTCTCGTCTGGGAGATGAAGGACCTGCTCCGCGACCTGCGAAGGGGAGCGGCCTGCTGATGGAAACCCTCCTGCTCTTCGCGCTTTTGATCGTCCTCATCGCCACCAGCATCCCCATCGGCATCGCGCTGGGCCTGGCAACGGCGATCATGCTCCACTTCACCACCAACGTCTCGCTGATCATGATCGCGCAGAAGTCCTTCTCGTCCCTCGACTCCTTCCCGCTGCTCGCCATCCCGTTCTTCATCCTCGCCGGGGCGCTGATGAGCTACGGCGGCATCTCGCGAAGGCTCGTGGCGCTCGCCGAAAGCCTCGTCGGGTTCATCATCGGGGGGCTCGCGATGGTGACGGTGCTCGCCTGCATGTTCTTCGCCGCCATCTCCGGCTCGGGGCCGGCGACGGTCTCGGCCATCGGCTCCTTCATGATCCCCGCGATGAAAGAGCGCAACTACGACGGAGGGTTCGCCTCCGCGCTGACCGCCGCGGCCGGGACCATCGGCGTCATCATCCCGCCGAGCATCCCGTTCGTCCTCTACAGCATCGTCTCGGGCACCTCGGTGGGGGATCTCTTCCTCGCAGGCGTCGTTCCCGGCGTGATCATCGGCGTTCTGCTCATGCTCAACTGCTACGTCATCGCGCGGAAGAAGGGCTACCTGGGCGACGGAAAGGTCCATACGCTCGCCGACGCGGGGAAGACGTTCCGCGAGGCCGTCTGGGCGCTGCTCGTGCCGGTCATCATCCTCGGCGGCATCTACGGCGGCGTGTTCACCCCGACCGAGGCCGCCGTCGTCGCCGTGGTCTACTCGGTCTTCATCGGCATCTTCGTCTACAAGGAGCTGACTTTCGCGTCGCTCTACGAGGCGCTGAAAGACGCGGTGCTCGTCAACGGGGCGACATCCTTCATGGTGGGGTTCTCCATGGCGTTCGCCGCCTACCTCGCCATGGCGCAGATCCCGGCCAAGCTGGGGGCGTGGCTCGCCGGAGTCTCCACGGACACCATCGTCATCATGCTGCTGCTGAACTTCATCCTCCTCGTGATCGGCTGCTTCGTGGACAACATCGCCGCCGTCATCATCCTGACGCCCATTCTCCTGCCGGTGGTCACGCGCCTCGGCATCGACCCCGTCCAGTTCGGCGTCATCATAACAGTGAACCTGGCGATCGGCTTCGTGACGCCCCCCTACGGAATCAACCTCTTCGTGGCATCGGCGGTCTCGGGGGAGAGCATCGAGAAGATCTCGAAAAACATCATGCCGTTCGTCCTCTCGATGGGATTCGCCCTGCTGCTGATCACGTTCATACCGTCGCTGAGCCTCGGACTGGTGCATTTACTGCGGTAGAAAGGAGAGAACGTCATGTGGCCTGAACGTATTCCCTACGTGCTCGAAACGGGAGCGGGGCCCGAGTTTCCCCGCATGTTCCGCGTGGAGCAGCTCTTTCCTCGAAAGCGGCTCGACGACGTGCCCGGTGCGGCGCTCGCCTCGATGGAGGGGCTGGAGCTTCCGGATCTCTCGGGGAAACGGATCGCCGTTGCGGCGGGCAGCCGGGGGATAGCCGACATCGTCCCCGCGCTGCGCTCCGTCGTCTCCTTCTTGAAGAAGCGAGGCGCCGAACCGTTCATCGTGCCCGCGATGGGGAGCCACGGCGGCGCGACCGCCGAGGGACAGCTGCACATTCTGGAGGGGCTGGGCGTCACGGAGTCGTCCGTCGGCGCGCCCGTTCGCTCGTCCATGGAGGCGACGCCGCTCGGGAGGACGGAGGACGGTATCGACGTCTGGTGCGACACGAACGCCTTTGAATCGGACGCTATCGTCCTCTGCAACCGGGTGAAGGCGCACACGGACTTCAAGATGCATGTGGAGAGCGGCCTGTGCAAGATGATGGCCGTGGGCCTGGGCAAGCACAAGGGGGCGACCGCCATCCACGGACGGGGAGTCGCCAGGCTGGGGCCGAGCATCCTCTCCGCGGCGACGCTCTTTCTTGAGCGCGCGCCCGTCCTCTTCGGCCTCGCCATGGTGGAGAACGCCTACGAGGAGACGATGATCGTCGAGGCGATCCCGCCCGCACGCTGCATCCAACGTGAGGAGGAGCTCCTCCGCGAGGCGAAGGCCGCGATGGGACGGCTCATTCCGAAGGATATCGACATCCTGGTGGTGGAGCAGATCGGCAAGAAGATCAGCGGGGCGGGGATGGACCCGAACATCTCGGGGCGTCCGATGAAGGGGGCGCTCGGTTTCTCGGAGATCGCCTCTCCCGAGGTCGTCGTCGTGCTCGGACTGACGGAACACTCCGCCGGCAACGCCATCGGCATCGGCCTCGCGGACATTACGACGCTGCGCGCCGTCCGGGGACTGGACTTCGCCAGCACCTACACGAACGGCGTCACCGCCGGCGACATCCGAGGCTGCGCCATTCCGCTGCTGGCGAACAACGAACGGGACGCGATCGCCATCGCCGTCTCGGGCTGCGCTCCCAAGACCGCGAAGGAGTGCCGGATCGTGCAGATAAAAAACACGCTTGAACTCTCCTCCATTGTCGTCTCGGAGGCCTATTTCGACGAGCTGTCGAAGAACGCGAACATTCGCGTACTCTCCTCGCCCGAGCCGATACGCTTCTCCGAGGAGGGCAACCTTGAACGAGTCGGGAAAAGCTCGTAGCGGAGAGAAGCGTACGGAGCACGGCCTCCTCTCGATAGACCGTCAGGGGACGACGCTATGATCGAAAAACGATGCAAGCGCCTGATACGTCTCTCTGTTTCCATCCAATGTTTCTTTTAACTCCATGGCGAGCAGCGTGGAAAGAATGTTGATAATGGAAAGAGGGGCGGTCATGGAATTGTAAAAAACCAGGCTCGCCGTTTGACACAGCAGGACGATATCGGAATAGCACGCCATAGGGGAAGTGCTTTTGTCGGTGACGCAGATGATTGTGCATCCGCGCTGCCGCGCACACCTGCCGACATCGATGATGGACTGCGAATAATTGGGAAAAGAAAAAACAACGAACACATCCAGCTCGTTTGCCCGCGCGAGCATTCGGGGCAAAATATTCAAATTTTCCAGACTGAGCAGTTCCGAATCCAAACCAAGAAAGGCAAGACGCTTCTGAAATGTTGCCGCGACCGGTTCGCTCAAGTTTTTCGCCACCAAATATATCGTACGCGCCTGTTTGATCAGCGCGACCGCGCTGATCAAATGGTCGTCGTGAATCATGGCGTAGGACTCCTCAAGCAACTGTCTCTCGCTCCGGCGTATTCGATCGATCGCCTCGGCGGTTATTTTCCCTTCGCAATAAGGGGAATCCTCCCGCACCACGCTTCGCGGAGAAATCATGGACTGTATGTACGACTGATATTCCCTCTTGAACTCGCTGAAATTCTGATACCCCAGTTTTTTTACAAAATTCAATATAGTAACCGCGGTTACGGAGGCTTCCATACTCAAGTCCTTAAGAGACATAAAACACACCGAATTTTCCCTGCGCAATAACAAATCGGCGATACGTCGTTGCGTTTTACTAAAAGAAGCGTATATTGCGCGTATCCTCTCGATTGGATTCACAATACCCCTCCTTGATCGATAATTGCACGTTTTAGAGCCCATTGTAGCTGCTGCACTTTTGGAGAGCAACCGCAACCGGAGATCAAATTATATCATAAGATACATTTTCTTGACATTTTTTATATCTAGCTATTTACTTTTGAATCCCCCTCTGCTATATTGCGGGCAAGAGGCCGGAAATATCTGGCGAAACTGAATTCATAGGAGGATGAGATCATGCGGTTTTTACGATGTGCGGCAGTTGCGGCGTTCGTTTGTATTGTGGCGACGTCATTCGGTAACGCTCTTGCTTTCGCCGACCCGAGGGACAAAGATACCTTTATCGTTGCTCTTCGCGCCGAACCATCCACTCTTGACCCGCACAACAGCACCGCCCTGGCCAATTTCGCGGTGCAGCGCGTTGTGTACGACAACCTGGTCCAACAGGGCCCCGACGGAGAGATACTGCCCGGGCTCGCCGAGAAATGGGAAGTGATCGACGACCTGACCGTCCGATTTTATCTGCGCGACGGAGTGTTCTTTTCAAACGGCGATAAGCTAACGGCAGAAGATGTTCGCTACTCTCTCGAACGCTCCACGCTTCAGCGCGGCAGCGCTTCCATGTTCTCCGCGTTCGACGGGAAAAACACCGCGGTCGTGGACGACAGGACGATCGACGTGAAGATGAAATTTCCTTTCGCCCCTGTGTACAACTATCTCGCGTCTTCCCGCGGAAACATTCTCTGTAAACGGGCCGTCGAAGAGATGGGGATCGAGCAGTACGCCCGCGAGCCCGTAGGAACGGGGCCGTTCGTGTTGGAGCGCTGGATTACCGGCGACAGCCTCGTGCTGAAGGCCAACAAGAACTACTGGGGAACGAAACCCGCGTTCGATACCCTGATCTACCGGGTCATTACCGAGCCCGCCAATCGCACGATCGAGCTTGAAACCGGAGGAGTGGACGCAATCTACGACGTTTCGAACAGCGATATCCCCCGTCTGGAGGAAAATCCGAAGCTCAAGGTAATTCAAGGCCCGGGATATAAGTTTTCATATATCACCATGAATATGTCGGTGGCGCCGTTCAACGATATCCGGGTTCGCGAAGCGCTGACCATCTCGCTGAACATGCCCGCCATCGTCAAAGCGGTCTATCGGGGCAGCGCGAAGTTGGCCGACAGTTTGATGGCGCCGACGGTCTTCGGCTACAGCAAGGTCGGCCCCTACCCGTACGATCCGGAACGCGCGCGCTCCTTGCTCGCGGAGGCGGGGTACGCCGACGGGCTGAAGGTGACGCTCATGACCAACGAAGACCGGAACTTCATGAATATCGCGGAGATCGCGCAGAACATGTGGAAAAAGATCGGCGTCGAGACCGACATACAGATCGTGGAGCAGGCGACGCTCCTCTCCAGAGCAGCCGAGGGAAAGGTAACCATGGGGATTACAAGCTCCACGCCGACCACCGGCGATCCCGACCATGCGCTGATGCCCTGGCCTTCGACCTACAAGAGCTTCCTGAGGATCGACAACCCGAAGATCGACGAATTCCTGACGAAGGGAAAGAGCGCCTACGACCCGTCGGAACGCAAACAGGTGTACGCCGACGCCCTCGCCTATATGTGGACGCAGTTCAACATGATTCCCGTGTGCTTTACGGACGTAGTCTACGCGACGGCCGACTACGTCGAAAATTTCGAATGCCACCCGGGCAACACGCCGAATTTGGCACGGGTCGCTTTTGGACAGAAATAAGGGGAGATAATGAGACGACTCTTGGTAAGCGAGATGACCTGGCCGGAAGTGGAACGGGAGCTTGAACATATACGGGTCGCGGTTATTCCCGTGGGCTCCTGCGAACAGCACGGACCCAACACGACCTTCACAACCGATACCGACCGGGCCTACGAGTTCTGCAAGCTGCTGGGGGAGAGGGTCGGCGAGAAGATTCTGATCTTCCCCCCCTTCGGCTACGGAATATCGATTCATCACATGGACTTTCCGACAACCGTGACGTTGCGCATCGAAACGATGATCCACGCGCTGACGGATATCGCAGAATCCATCGGGAAGCACGGCATTAAAAAAATCCTGTATGTCAACGGACACGGCGGAAATCGCTGCGTCCTGGACGCCGTCATCAACAAGCTGAAATACGAGTACGGGATTGAAGCCTATTGGTCGGGTATGGGAACGAACATATCCCGCGCCCGGATATCGCAGGAAATGGAAATTCCGGCGATAATAGGACACGCGTGCGAAGTGGAAACCTCCCAGTGCATGTACCTTGCTCCATGGGTGGTCAAGGAGGAGCTGCAAGCGGGAGAGCTCAAAAGCGACAGCGCCTATATGCGGCGGATTTTCAAGGACGGAAACGCCGCATGGAGCTGGAAGGACGACGCTTCCGCGAACGGCGCGCTCGGCGACGCCAGAAGAGCTTCGAAAGAACTGGGAAAAATCATGACCGATATCAGCCTGGATTATATGGAAGAACTTCTGGAGGAGATTATCCGGCGTTAGAGGATCGAAATAAGGAGCGTACTCCATGCACAAGTATATCCTGAACAGAATACTGATGATGCTCCCCGTCCTGCTCGGCGTTTCGCTCGTGGTGTTCAGCATGATGTACTTCACCCCGGGCGATCCAGCGCGGCTGATACTCGGCGAGACGGCGTCCGAGACGGAGGTGCGGGAACTCCGGGAGGAGATGGGGTTGAACGACCCCTTTCTCCTTCAATACGGAAGGTATCTGAAGAAGGCTGTCTTCGAAGGCGACCTCGGAACCTCGTACGTAACCGGACGCCCCGTCATTACGGAGATCGTCGCGCGCTTTCCCACAACGATGCTGCTGGCGGTGCTCAGCGTGTGTATCTCGGTGATGATCGGCATTCCGACCGGCATCATCTCCGCGACCAGACAGTACTCGATTTTCGACAATCTGGCGATGATCCTGGCTCTGGTAGGGGTCTCGATGCCGAATTTCTGGCAGGGGCTTGTGCTCATCATCGTATTTTCGCTGCATTTGGGATGGCTGCCGGCCTCCGGATTCTACGGCCCGGCCTACTGGATTCTGCCGGCGCTGACCATCGGAACCAGCACCGCCGCCACGATCACCCGGATGACGCGCTCCAGCATGCTTGAAGTCATCAGGCAGGATTACATCCGGACGGCCCGGGCCAAAGGACAGACCGAACTGGTCGTTATTTTGAAACACGCGCTGAAGAACGCGTTGATTCCGATCATCACCGTCATAGGCCTGCAACTCGGACGCGGCTTGGGAGGTGCGATCCTCACCGAATCCATCTTCTCCATTCCCGGACTGGGAAAGTTGATGGTGGACTCGATCAAGGCCAGAAACTACCCCGTCGTCCAGGGCGGCGTGCTGTTCATCGCCGTGATGTTCAGCTTCATCAATCTGTTGGTCGACGTCCTGTACGCCTACGCCGACCCGCGTATCAAATCTCAGTACAAGCGCGGCCGGAAAAAACGGAAGAAGAGCGCGAAGATGGAGGTAGCCGCATGAACGGACGCGCAACGGAAGGATCGTTCCCGGCGAAAGGGAGCATCCGGCGCAGGAAGAAGAGCCAACTGCGCGAGGTGTGGAAGCGGATGTTGAAAAACAAGGCGGCCGTCGTCGGGCTGGTCGTGATGATCGCGCTCGTTCTCACAGCGCTTTTCGCCGATTTCGTAGCCCCGTTCCACTACGACGATCAGAACCTCGAGGATGCGTTCATGAAGCCCTGCCGCGAACACTGGTTCGGTACGGACAACTTCGGACGGGATATTCTGAGCCGTATCATCTACGGGGCGCGCATCTCGCTGCAAGTCGGACTGATCTCGGTGGGAATCGGCGCGGCGCTCGGCGGAGCATTGGGCGCTGCCGCCGCCTACTACGGCGGGTATACGGACAATATCGTCATGCGACTTATCGACGTACTGCTCGCCATACCCAGCATTTTGCTCGCCATCTCCATCTCGGCCGCGCTCGGGCCGGGCCTCGTCAACGCGATGATCGCCGTGGGCATCGGCGCCGTTCCCACCTATGCGCGCGTCGTACGCGCCTCGGTCATGACGGTCAAGGAACAGGAATTTATCGAGGCGGCGCGCTGCATCGGCGCGAAAAGCCCCCGGATCATACTCAAGCATATTCTGCCGAACGCCATGGCGCCCATCATTGTGCAGGCCACGCTCGGCGTCGCGTCGGCCATTTTGTCGGCCGCGGGTCTGAGCTTCATCGGCCTCGGCATTCAGCCTCCCACACCGGAGTGGGGCGCCATGCTGTCGGCGGGCAGACAGTACATCCGCGACTACTGGCATATCGTGACGTTTCCGGGCCTTGCGATCATGCTGACCATCTTCGCGCTCAATCTTCTGGGCGACGGTCTGCGCGACGCGCTCGACCCCCGCTTGAAGCGATGAGCAGGGAGGACCCCATGAAGACGACCGACGCTCTGCTTCAGATCAAAAATCTGCATATCCGCTATACAACCGACGAGGGCGTCGTCCACGCGGTGAACGGTATCGATCTCGTCGTCAACAAAGGCGAAACGCTCGGTTTGGTGGGAGAGACCGGTGCCGGAAAGACGACCGCCGCGCTCGGCATCGTACGCCTTGTTCCGGATCCGCCGGGAAAAATCGTCTCCGGAGACATACTGTTCGGCGCCATGAATCTCGTGAAGGCCTCCGCGGCGAAGATGCGAAAGATTCGCGGGAACAGCATCTCCATGATCTTTCAGGACCCCATGACGGCGCTGAACCCCGTGCTGACGATAGGGGATCAGATCTCGGAAGTGATCAGGCTGCACGACAAGGTGTCGCGCGCCGAAGCGTACGCGAAGGCGAGCGCCATGCTGAAGTTGGTCGGCATACCCGAAGAGCGGATGGAAGAGTATCCGCATCAGTTTTCGGGAGGCATGAAACAGCGCGTGGTCATAGCGATCGCTCTGGTGTGCAGTCCGCAGCTTCTCATCGCCGACGAGCCCACCACGGCGCTGGATGTGACCATACAGGCGCAGGTACTGGAACTGATGAGGAGTTTGAAGGCGGAGCTGGGGACGTCGATGATGCTCATTACGCACGATCTCGGAGTCGTTGCCGAAACGTGCGACAAGGTGGCGATCATGTACGCCGGGGAAATTGTGGAATACGGCTCCCTGGACGAGGTGTACAACGATACGAGGCACCCGTATACAAAGGGGCTTTTCGGCTCCGTTCCCAGCGCCGACAGGCGCGAGCGGCGGCTGCGGCCGATTCCAGGATTGATGCCCGACCCTACCCGTCTGCCAAAGGGGTGCGCCTTTCACCCTCGCTGCCCGCGCGCAACGGAACAGTGCGCGAAATCGAAGCCGCCGAACCTCTTCCTTGGCGGGGAACACATCGCAAAATGCTACTACGCGAAGGAAGAAAGGAGCGGCGAACAGTGAGCGAAATTCTCGGCGTCAGGCACTTGAAAAAATATTTCAACACCCCCAAAGGATCGCTGCATGCGGTCGACAACGTCAGCTTCGCCATCGAAAGGGGAAAAACGCTCGGAATCGTCGGCGAATCCGGTTGCGGCAAATCCACACTTGGCAGAACAATCCTGAATCTGGTCGAGCCTACTTCCGGCGAGGTATGGTTCGAGGGCGAGGATGTGGCGGGCGCGCAGGGCAAGAGGTTGGCGGAACTGCGAAAGAACATGCAGATGATCTTTCAGGATCCGTTTTCCTCCCTCAACCCGCGCATGTCCGTCGGCGAAATCATCGCCGAACCCCTGCACATATACGGTATGTGCGGCTCCGCCCGGGAACTCGATGAACGCGTCGGCGAACTCATGGAGATCGTAGGGCTCGCCGAACGACTGGTCGGCTCGTACCCTCACGAGATGGACGGAGGCCGCAGACAGCGAGTCGGCGTCGCAAGGGCGCTGGCGCTCGATCCGAAGTTCATCGTGTGCGACGAACCCGTGTCGGCGCTCGACGTCTCCATTCAGGCCCAGATCATCAACCTGTTGCAGGACCTCCAGGAACAGAAAAATCTCACCTATCTTTTCATCACGCACGATCTTTCGGTGGTCCGGCACATCGCCGACGACATTCTGGTTATGTACCTGGGACAGATGGTGGAAAAGTGCCCGTCGGAAAGTCTGTTCGAACGTCAGTACCATCCGTACACGCACGCGCTCCTCTCGGCCATCACTCTTCCTCGAACGGGGGAACGAAAGAAGCGCGTCCTCCTGAAAGGGGAGATCTCCTCCCCGATCAATCCGGAGCCGGGATGCCGCTTCGCGCCGCGCTGCATACACGCGATCGAACGGTGTTCCATGCAACAACCGCAACTTCGTGAACTGACGCCGGGACACTTCGTCGCCTGCGACCGCGTGGAGGAGATCGCATGAACAGGGTGATTTTGCTTACGGGAGCGAATTTTCGGACGGAAAGCGGATGGGACGCCTTCGTCTTGAACAAAAACTATGCGGAGGCAGTGCGGCGAAGCGGCGCTCTTCCCGTGCTCGCCGTGGATAACGGAAGCGCGGACGAGTATGCGGCACTCGCCGACGGACTGATTCTCACCGGCGGAAAGGACGTCGAACCTTCCATGTACGGCGAAGCGGAGCCTCACTCTTCAGTCCAATGCGATCCCGCGCGCGACGAGATGGAGCTGCCGATACTGCGGGCCTTCCTGAGCGCGAACAAACCCGTTCTGGGGATCTGCCGCGGATTGCAACTCCTCAACGTCTTCCTGGGCGGAACGTTGTGGCAGCACCTGCCGGACGACATCGGCGAACATCACGAGTCCGGGACGGTTCACCCCGTCGCGCTCACGCCTGATTCTATTGTGGGAACGCTCTTCGGCTCCCGTATTCTCGTGAACAGCTACCATCATCAGGGAGTGCGCACGTTGGCGGAAGATCTTCGGGCAACGGCGCATGCGGTGGTCGATCGGGAAAAAACGATTGTGGAAGCCTTCGAGCACGTAAACGGAAGGATTCTCGCGGTACAGTGGCATCCCGAACGTATGCTCGGCGCTTCGGATGCTTCACTCGCCGACATGGCGCCTTTGTTTCAATATTTTATTGAACGGGCGTGCGTTTTCTAAAAAACACATGACGTCCACTCCGGCGAAGGGAAGAACCGCCGCGCCTCGATCATCAGGAAAACATTCTTGAAGATATTCTTTTATTTGACAGAAGAAAAACCCGTCGTCTACAATGAGTCTGATTCGGGGGAAGAATGGCGCAATCAAGCGGAGTACCGCAGGCGGAAGTATGGGGAGTTGTTGAAGAAGATTACGGAGTATGTCGCGTATATACATGAGGAGGTGGCGGACAATGAAAAAGGCGCTTCTGTTCTCTCTGGTTTTCGTTTTGCTTCTCGCAGCCACGGCGGCGATCGCTTCGGAATTCAAGCAGATCGCGGAGTTCGAAATTCCCGAGGCCAATCAAGGAATAGGCGTAGACGAGAATTATTTCTATGCTATCGACAACCAAATCATCGCCAAGTACGACAAGCGCACCGGGAAGCTGGAGGCAAAATGGCAGGGTCCCAAGGATGGTCCGATCATTCATCTCGACAGCGCGGCCGTCATCGACGGCAAAATCTACTGCGCGCATTCGAACTGGCCGGAATGGCCGATGACCAGCTCCATCGAAATATGGGATGCGAAGACGATGGAGCACGTCGGCAGCCGCAGCTTCGGAATACACTGGGGATCGGCGACATGGATCGATCTGCATGACGGCTACTGGTGGGTCACTTTCGCAAACTACGAAAGACCGTACGGCCCCAACAAAAGCCCCTACGGCTATAAAGCGGCCACGACGCTGGTCAAGTTCACCGCGGACTGGCAGTGGACGGAAGCCTGGGTTCTCCCGAAAGCCATTTTGGAACGGCTTGAAGACATGAGCAACTCCGGCGGTTCATGGGGACCGGACGGATACCTCTATCTGTCGGGACACGATCCCGCCGAAGTGTATAAATGCAAGCTCCCCGAAGCGGGTTCGGTACTTGAACTCGTCGAGATTATCCCGATGAATATCCGCGGTCAGGGCATCGCGTGGGACAGGAGCGAGGCGGGCGTGCTCTACGGAATCGTCCGGGCGACAAAACAGGAAAAGGAAGCGGGAAAGACGCATAAAGTCACCGTCTCGAAATTGCAGTAGGTTCGTTGAGGAGAAGTGTTCGCGCATCGTCGAAGAAAGAAGCCGTGTTCAGAGGTTTCGCAACGTTCCCCCCGAATAGGAGCCTCCTGATCATAACGGGGAGAGGCTGTTCTCAGCCTCTCCCCGTTATTGTTGCACGCTTTTCTACCTCCCGCGCAGCCTGCCGACGGCGTTGCGGGCGTTTTCGTCCCCCTGCTCGGCCGCCATCATATACCAGAGGAGCGCCTGCCGTCTGTCGGGGGGCGTCCCGATGCCGTGCTCGAAGGCGTCGCCGAGAGCGCGCTGCGCCGGGGCGTACCCCTGCTCCGCGGCGCGAAGGTACCAGGCGAACGCTCGCTTTCTGTCCAGCGGGACGCCGAAGGCGGTCGCGAACATCTCCCCCAGCGCGAGCTGCGCGGGCGCGTGCCCAAGCTCCGCCGCGGCGGTCATCCATGAGACGGACTTCACACTGTCTTTCGGTACACCGAGACCGTACCGGTACATGGAGGCAAGCGCGGTCTGGGCGAGGACGTCGCCGTTCAGCGCAGCCATCCGCAGCCATCCGGCGGCTTTCGAGTAGTCGGGCGGAACGCGCCTCCCCTCGCGGTAGAGCAAACCGAGCTCGCGCTGCGCGTCCGGATTTCCCCGTATCGCGTTCTCCGTCAGGGCCTGGACCTCCCTCCCGATAGCGGCGGCCCGCGCCTCGTCGGCCTTTCGCTTCTCTTCTCTTAGGAGGTCGAGCAGCTTCTTCGTCACGTGTCCGTCGCGGCGGAGCCTCTTCACCCGCTGGAACGCCTTCACGGCGGCGGACGTCCGCGGACCGTACACGCCGTCCTCTGTTCCCGCGTCGTACCCGAGCGCGTTCAGAAGCTCCTGCGCCTCTTTCACCATCGCCGAGGTATCCGACGGAAGTTCGCGGGGTGTAGCGACCGGGGCGGGCGTCCGGACGACGGGCGGCGGGGGCGGCAGATCGACGATCAGCTCCTCGACCTTCGGCAGGTGCTCGCCGACATACCGTTGTATCGACGGCGCGCTCAGCCCCAGGAACATTCCCTGTCCGAGGGTCAGCTCGCTGGTGACGATCCCGGCGACCCGCCCCTTTTCGTCGATGATCGGGCTGCCGCTGGAGCCCCCCGCCACGAAGGCGGTGAACTGCACAAGCGTGTCGTCGCCGACCTTTCTGATGGAGCTGATGTCTCCCTTCGTCACGGTGATGGAGTCTCCCAGCTGGAAAGCGCGCGGATACCCGAGAACCATGATCGGCTCCCCGAGTTCGACGACGCCCTTCCTCAGCGGGAGGTGGCGCACCGACGACTTCGGATAGTTCGTCTCCAGCAGGGCGACGTCGGCGTTCTTGTCGAACGCGACGATCCGCACGATGTCGTAGAGGTTCTTCTCGTCCCATATCTTGATCGTTCTGTTTCCCTCGACCACGTGATAGTTCGTCAGCATCAGCCCGTCGGGCGTGACGAAAAAGCCCGTCCCCTGGCCCATGCGATCGCCGTTCCCCTCCGTCACCAGCATCTTCACCGCGCGGGATGCGTCGCGGATCATCGCGGGCGGGAATCCCGCGGCATACGCGCTCGCGCTCCACAACAGGATCGAGAGAAAGAGCGTTAAAAAAAGCCGCAACGAGGCGGCGCCTCGTGAAATCATACACATCACCCCGAATCGTCGAACGGCAGAGGCGTTTCGCCGCGCCGAGTGGTATCCTTACTAAGAAGAGAATACCACAATCGGACGAAAGCGGGTGGCGTACATGACGGAACAGCCGGCAACAGTTCAAAAAGGTAACGGCGGACGAAGCGGGAAACGATGGTTTCTTCCCTTTCTGACGATCTTCGCGGTGCTCGCGTACCTCTCCTTCCGGGCATCCTTCTCCCTGATCGGACCGCTTGCCTGGTCCGCGCTCATCTCCTTCACGGTCTATCCGCTGTACACGCGAATGCGGCGGCGTCTTTTTCCGGGCCGTTCCGCGAATTTGCCCGCCCTTCTGGCCACCGCGATCATCGTCTTCGCCGTCCTGATCCCCTGCCTGCTGGGGCTTTTCTTCGCCGCGCGCGAGGGGGTACGCCTGCTCGACAGCACGGAGGAGCTACTGACCTCGATGGAGTCCTCGGGCGAAGGGGCCATCGCCACGCTGCTGCCGGAGCACATCGTGTCGAAGATCCGGCCGTGGATGGAGCGGTACCCGACGCTTCGGGCGTATGTGCGCCAGACGGTAGCTCGAAGCGCCGAGAGCGCCGTCGATCTTGTCGGCAGCGCAATTCTTTTTCTCTACTACTTCTCGATCATCACCGTGGCCAACTTCTTCTTTCTCCGGGACGGGCATCTGATCATCGGTTTTCTGCGGGAGATCGTCCCGCTTCCCGCAAACGAGAGCGCGGCCTTCTTCGAGCGTACCAGGCAGGCGCTTCAGGCCGTGGTCTACGGCGTTCTGGTCACGGCGCTGGCGCAGGGGGCGGCGGGCGGCCTCGGATGGTGGATCGCGGGACTACCCGGCCCTGTCTTCTTCGGCGCGCTGATGGTCTTCTTCGCCCTCATCCCCTTCCTGGGGACGGCGTTCGTCTGGATTCCCGGAGCCCTCTACCTCCTTCTCGCGGCGGAGACCACGCGGGCCGTCGTTCTGCTCGCGTGGGGCGCCCTCGTGGTCGGCACGGTGGGGCGAGTCCTGAAACCCATCTTCATCTCCGGCGGGGGGAAGATTCACTTTTTCATCGTCTTCATCGGCGTCATCGGAGGACTTGCCGCGTGGGGCATCCTCGGCCTCTTCGTCGGCCCGCTGGTGCTCACGCTCTTCGCATTCCTGCTGGAGAACTACCGGCTCATGTGGCGGGCCTGGGTCGGCGAACAGGAGTGACGAGGAACTCCGGGAACACGCTCAATCCCTCGCGCCTTCCCGGAGAACCGCACGCAGCAGCTTCGTAAAAGCGGCAGACGAATGAATGCCGGACGCCTCGATGAAGAGTCCGGCGTTTTGACTTCTCCGACTCATTGCCTATGTATATTGTATTCACACAACCGCTGATTCTTCTGGAATTGTCCGGTCTATGTTGACATCGCTCAATGGGAGGTATATCATTGACGTTATTGATATATACAACATTCTACGCCGTGCATCGAATCCGAAAATGCAAGGAAGTACATTTTTATTTCGAGAAGTAACATGCCGTATCGTTTGCCGCTGTGAATTTGGCATGTTTCTTTATTATGATTCCAAAGGAGGTTTCTTTGTTATGAGAAAAATCGCAGCGTACTCACTGCTCGTCTGCCTGTTCTTCGCATCCACGTCCTTCGCTGCCGTTACCGGAGCCGAGGCGCCCAAGGGAGAAGAACCCCTGCTGATCACCAACGCGGGACAAGGCCCCGGAGGCAAGATGGGGCGTCTGCTGGTTGTCCGCGCGGGCGTTGTGGAGCAGCTCACCTACAATGCCGAGCCGAAACCCGAGGATATCGCCGAGGGCGGATACAAGACCATCCTCGTCGTCATCGGTTCCTCCGCAAAGGGGCTCGGCGCTTCGGGCATCACGATCGATCAGGAGATCGACCGTCTGCATGCAATCATGGAGAAGGCCAAGGAGCTGAATATCCCGGTCATCGCCGCGCATATCGAGGGCAAGGCCCGACGCGGCAAGCCGGGGAGCGCCGACGAGCGTTCGATCGACGCTATTCTACCGTACGCCGCGCATATCGTGGTGAACAAGGACGGCGATCTTGACAAGAAGTTCACCCGTTTCGGTGAAGAGCATTCAATTCCCGTAAGCTACCTCGACAACGCGATGGACCTCAACGCATTCGCCAAAACAATGTACGCAAAATAAGCCCGGACCCCGTCCTAGCTTTTCGACGGGGTCTTTTCTTTTCAACGGACGGGAGGTCCTGAGATGTACGCGGAAACATCGTTTGTTCTGGCCGTGATGGTCTTCACCTTCGCCCTCGCGAGCTGGAAGCTGAAATCGCCCGAACTGTCAATGGTTATCACCGCCGTCGTCGGCGCGCTCGCCGGCGGGCTGGGGTTCCCGGTCCGACTCCTGGTCGAAGGAACGTTCACCTACTTCGACGTGGCCTTCACCTTTCTGACGGCCTCCATTTTCATCAACTTCTACTCGGCCACCGGCGCGATGGACGCGCTGGTCCGCAAGATGGTGGACCGCTTCTTCGATCGCAAGTGGATTCTCTTCTTTCTGCTCGCCGTCATCATGCTCATTCCCGGCGCGCTGACCGGCGCTGGAAGCGTCTCCATGTTCGTCGTCGGCGGCATGGTCGCCACGGTGCTCCGCTTCAGCGGCATCAAGGAGACGCGCATCGTCGCCTTCATCTACGTCACATCGATGCTGGCCGCCGTCGCTCCCCCGATCAACCTCTGGGTCATGCTCATGTGCGCGCAGGCCAACATGCCGTACGTGGGATTCGAGCTCCCCCTTCTGGCCCCCATCGCGCTCATCACTGTCTTCACAGTATTCTACCTGCTGCGCGGAGGTTCTCCCAAGGACAAGGAAACCGTCCTTGACTCGTTGCCCAAGGCTTCGGAGAGGATGAACTGGTTCCGTATCGCCGCGCCCCTGCTGGTCTTCGTCGTGCTTGTCCTCCTCTCCAAGTACGCGGCCTTCTCGACGCCGGTGCTCGGCATTCCGCTCATCTTCATCATCAGCACGGCCGTCGCCGTGATGCTCTCCCCGGAGCGGAAGGGAGCGCGCCACTGGTACACGGTGCTCTCCAACACATCGGAACAGGTCTTTCCGCTGCTCGCGACCGTTATCAGCGTCGGCGTCCTGGTGAACATAATGACCGCGACCGGCGTCCGGGGGCTTATCGCCATTACCTTCGTCACGCTGCCGGTCTACTTGATCTACGCCTTCGCTCTTATAGTGCTCCCCTTCGCTCAAGGATCGTTGAGCTACAGCAGCGCGATCATTCTGGGAACGCCGCTGATCTTCCTCTTCAACTCCATCGGCGTCAATGTGACCATCGTCGCGACCGCCCTCAGCCTCATCTTCCCCCTGGGGGACTGCCTGCCGCCATCGAGGATCTCCGGCAGAGTCGCCATCGACGTCTCGGGGTATAAAGATACCTACGTCTCGTTTCTCAAGGCGATATTCGTCCCGGCGCTCTTCATGGGGCTCGTCGCGCTCGGAATGCTGATGTACGCCAATCACTTCCGATGGCTCATCGTGTATTAGAAAGAGAGGAGTCTGGATTATGGAAGAGTTTCTTCGCGTATCCAACGAGATCATCCATCAGATCTATTTCGTCCTGGCCGGACTGTGCGGCCTTGTCCTCCTCCGGGGGCTGTTCTCCCGCAACACGCGCAAGACCATCGTGTACGACATCGTCTACGCCTACACGATCATTCCCTTCCTGCTGCGCGCGCTGCACATAAAGTAGGGTGACGGCGAATGTTCGACTACGAAAAATTCAAAACGCCCCGGAAAGTCGTTTTGCTGCTGCTCGCGCTGGCGCTTGCCTGGCTGGGCGGCAGGGAGTTCACCGAGCTGCGCACGATGAAGGAGACGGTCGTTGTTTCGGACGCCTTCACGAAAATGGTCATGCTCAGCGACTACTTCCCCCCCATCAAGGGGACGGGAGTGGACACGCCGGTCTACATCTACGACTCGGGCGTGCCCGGCGGTTCGATGTTCTACCTCGGGGGAACGCACCCTTACGAACCCGCCACCATGCTCTCCGCCTACGTTATGATGGAAAACCTCAAGGTGGAGAAGGGGAGAGTCTTCATCTGCCCCCACGCCAACATGAGCGCCTCAACGATAGGAATGCTGGGGAACGCTTACCCGAAGTTCCTCCACGTGGAGACGACGTTCGGCCCCAAACCGTACAGAATCGGCGACAGGAACACCTCGCCGCTCGACCAGTGGCCCGATCCCTTCACGTACGTTCACTACCCGTCGGGGCAGAATCTCGACTACACGGACGCGCGCAACCTTAACAGGACCTATCCCGGCCGTCCGGACGGCAACCTGACGGAGCAGCTCACCTTCGCCATCATGGAGCTGAACCGGAAAGAGAACATCACACTCTTCGTCGACGCGCACGAGGCTTCCCTCATGTACCCCGTGGTGTCCACCTATGTAGCCCACGACCGGGCGCTCGACATGGCGATGATGGCGTCCATGATGCTGTCGGCCACCGAGTTCCCGATGAAGTGCGAGGCCTCTCCCAAGAACCTGCGGGGCTTGAGCCACCGCGACGCGGGCGACTTCTGCGACTCGCTGGTCATCCTGATGGAGACGCCGGAGCCCTTCATCGACAGAGTGGCGGGCAAGATCACCGAAAAGCTGATGATGGACGGAAAGGACGAGTTCCTTCAGACCGCTGCGGAGCATGGCCTGCTGTTCACCGACTACGACATCTCCGTCGGCTGCCCCATGTGGGACAGGGTAGGGCGCCATCTCTCCGGAGCGTTGGCAATGATCCAGCAGATGAACGACTTCCTGATGGAGCCGGAGAAGGAGTTGCAGCTCTCCTTCCCGAACTACTCCGACCTGAAGGAGCACGGACTCGGCCACTTTCTGAACGATCCTGCGAAAGCCGATCCGACGAAGGTCTTCCTCAACTGACGGCAGCTTCTCACAAGGCTTCTCCCGGCGGGAGCGTTCCCTCCGGTGCACCGCGCGCCCGAAGGCTTTGGTATGCATCATGTATCTCTACTTCAGATAGGAGGAAAAACACGTGTTGAAATCATTCAGAACCATGTTGTGTGCAATGCTGTGCGTCGTCCTTCTCTCCTCGGCAGCTCTCGCCTGCACCGTTCTTGCGGTGGGCAAAGACGCCACCGTGGATGGAAGCGCCATGATCACGCACAACGACGACTCCAGGACCGCGAACAGCCGTCTCTTCATCATTCCCGAGGCCGACTGGCCGGAAGGATCGATGCGGAGCGTCGTGAAAGACGCCCACGGCTACGAGGGCGACGGACAGGTCATCGGCGAGATCCCGCAGGTTCCGCATACCTTCCGGTACTTCTTCTCCCGTTACTCCTTCATGAACGAGAAGGGCGTCGCGATCAGCGAATCGACCGACTCCGTCCAGGTCACCGACGAGCGGAGCAAGAAGGTCAAGCAGATCATGGCGAAGGACGCCGTGGGAATGATGGACGCCTGGATTCTGCAGGACATCATGCTCGAGCGTGCAAGCACGGCCCGCGAAGCCGTCGAAATCATGGGCAAGCTCGTCGAGGAATACGGCTGGTACGACGCTCCCGAGACAATGCCGTTGACCGACGGCAAAGAAGTCTGGATCGCCGAGTTCTACGGCAACAAGATCTGGGCCGCATGGCGCATGCCTGACGACCACATCTTCGTGGGCGCCAACCGCGCGCGTCTCCGCCATCTTGACCTGACCGACAAGGAAAACGTCATGTACTGCCCCGACCTCGTCGAATACGCCGTGAAGAACGGCTTTATCGACCAGAAGGACGTGAACATGAAGGACTTCAGCCCCGCCGACGTCTACTGCCCGAGCACCGCGCTCTACGCGACACGCCGCGAGTGGAGAGTTCTTTCTCTCGCCGCTCCGGATTCCTTCAAGCTCGGCCCCGACGAGTACGACTACCCGATGTCCGTCAAACCGGACAAGAAGCTCAGCGTGCATGACATTCTCCGCATCAAGGGCGACTGGTACGAGGGCACGCCCTTCGATCTGAGCAAGGGCATCCAGGCCGGTCCCTGGGGCAACCCCATCCGCTTCGCCAATTCCAGCAAGAAGAACCCAGACGCAAGCTGGGAGCGTTCCGTCAACATGATGCGGACCACCTACGTCCACATCGCCCAGGTTCGCGGCGATCTCCCCGCGGAAGTGCGCGGTATCAGCTGGTACGGCTACGGCGCGCCCGACACCACCTACATCACCCCCCTGTGGCCCGTAATGAGCACGCTGCCCCCGTTCTACGGCGTCGGCGACAGATTCCACGACTACGATCCCAAATCCGGCTGGTGGGTCAACACCCGCGTGCAGGAGATCGCAGGCCTCCGCTACCAGGACGCCCGGAACGAGATCCACGCCGCCCGCGACGCGAAGCTGAAGCCGCTCTACGTGCAGGCCCGGATGATCCAGGACAAGGCCGCCGAGATGGTGAAGGCCGGCGACAAGGAAGGCGCAGTCTCCCTGATCACCGACTTCGCCTTCGCACATGCCGTCGACTGGAATCAGCGCTGGCTGGCCCTCGGCGACAGGCTGCTGAGCAAGTACGCCCTCGGCTACACCAACGTGAAGACCACTCCGTACCCGGAGGAGTGGAACGAGGTTATCGGCTTCGACACGCCGAAGCGCTCCACGAAATAGCAATTCCCTGTTGATGAAAGGGCGCGGAGGGCTTGAGAGCCGCCGCGCCCTTTTCGCATTCGCACATCCGGACGCAAGGTTCAAGGAGGCGACTATGAAGCTCTTCCGAATACTCCTGTTTGTCATTCTGTTGGCGACCGCCGCCGACGCTTCCGTCCCCGGGCACGGACCGGCGTCCCGCCTGATGGCCCGCTGCGAGGCTGTCCTCTATGAGGAAAGGTGCAGGCTCGGTCTGTACGACGCACTGACGGACCCGGAAAAAACGGGGTTGATCGGCGTCGAGTTCTCTCCCCTTACGACCAGCCAGGGGCATCTGCCGGACAAACAGGCGTCGGCCCGCCCCGCCATGGCGGACGCCGTCGCGGAGTACCTCCGGCGGGCGGGCGTCGAGGAAGGGGACTGGGTCGCCGTGAACGCAAGCGCCTCCTTCCCGGGCTTCATCCTCGCCTCTCTCTGCGCCGTCGAGAGCATGAAGGCGAACGCGCAGGTAGTCTTCTCCTACGGCGCCTCCATGTACGGCGGAACCGACCCCGAATTCACCTTTCCCGTCATGCTCGACCTTCTCAACCGGGAGGGGCTTCTTTCGACGCGTCTCAGGGCCGTGGCGCCCGGAGGCGCTGGAGATCGGATGGGGGAGACGCTGCTGGAGAATCCGCATCCGACCGTCGACCTCCTGCTTGCCTCCAGAAGCGAGGAGCGCATCGACGCGACGAGCGTCGACGAAGCCATCCGCCTCCGCCTCACGATCTTCGGCGACGCGCCGCGCGCCGTGAAGTGCTTCATCAGCTGCGGGGGACCCGTCGTCGCCCTGGGAAAGACCGAGGCCGTACTGGAACTCCCTCACGGGTTGATAACACGCTTCGAGCCGATCCCGAAAAATCCCGAACGCGGCCTGCTCTTCGACTTTCTTGACAGAGGAACCCCCGTGCTCCACCTCCTCTTCGTCCGCGGCATCTGCAATGATTTCGGCATCCCGTACGAAAGCGTTCCGACACGGTAGACGGTCGAATGGTTCCCCGCCCATGCCGTGCCGGTTTCGCCTCTTTCCGTACTTCCTCGGTTTCGTATAGCGCTGACGCGGAAAATTCGGTATACTTAACCGGCGGAATCTTCCCGCTGTTGCCTGTGTGTCGAATCTTTCATCGAGGAAGGGAGGGAATTATTTCCTGTCCGCGCGTTCGAACCGAAGCGGAAACATCTGTCTCCAAGTATTTACGAAAGGAAGTGGAAGAAGATCATGAAAAAAGTTCCAGTACTTTTCCTTGCGCTGGCTCTTCTTGGTATCTTCGCGGCGTCGGCTTTCGCGGCGTATCCGGAGAGAAGCGTTTCCGTCGTGTGCCCCTGGGGAGCGGGCGGCGGAACCGACCGCTTGACGCGCTTCATGGCATCCCAGCTCGAACAGGAGCTTGGGAAGCCCTTCCCCGTGGTCAACAGAACCGGCGGCAACGGCGCCGTAGGCCACTCGGCGGGCGCATTCGCTCCCCCCGACGGATACACTATCACCATGGTGACGCTCGAGCTTGCCACAATGCACTGGATGGGGCTCACCACCCTGACCCAAGCCGATTTCGCCTATGTCATCCAGCTCAACCAGGACGCGGCGGGCGTCATCGTCAAGGCGGACGCGCCATGGAAGACGCTTCAGGAGCTTCTTGACGACATCAAAGCGAAACCGGATACGTTCAAGTTCTCCGGGACGGCTGCGGGAGGTGTCTGGGATCTCGCCCGCATCGGGATGCTCGACAAGGTGGGCATCCCGGTGAACTCCGTGAGCTGGATTCCCACCACGGGAGCGGCGCCCTCGATCATCGAGCTGCTCGGTGGACATGTCGACGTGATCACGTGCAGCCTTCCCGAGGCCGCTTCGCAGATTGCTGCCGGTGAACTGCGCGCTCTCGCCGTGATGTCGGACCAGCGCGATCCCGCCTACCCCGACGTGCCGACGCTGAAAGAACTCGGCATCGACTGGTCCGCCGGAACGTGGAGGGGCTTCGCCGTCCCGAAGGCGACTTCTCCCGAGGTTATCGACGTTCTCTATAAGGCGTTGAAAAAGATCGCCGATTCCGATGCGTACAAGGACTTTATGTCGAAGAACGGCTTCGGCGTGCTGATTCGCGGACCGCAGGAGTTCGCCGAGTTTGCGAAGCAGCAGGACGCCGATCTCAAGAACGTCATGGAGCTCGGAGGCTATTTGAGCAAGTAAAATACAAACGCCGTTTCATTGCGCCCCGCGGACTTCCGGCGGGGCGCTTTCACTAAGGAGGTTGCGCATGATCAAGCTGCTGAGAATTTTTTTCGGCCTTATTCTTCTTGTGCTTTCCGCAAGTGTGTTCTGGACCAGTCTTTCCTTTCCTCATGCCGTCTCCGCCGGAAAAAGAATTCCGGGGCCGGGCTTTTTCCCGACCCTTCTGAGCTTGCTTCTGATTCCGGGAGGAGTGCACCAGATCATCGCCGGCCTGAAGACTCCTTGGAGCGAAGGGGGGAAAATCGTCTGGAGCCGGGGAACGGCGAACGTTCCCGTGCTTCTGGCGCTGCTTCTCGCGTACGTTTTTCTGATGGAAAGATTGGGGTACACCCTGGCCACGTTCCTCTTCGGAATGCTGCTGATGCTTCGCCTGCGGGTTCCTTTTCTCAAGGCGCTTCTTGTCGCGGTGTCGACGACCCTCTTCATTGTTCTCGTCTTCGGCAGGATCTTCCATATCCAGTTGCCGCAGGGCATCATCGGATTTCCGTTGTAGGAGGGGATAGGTATGCTCTCAGAAACGCTCGCTGTATTCCAGCCGGGGATTCTCGTTCCCTGGCTTCTCTCGATGGCGTTCGGCGTGCTCGTCGGCGGAACGCCGGGACTCACCGCGACGATGGGCGTCGCCCTGATCATCCCGATAACCTATTACATGGAGCCGCTCGCCGGTATGGCCATGATCCTGGGCGTCTCGTTCACCTCCATTTTTACAGGCGATATTCCCGCGACGCTGCTTCGCATTCCGGGAACCCCCGCTTCCGGCGCGGCCGTCCTCGACGGCTATGAACTAACGAAACAGGGCAGAGGAATGGAGGCGCTGTCGATCGACCTCTTCTGCTCGGCCATCGGCGGCTTTATCGGCATCCTCCTCCTGATCATGGTCGCCCCTCCGTTGGCACGGTTCGCTCTTCGTTTCACGAACTTCCAGTACTTCTGGCTCGGTCTTTTCGGCCTGAGCATGAGCGCCGTCCTCAGCGCGGGAAAACCCTTCAACGGAGTGATTTCGGCCTCTCTCGGGCTGCTGATCGCGACCGTCGGCATCGACATCACCACCGGAATGCCCCGATTCACCGGCGGCAACATGGAGCTGATGAGCGGCGTCGGATTCATCCCGGCGATGGTCGGCCTCTTCGGGCTCTCCGAGGTCTTGAAGAACGTCTCGAACCCCGCGCTTCTGAAAGAGAGCAGCATCACGGTCTCGGGGAAGGCGTCGCTTCTTGGCGCGCTGCGGGTGATCTGGCGGAACAAGTGGACGGTGATCAAGTCATCCGTTCTCGGAACCTGCGTGGGCGCTCTGCCCGGCGCCGGCGCGGACATCGCGGCCTGGGTGGCCTACGGTGTCGAGAAGAAGACGGCGAAGAACCCCGATGAGTTCGGCAAAGGGTCGCTTCGGGGCGTCATCGCCCCGACGAGCGCCAACAACGCCGCCCTCGGCGGGACGTGGATCCCCGCGCTCGTCTTCGGCGTTCCCGGAGACTCCATCACCGCGATCGTGCTCGGGGCGATGCTGATGTACGGCCTCCGTCCGGGTCCTCTGATCTTTCAGGAGAACCTCTCCCTTGTCCACGGCATATTCGCGGTAGGACTGATCTCGCAGCTCCTTCTCATGCCCGTGGGGCTCGTCGGGATCAAGGTCTTCGGCTCGATCCTGAGGCTTCCGCGCAACATGGTCATGGTCATCGTGCTCGTCTTCTCCGTCATTGGTTCGTACGCCATCCGCAACAGCTTCTTCGACATCTACATCATGATCGCTTTCGGAGTTGTCGGGTACCTGTTCGAATTTCTGGAGATACCCCTTCCGCCGATGATCCTCGCGCTCATCCTCGGCCCCATGATCGAGGACAATCTGCGGGTGGGGCTGATCAAAACGCACGGAGGATTCGGGGCCTTCATCTTCGACCCCATCTGCCTCCCCTTGATACTGGGCATTCTCTTCGTCTTCTTCGGCGGATCGCTTCTGCGCTTTTTCAGGAAAGAGAGCAACGGATCGAAAGCCGCATAAGCCCTCCGCCTTGCTCAATCGCCTTTCGGCCGGCATACGGACGAAAAAGGCTGTGCAAGGAGGCTGTTCGCTCACGACGGACGCTTCTGAAGATAGTGAACGATCCTGTTGACTTTCACACTCTGTCAGGGTTTATGATAGCGCCCGAGAGAGAAAGGTGTGTTTTTTAACCTGTTTCAATACGCACGAAGGGTACCGTGCCGAAGAAGAAGGGAGATAGATGAAAAAGGGTGCCTGACGATGGGAAGAACACGGGCAAACGAACAGACTCCACGGAGAAACGCAAGCGAAAAGAAGAGGGCGGCTTTGGACGGCGTTCATTCTCCCGCTCGTTCTGCTCCTGCTCACCCAGGGGGCAAGCTCCGCCGCCGACCTGATCGTAACAAGCGGAGGAGACGACGGATCTCCGGGGACGCTGCGCCACATCATATCGGTCGCCGCGGAGGGAGACAGAATCGTTTTCCAGAGATTCATGAAAACGATCATCCTAACCGGCGACCAGCTTGTGATCAACAAACAGTTGACGATCGATGCCTCCGAATCCGGGCGTGTGGTCATACAACAGACGGCGTCGGGTAAATGCGTCTTTTATGTGACTCCGTCCGCTGTCTGCACGTTCAAAGATCTCGGGATCACTGGAGGCAATCTCGGCAGTAGGTACAACGATCTCGGGGCGGGAGTGCTGAACTATGGAACGCTGACGATGGAGAGGTGCGTTGTGACCGGAAACACCGGAGGCGGGGGAATCACGAACCAGAAGAGCCTGACCATGACACACTGCAACATAAGCGGCAACTCGGCGAACGGGTTCGACAAAGCGGGAGGAATCAGCAACTCCGACTACGGCTACAACCCGCCTGTCCTGACGATGACGAACTGCATCGTGGATGACAACGTCTGCGTCGACGGCTATGCCGGGGGCATCTACAACGGCAACAGGGGCACGTTTTTCATGAATAACTGTAAAGTCAGAAACAATGTGCATAATGGTTTTGGAGGCGGAATATTTATTGGATACGATTCCCCAATGACGAGCCTGAGCAACGGCTGCGTGGTGACGGGGAACACTCCCGACAACATCTGCACCAACTACGGCGGTACCTACACTACGGACGGCACCTGCACCATCGGGAACGCTTCCGGGACCAATTCGACGGCGCTCTCCGGATTCGCCGAGGGCGCTTCCCCCGCGCCGAGGAAGACCACGGGCGAACCGGACGTCGTGACGGTCGAGCGGGACCTGCGCTCGCCATCGAGCGAACTCTTCGTCACGGTGAAGAACCTCCTGACGTCGGACTTCGGGGGACTTCCCGGCGACGTATCCGCAGGGCTTTCGAGCATTGACGCCGCCCGACTTCTACGAGGAGGGCGAGGGACTGATGACCTGGCGGAACGTGATCGCGGACAACGGCCCCTACGATCATAACCGGGAAATAGGCGTGGCGACCTTCAGGGTGGCCTCGATCCGCGCGGCCACAGAAGCCGGCGACGCGGGAAGCGTCGGGTGCAGTACCGGCGCGACTACGAGTTTAACACCTCTAGCGCTGTTCTTCCCCCCCCCCCCTCGCCGCATGCGTACGGGCACGGAAGAACGTAAAGCGGCGGTTTCCCAGGGAAACGCGCGATAACTTTTAATCGTTTTATCGTTTCACATCGCATATTCCGTCCGGAAAACGCGTGCGTATGGAAACACATCAGGAGGTGAGCGACTATGACAAGGCGCAAGGAATTCACATTTCTGGTTTTGATGGCGATTCTTGCGGTGTTGCTGTTCGTTCCGATGCGAGAGGCTTTCGCCGCCGTCTGGATCGTGACCGACCCCGACGACCCGCAGGCCTATTGGCTTCAGACGCCGGGAATGTTCCGAACGATCTTCAATAACTGTCAGGACGGGGATGAAATCCGGTTCGCGGACACCGCGCAAACCGTGTTCCTCCGGCAAGATGTATGTTTCACTCCCGAAAAGACTGTCACGATCACGGGACCGGCGACGATCACGACATCTCCGTACCATTTGGGAACTAGTTTTTCCCTTATTCCGAAAGACGCGACCGCCGTCATGAAGAACATCACGCTCTCGGGAGCCTTCCGGTATGACGGATCCGGTGGCGCCGTCAATAACGGAGGGACGCTGATTATGGAAGGATGCACCATCAAGGACGGCCAGTGCCACGGATCCGGCGGCGCCTTCTATGCGAGTGAAGGGTCCGCGACGACGCTGACCAACTGCGTTATTTCCGGTAACAAGCTGCTCAATGTCGGCTACTCCGGAGGCGGAATACATGTGTACAAAGGGACGCTGACGATGACTGGCTGCACGGTGAAGAACAATACGGGCGCGCTCACAGGCGGCGGGATCGACATCTGGGGAACGGCGACGTTGACGAACTGCACCATCGAATCGAACACGACGGACACCTACGGGCACGGAGGAGGCGTTTTCAGCAACGGGACCCTGACCATATCGGGAGGGTCCGTCAGGAACAACTCCAGCGGAAACCTGGGGGGCGGCATCTGCTTCGTGGGGGGAACGGCGACGCTGACGGGCTGTATCGTTGAATCGAATTCGGTGTCCCAATCGACGGGCGAAGGCGGCGGCATCTATAACAGCGAAACCACTGTGACCTTGGTCGGGAGCGCAGTCAGGAACAACTCCTGCGCAAAGCGCGGAGGCAGCATCGGGACTTCGGGCTCTCTCTCCCTGAAGAATACATGCTTGATCACCGGAAACACGCCGGATAACCTCTACGCCTACAACGGATACACCTCCGACGGAACGAACCAGATCGGGGATTCTCCGAACAGCTCCGCGACGGCCTTTTCCGGCTATTCCGGCGAGACCGCGCCGGAACCCCGGTCGATCACGGGGGACGCCGACGTCGCGCAGGTGAAAAACTCCCTGGCCGATCCGGCGAGCGACCTGTTCGCGGCCGTGAAGACGGCCCTCTCGAACGACCTCGGCGGAATTTCGGGCGACGAGAGCGCCTCGCTTGCGGGAATGACCGCCTCACTGTATTACGCGAACACGTTCGAGGGCGTGACGATCGAGAGTCGGGACCTCGTTGTCGAATACACCGCCTCGTACCCCGAACGCGCGCGCTACTACGCGCTCGTAGCCCGCTCCGACGGATCGGGCTACGAGTTGCCGGACAGGGGAGTGCAGTTCGAACTGCAACCCGGGCAAACATTCCTCGACGGCGCGACGCCGCCCGACTTCTACGAAGAGGGCGAGGGGCTGATGACCTGGCGGAACGTGGTGACCGACAACGGCTCCTTCGACCTCGAACCGGCCATCGGCGTCGTGATCTTCCGCGTGTGCTCGGTCCGCGCGGCCGAAGCGGTCGGGGATACGGGAAGCGGCGGGGGATGCGACGCGGGCGTGGCCGCAGGCTCCCTGCCGCTCGCGCTGCTGCTCATCCTGCCGCTGCTAACGTTCGCGCGATCGGGTAGCAACGCCCGGAAATTGCAGCGGGACGCGGAGGCATCCCCACATCGGCCTTGACCTTCACACTGTGTGAAGGTGTATTCTTCTGAAGCGGCATGAAGTGTCTTTGTCGTTCTTTCCATATTTTTTTCGTTAGGAGATGACCAGTATGAAGTTTGCTGTGCGAATCGAAAAGTGGGGGCGCAATTTTGCGGCGTTCGGCGTCGTCGCAACGCTGTTGTTCGTCTTCGCGGCCTCGGGCGACGCGAAGACGTGGACGGTGACGACGACCGCCGATTCCGCGACGGATACGGGATCGATCCGGTACATAGTCCTGAAGGCGGACGACGGAGACACGATCAAGTTCACGAGCGGCGGGGCGACCCTGACGGATTACCTGAAGCTCGACAAGAAGCTCACGATCGGAGGCCCGGCGACCATCACGCAGACCGGAGGGAATCGCATATTCCACATTTCCGCCGGCGTGAGCGTCACGCTCAAAAAACTGAAGCTCACCGGGGGCGGGAGAAATATGATGGAAGGCGGAGCGATCTACAACTACGGTTCCCTGAAGATGGAAGACTGCACTGTGTCCGGAAACTCGTGCGTTTACGAAGGCGGCGGCATTTTCTCCTCGGGATCGCTGAAGATGAAAAACTGCGTAATCGAGAACAATACGTCGCAAAATCGCTGCGGCGGCGTGGTGAACAAAGGGGAACTCGAAATCGACGGGGGCAGGATCCGGAACAACTCCTGCGGTTCCGGCGGAAGTTCCGCGCTGTTCAACGCGGGCGGCGCGTCCGCGGAAATCGAGGATTGCGAGATCGCGAGCAACACCGGCGGTGGCGGCCCCGGAGGAATCAAAAACGAGGGGACGCTCAAAATGACGGGCTGCACCGTCGCGTCGCACAGCGGAGCCACCAGCGGCGGCATCGAGAACACTGGATCGCTTGAGCTGAAGAGGTGTTCCATTACCGGGAACACCTCCGGCTGCAACGGAGGCGGCATCTACAATCACTCCGGCGTCCTGACGGCGGAAACGTGCCTGATCACGGGGAACAGCGCCCGATACGAGGGTGGAGGAATCTGCCATCACTATGCGCTCCACGAACCGAACGCCGCCGAGAAGTGCCGGCTCAAAAACATAACCTACGTGATCAACAACACGCCGGATCAGATTGCCGGCCTCTACAAGGCCGACGACAACTGCACTATCGGAAGCGCTCCGAACAACTCTGCGACGGCCTTTTCCGGCTATTCCGGCGAGACCGCGCCGGAACCCCGGTCGATCACGGGCGACGCCGACGTGGCAGAAGTGAAGAACGCCCTGGCCGACCCGGCGAGCGGCCTGTTCGCGGCCGTGAAGACGGCCCTCTCGAACAGCCTCGGCGGGATTTCGGGCGACGTGACCGCTTCGCTTACGGGCATGACCGCCTCGCTCTACTACGCGAACACGTTCGAGGACGTGGCGATCGAGAGTCGGGACCTCGTTGTCGAATACACCGCCTCGTACCCGGAGCGCGCACGGTATTACGCGCTCTTCGCCCGCTCGGACGGATCGGGGTACGAACTTCCTGACAGGGGCGTTCAGTTCGAACTCAAACCCGGTCAGACGCTTCCCGACGGCGCAACGCCGCCGGACTTCTACGAGGAGGGCGAGGGGCTGATGACCTGGCGGAACGTGGTAACCGACAACGGCTCCTTCGACCTCGAACCGGCCGTCGGCGTCGTGACCTTCCGCGTCTGCTCGGTCCGCGCCGAGGCGCAAACAGGCTCCTCCGGAGGCTCGGGCTGCTCGGCCGTCGGCGCGTCGCCCTTCGCGCTCCTGCTGGGAGTTCCGCCGTTGATCCTGAGCAGAAAGCGGCGAAGCTGAAAACACGCAAACGGTAAAATTTCGTCGGAAGATTTTTTTTGCTTCTTGACTCTCACACTGTGTGAAGGTTTATGATAGCACGCAGAAAAGAAACACTCTTTCGATCTTCGGGGGAAACCGCGAAGGCGGAAGCAGGAGAATACAGCGGCAACCGCCGCATACCATAAGGAGGAGATCCCCGATGAAGCAGGAGCAGAAGAGGGTCGGAGCGAAGCTGGAGGAAAATCTGAAACCGCAGGAGCTCAAGAAGCAAACGAAGGTCGGCGAACTGGACGACAGCGAGCTGGACGGGATCTCCGGCGGCGAGGGTATGGATACTGGGAAGATCATCCCGTAGCGTTTTCCGGAGGCCGGAGAGAGACGTCTCTTTCCGGCCTTTACTGTGCACGTTCTCCTCGCCCGTTCACACCTTCCCGAAAGAAAGGCGGAGACGAGGAAATTTTTTTAATTTGAAAATCCGAAAGGGGAATCGATCATGAAACCAGGCAACAGGTTTTTCGGAACGCTGTACATCGCGTTGATCTGCTTTCTGCTGCTGAACAGCGGAGCGGAGGGCGCGCAATGGGTGGTCACGAAGAGGACGGACGACGGAAGCGCCGGCACGCTGCGCCACGCGGTGCAAAACGCCGCCGCGGGCGATACGATCACCTTCGATCCATTGATACCCGCGGTCGAACTGACCGACTATATCTTTCTCAACAAGGCGTTGACGATCACGGGCCCCGCGACGATCAAGCAGACGGGATCCAGCAAGAGGGTGCTCTACGTGACGGGCGACTCCACGCTCAAGGATCTGATAATCACGGGAGGCAACATCGACAACAACGGCGCCGGCGTCTTCAACTACGCCGATCTGCGGATGGAGCGCTGCGTCGTCACCGGAAACACCGTCGGCGCTGGAATCTACAACCTGAAAAACCTGACCATGCTCGACTGCACCGTGAGCAACAACACCTCCACATCGCAAGCGAGGCACGCGGGCGGAATCATCAACGCGGCGACGCCCTACGACTCTCCGGTGCTGACGATGCACAACTGCGTGGTGGAAGGGAACTCGAATCCCGCCACATACGGAGGGGGGATCTTCAACGGACACAAACTCTTCATGTACGGCAGCATTGTTCGGAACAACAGCAGCAAGGGGTTGGGGGGAGGCATCTACCTCAATCTTTTCAGCGATACAACCCTCGCGCAGAGCTGCGTCGTGACGGGAAATTCTCCCGACCAGATCGTCGGACCGGGGCAGTACGGCACGCTGAGCGTCGACGGCACCTGCACCGTCGGCAATGTGCCGGGAAACAAATCGCTTGCGCTCTCCGGCACGGCGGAGGGCAGTACGCCCGAACCACGAAGCACATCCGGGGAGGCCGACGTGAGAGCGGTCGAGAACGACCTGAAGAACAGCGAAAGCGACCTCTTCAAGAGCGCCAAGGGACATCTCGAGGCGGACCTGGGCGGACTTCCCGGCGACGCCTCGGCAAGCCTCGCGAGCATCGCCGCCACGCTCTACAACGCCTTTACCTACGAGGACGTGCCGCTTGCGGACACGTCGGGCAACGGCGAACTGATCGTCGAGTTCACGGCGTCCTATCCGGAGAATGCGCGGTACTACTCGGCTTTCGCGAACTACGGAGACGCCAGGAACGCGCAATCCATCGCGGGGTACTCAGTCCCCGAGCGGGGCGTCCAATTCGAGAGCAAACCCGGACAGCCGCTCCCCGACGGCGTGACGCCGCCCGATTTCTACGAGGAGGGCGAGGGGCTCATGACCTGGCGCAACGTGATCGCGGACAACGGGCCCTATGATCATAACCGGGCGGTCGGTGTGGTCACCTTCCGCGTGGCATCCATCCGCACCGAGGCGAAAATGGCTTCTTCCGGAGGATCGGGCTGCTCGGCCGCGGCAGCGTCGCCCTTCGCGCTCCTGCTGGGAGTTCCGCTGTTGCTCCTGCGGAAAAAACGCCAGTAAACTCGAAGGGGGCGCGGAGAAAAGCTTTTTTCGCGCCCCCTTCGAGTTTACCCGGAAGCGGGCGCCCGCTCGGGTTGCCCCACCTCCTTTAAAGAGAAGAGCAATACGCTTACCGAGACCAGCAACGCCGTCCTGTCGGCAAGGGCGAAGAGAATCAGGAAGCACGCGGCCAGCAAAACGGACGCCGTCCGGACGGCTGGAGAATGCAGCAGACGCGCCGCCGCCGCGACCGCCAGCAGCGAGTTCAGCAAAAAGAGCCCGTTGGCGGCGCCCACCAGAGAGGCGACGTTCAGCGCCGAGAGGGAGGAGAGCAGCAGCCCCGCCCCGTGGACGCACCCCAGCGCGGCGATCGATCTGTACGGCGCGCCCTCCTTGTTCCTGAGGGCGAGCATGCGGGGAAGCTCTCCGCGCTCGGCCATCGACGCGGCGAGGCGGGCGACTCCCCCGACGACCATCAGGTACGTGCAGACGCAGAGCAGCATGCCGAACACCGCGAGCAGCGGGGGCGCGAAATTCCCGAAGAGCGGCGTCAGCAGATCCGTCATCGAGGGAATGCCGCCGCCGGCTCCGATGCGCGGCAGCGCGGCGGCTATCGCGAGATAGACCGCGCAGATCGCGCAGAAGGCGATTCCTGCGCCCAGGGGAATGTTCCGCTTCGGCGACTCGATTTCGAGCGTGTAGTTTCCCAGAATCTCCCACCCGATCACGGCCCAGAAGAGGAGCACCAGCGTCTCCCCGAAAGCCGCGGGCGACGGACGGACGAGCGGGAGCGCCGCCGCCATCAGCAGCACCGCCGGCGGACCGAAGCAGACGGCTCCGACGAGCAGGCGGCCGCAGAGCGTCCGGTACCGCTCTCCGAGCGCCGCGCACACCCCTGCGAACACCCCCATCAGGACGAGCGTGACCACCCACGCCGAAAACGCGCCCGCCCCCGCCTTCTCCAGCGCGGCGAACGAGCTGGGGTATGCGCAGTCGACGGTTTCCGCCCATATTCAGACGCTTGAAAAGACGCTCGGTGGTCCCGTCTTCTACAGAGCGGGCAAAAAGCCGGTTCTGACGCATCTGGGAAAGGAGCTGCTCGGGCTTTCCGAAGAGATGCTCCGTCTGGAGGAGCGCGTCAGGAACTTGGCGTGCGGTTCCTCCGAACCTTCCGGCGAGCTGAACGTGGCGACGGGGGAGAGCGTCATGGTGTCGAGGCTGGGGGAGACTCTCGCCCGCTTCAAGCAGCGATATCCTCACGTCGTCCTGAGGATGCGCAACTCGTGCTGCCCCGTGATGATCGACTGGGTTCTGCGCGGCGAGAGCGATCTGGCAGTGCTCATCATGCCGCCGCTTAACGCGCCGGACTTGGAGACGCGCCCGCTACGGCGGGAGAAGATGCTCTTCGTCGCCGCTCCCGGGAAAGAGCGGAACCTGCTGCTCGACGCGCTCGACCGGGGGAAGCTCGACGAGTGCTTCATCCACACGGAGCAGGGGTGCAGCTACCGTGTCTTCATCGAAAACTTCTTCCGAAGCAGAGGCATCGTGCCCGAGAAGACGATGGAGCTGTGGAGCATGGAGGGGATAAAGCAGTGCGTCCGGAGCGGCCTCGGCATCTCCTTCGTTCCCCTCATGTACGTCCGCGACGCCCTCGTCGAAGGAGCCCTCGAACAGCTCGCCGCACCGCCGCTCGAGGAGAGCTTCGTCATCCAGGCCGCATGGAGAAAAACGGCGACGCTCTCACCGGCCGCGAGGGAGTTCCTCGCCATCCTCGAAGAGGAGTCCCGTTCCTGGAGATGAGCGACGGGCGTCCGTGAGGCCGTGTACTTTCGATCGGACCCGACTCTCCCCTCTTGACTCTCACATGGTGTTAAGGTTTATTATTGCTTCCGGCCCAAGGAAGAATTTTAGGACGATTCTGAAGCTCACCTCCCGTCGCGACGGGAGATTTCCTAAAGGAAAGGTGGTTGGAGAAATAAAGGAGTGCGAAGAAGCAATGAAGAGGCGTCGATGGGGAGGAGGAAGAGGGGCGGCGCTTTTGACCGTCGTGTTCCTTTGGGCGGCATGGACGGGGTGCGCGCACGCGGCAACGGAGGAGAAGGTCTTTCCCCCGGTGACGTGGACCGTGACGGATCCTTCCGACAACCCCTCCTCTCCCGGAGAAAACACGCTGCGCGGAATCATCGGGAAGGCGACCACCGGGGACATCGTTTCCTTCGGAGCCGGAGTTACGGAGATTTCGCTCCAGGGAGAGCTGGTCCTCGACAAGCTACTGATTATAGCGGGCTCCGCCACGCAACAGGTCACGATCAGACAGACGGCGGCGGGCGCCAGGGTGCTCTCCGTTCCCGCGGGAAAGAGCGCGACCCTGCAGTACCTGACGATCACAGGAGGTCGACGGGCCGGATACGGCAACGGCGGCGGCATTTTCAACAAAGGAACGCTCACGATCAATCACTGCACCATCGTGGACAACACAACCGAAGGTTTCTCCGGAGGGGGCGTCGCCAATGAAGAGGGCGGCACGCTGACGATCAAGAACTCGCTCGTGAAGAGGAATTACGCTTCGGGAGACGGAGGCGTCTGGAACGGCGGCACGCTGACGATGGAGGACTGCGTCGTCGAGGAGAACACGTGCTCCTACAGCGGCGGCGGCATAGGCAGCAATCGCGACATGACCCTGAAGAACTGCACCATCCGGAACAACCGGTCCACCTACATGGCTCATTCGGGAGGGGGCGTCTACACCATCGGCACGGCGACGATGAGCAACTGCACCGTCCAGGGCAACGGCGCGGTGACGGAAGGAGGAGGCATCTACAATCACGGCGATCTCCTCCTGATAAGCTGCTCCGTCGTGAACAACATCGCGGCCAACGGCGGCGGAATCTACTCGAGATACAAAACGCATCTGATGTTCTACTGCAGGGTGCAGGGCAACACGCCGGATCAGATCCGGGGCTCCTACACGGCGGACAATACCTGCATCGTGGGCAGCGCACCCGGAGCGGTCGCCATGTCCCTCGGCGGAGTGGCGCACGGCGTTTCGCCGACCCCGCGCAAGACCGCGGGCGAGGCCGACGTGAGAGCGGTCGAGAACAACCTGAAGAACAGCGAAAGCGACCTCTTCAAGAGCGCCAAGGGACATCTCGAGGCGGACCTGGGCGGACTTCCCGGCGACGCCTCGGCAAGCCTCGCGAGCATCGCCGCCACGCTCTACAACGCCTTTACCTACGAGGACGTGCCGCTCGCCGACACATCCGGCGAGGGCGAGCTGGTCGTCGAGTTCACCGCCTCCTGGCAGCAAAACGTCCGTTACTACGCCGCGTTCGCGGAGTACGAGGACACGGCGGCGGCGCTTTCGGTGAAGGGGTACGTACTCCCCGAACGCGGCGTGCAGTTCGAATTGAAGCCGGGGCAGCCGCTGCCCGACGGCGCGACCCCACCGGACTTCTACGAGGAGGGCGAGGGGCTGATGACCTGGCGCAACGTGATCGCGGACAACGGGCCGTACGACCACAACCGGCGGATCGGTCTCGTGACCTTCCGCGCGACCTCGATCCGCGCCGAGGCGCGGACGGCCTCTTCCGGCGGTTCGGGCTGCTCGGCCGCGGCAGCGTCGCCCTTCGCGCTCCTGCTGGGAGTTCCGCTGTTGCTCCTGCGGAAAAAACGCCAGTAAACTCGAAGGGGGCGCGGAGAAAAGCTTTTTTTCGCGCCCCCTTCGAGTTTACCCGGAAGCGGGCGCCCGCTCGGGTTGCCTCACCTCCTTTAAAGAGAAGAGCAATACGCTTACCGAGGCCAGCAACGCCGTCCTGTCGGCAAGGGCGAAGAGAATCAGGAAGCACGCGGCCAGCAAAACGGACGCCGTCCGGACGGCTGGAGAATGTAGCAGACTCGCCGCCGCCGCGACCGCCAGCAGCGAGTTCAGCAAAAAGAGCCCGTTGGCGGCGCCCACCAGAGAGGCGACGTTCAGCGCCGAGAGGGAGGAGAGCAGCAGCCCCGCCCCGTGGACGCACCCCAGCGCGGCGATCGCTCTGTACGGCGCGCCCTCCTTGTTCCTGAGGGCGAGCATGCGGGGAAGCTCTCCGCGCTCGGCCATCGACGCGGCGAGGCGGGCGACTCCCCCGACGACCATCAGGTACGTGCAGACGCAGAGCAGCATGCCGAACACCGCGAGCAGCGGGGGCGCGAAATTCCCGAAGAGCGGCGTCAGCAGATCCGTCATCGAGGGAATGCCGCCGCCGGCTCCGATGCGCGGCAACGCGGCGGCTATCGCGAGATAGACCGCGCAGATCGCGCAGAAGGCGATTCCTGCGCCCAGGGGAATGTTCCGCTTCGGCGACTCGATTTCGAGCGTGTAGTTTCCCAGAATCTCCCACCCGATCACGGCCCAGAAGAGGAGCACCAGAGTCTCCCCGAAAGCCGCGGGCGACGGACGGACGAGCGGGAGCGCCGCCGCCCCTTCGCGGAAGAAGAGGATGTAGAGGCTTCCGAAGAGAAACCCCGCCCCGATGACCGTGGAGCAGACGAGGGCGAGCGTTCCCGCGAAGGAGACCCGTCGCAGCAGCAGCCCGACGCAGAGCGCCAGAAAGAGCCATGCTCCCGCGGTTCCTCCGTCGGACTGCGGGACGATCTCCCGGAAGAACGCCCCCGCCATCAGCAGCACCGCCGACGGACCGAAGCAGACGGCTCCGACGAGCAGGCGGCCGCAGAGCGTCCGGTACCGCTCTCCGAACGCCGCGCCCACAGCCAGCGTCAGCCCTCCGTCTCCGGGAAAGCGCAGAGAGAGCGCCGCGCACACCCCGGCGAACACCCCCATCAGGACGAGCGTCACCACCCACGCCGAAAACGCCGCCGCTCCCGCCTTCTCCAGCGCGAGCGGCGGCAGCAGGACGACCCCCGACCCCAGAACCGGCCCGACGAGAAATCCCGCGAGCGTCCATACGTTCAAGTTTCTTTTCATCAATACCCTCTCCTTTCGCGCCCACTATACAGAAGGAACCACAATCGGTAAAATGAAAAGAAATGATGTTTTCAATCGATAAAAACGATATCATGCCTCGAAAGAGGCCTTCGGGAGGCGCGCCATGGATACCAGAATTTTAACCACGTTCCGCAGGATAGTGACAAGCGGCGGCTTCTCCAGCGCGGCGAGCGAGCTGGGGTATGCGCAGTCGACAGTTTCCGCCCATATTCAGACGCTTGAAGAGACGCTCGGTGGTTCCGTCTTCGACAGAGCGGGTAAAAAGCCGGTTCTGACGCATCTGGGAAAGGAGCTGCTCGGGCTTTCCGAAGAGATGCTCCGTCTGGAGGAGCGCGTCAGGAACTTGGCGTGCGGTTCCTCCGAACCTTCCGGCGAGCTGAACGTGGCGACGGGGGAGAGCGTCATGGTGTCACGGCTGGGGGAGACTCTCGCCCGCTTCAAGCAGCGATATCCTCACGTCGTCCTAAGGATGCGCAACTCGTGCTGCCCCGTGATGATCGACTGGGTTCTACGCGGCGAGAGCGATCTGGCAGTGCTCATCATGCCGCCGCTCAACGCGCCGGACCTGGAGACGCGCCCGCTACGGCGGGAGGAGATGGTCTTCGTCGCCGCTCCCGGGAAAGACCGGAACCTGCTGCTCGACGCGCTCGACCGGGGGAAGCTCGACGAGTGCTTCATCCACACGGAGCAGGGATGCAGCTACCGTGTCTTCATAGAAAACTTCTTCCGAAGCAGAGGCATCGTGCCCGAGAAGACGATGGAGCTGTGGAGCATGGAGGGGATAAAGCAGTGCGTCCGGAGCGGCCTCGGCATCTCCTTCGTTCCCCTCATGTACGTCCGTGGCGTCCTCGCCGAAGGGGCCCTCGAACAGCTTGTCGCGCCGCCGCTCGAGGAGAGCTTCGTCATCCAGGCCGCATGGAGAAAAACGGCGACGCTCTCACCGGCCGCGAGGGAGTTCCTCGCCATCCTCGAAGAAGACGCTCTTTCCTGGAGATGACGAACGGGCGTCCGGGACGCCGTGTACTTTCGGTCGAACCCGAGATCTTCCCTCTTGACTCTCACACGGTGTTAAGGTTTATTATTGCGTTCGGCATAAGGGGGAATTTTTAGCATTATTCTGTAGTTCCACTCCCGCAGAGACGGGAAGTATCGCAAAAAGAAAGGTGGCAGGAGGAATGAAGGCGCACGACGGAGCACCAAAGAAACTGCGAAAAAGAGGAGGAATACGACGGTACGGGGTGTTACTTTCGGCCGTCGTGTTCCTTTGGGCGGCATGGACGGGGTGCGCGCACGCGGCAACGGAGGCGAAGGCCTTTCCCCCGGTGACGTGGACCGTGACGGATCCTTCCGACAGCCCCTCCTCTCCCGGAGAAAACACGCTGCGCGGAATCATCGGGAAGGCGACCACCGGGGACATCGTTTCCTTCGGAGCCGGAGTTACGGAGATTTCGCTCCAGGGAGAGCTGGTCCTCGACAAGCTACTGATTATAGCGGGCTCCGCCACGCAACAGGTCACGATCAGACAGACGGCGGCGGGCGCCAGGGTGCTCTCCGTTCCCGCGGGAAAGAGCGCGGCCCTGCAGTACCTGACGATCACGGGAGGCAGAAAGGCCGGGTACGGCGACGGCGGCGGCATTCTCAACAACGGAACGCTCACGATCAATCACTGCACCATCGTGGACAACACGACCGCAGGTTACGGAGGGGGAGTCGCCAATGAAGAGGGCGGCACGCTGACGATCAAGAACTCGCTCGTGAAGGGGAATTCCGCGTCGAGCGACGGAGGCGTCTGGAACGGCGGCACGCTGACGATGGAGGACTGCGTCGTCGAGGAGAACTCGTGCTCCTACAGCGGCGGCGGCATCGGCAGCAATCGCGACATGACCCTGAAGAACTGCACGATCCGGAACAACCGGTCCACCTGGGCCACTCATTCCGGAGGGGGCGTCTACACCATCGGCACGGCGACGATGAGCAACTGCACCGTCGATGGCAACAGCGCGGTGACGGAAGGAGGAGGCATCTATAATCGCGGCGATCTCCTCCTTCTAAGCTGTACCGTCGCGAACAACACCGCGGCCAACGGGGGCGGGATCTACTCGGGATACAACACGCATCTGATGTTCTACTGCAGGGTGTTCGGCAACACACCGGATCAGATCCGGGGCTCCTACACGGCGGACAAGACTTGCCAAGTGGGAAACACCCCCGGAGCGGCCTCGGTGGCCTTCGGAGGCGTGGCGCACGGCGTATCGCCCGAATCCCGCAAGACGACGGGCGAGGCCGACGTGACCGTGGTCGAAAACGACTTGAAGAACCCGGAGAGCACGCTCTTCGCGGCGGTGAAGGGCGCCCTTTCGGCGGACCTCGGCGGTCTTTCCGGCGACGTCTCGGAAACGCTCTACGACGCCTTCGCCTACGAGGACGTGCCGCTCGCCGACGCGTCGGGCGAGGGCGAGCTGGTCGTCGAGTTCACCGCTTCGTGGCCGCAAAACGTCCGTTACTACGCCGCGTTCGCGGAGTACGAGGACGCCGCGGCGGCGCTTGCGGTGAAGGGGTACGTACTCCCCGAACGCGGCGTGCAGTTCGAATTGAAGCCGGGACAGCCGCTGCCCGACGGCGTCACGCCGCCCGACTTCTACGAGGATGGCGAGGGGCTCATGACATGGCGCAACGTGATCGCGGACAACGGGCCGTACGACCACAACCGGCGGATCGGTCTCGTGACCTTCCGCGCGACCTCGATCCGCGCCGAGGCGCGGACGGCCTCTTCCGGCGGCTCGGGCGGCTCGGGCTGCTCGGCCGCGGCAGCCTCGCCCTTCGCGCTCCTGCTCGGAGTTCCGCTGTTGCTCCCGATGAGAAGGGGGAGAAGCTGAAAGCGCATGGCAACTGAAGTATTTCAGCGGAGTTATTCCTTCTTGACTCTCACACAGTGTGAAGGTTTATGATAGCATACGAAGAAGGTACGCTCGTTCGTCCTTCTCGAGAAACCCGCGAAGACGAATATGGAAATGTTGCGGTGATCGCCGCACACCAAAAGGAGGAGATCCGTGATGACACAGGAACAGAAGAAGGTCGGAGCGAAGCTTGAGGAACATCCGAAACCCGAGGAACTTAAGAAAAAAAAGACCGGAGAACTGGACGGCGACGAGCTTGACGGAGTTTCCGGCGGCGAGGGTATGGATACGGGGAAGATCGTACCGTAGTTTTTTTCAAAAAGCAGGAGAGCGGCGGCTCTCCTGCTTTTTTTCTCCGACTCGACTTTTGAACCCCGCGCACGTCCAGCCTCATAAGGATGAATTTTGCGCCGGAAAAGCGCAATTTCCTCCGTCACGCAACGGAGGAATATTTTTCAAAGGGATGGTGACAGGAGAAATGAAGCGGCAGGATGAAGCAACGAGGAAACGAGAGAGAGGACGTCGGTACGGAGCGTTGCTTCTGGTCGTCGTTCTCCTTCTGGCGGCCCGGGGAGCGTGCGCGCACGCGGCGACGGAGGCCGGGGCCGTTACCGCAGGGAAGACCTGGACCGTAACGGACGCTTCCGACAATCCCTCCTCTCCCGGCGAGAACACCCTGCGAGGCATCGTCGGAAGGGCGGCCGACGGAGACGTCGTTGCCTTCGCCTCCGGAATTTCCGAGATCGCGCTTCAGGAAGAGCTGGTCATCAACAGGTCGCTGACCATAGCGGGCTCCTCCTCTCAACGAGTCGCGATCAGGCAGACGGCGGCAAACTTCAGGGTGCTCTCCATTCCCTCGGGGAAAACCGCAGTTCTGCGCCGGCTGAAGATCACGGGGGGCGGAAAGACCGGCTACGGCAACGGCGGCGGCATTTCCAACTCCGGCACGCTCATGATCGACGACTGCGACATCGTCGACAACCATGTCTTGGGGTTTTTTTTCGGAGGGGGTGTCGCAAACGATTACGGCGCCGCGCTGGCGATCCGGAATTCTCTGGTCAAGGGGAATTCGAGCGCGGGGGGCGGCGGTATCTGCAACTTCGGAACGCTGAACATGGAAAACTGCGTCGTCGAGGAGAACCTGTGCGCAGCAGGCGGCGGGGGCGTCTACAACATCAAGACAATGACCCTGACGAGCTGCACTATCCGGAACAACCGGTCCACCAACGCAACCGATTCGGGAGGCGGCGTCCACAACACCCCCGCGGGCACGGCCACGATGACCGGCTGCACCGTCCAGGGCAACAGCGCCGCCGCGTCGGGCGGCGGTATCCAGAATAGCGGCGGGCTCGTTCTGATAAGCAGCACGGTGAGCGCCAACACCGCGGCCAACGGCGGCGGGATCAACTCCGTAGGCTCCACGAACCTGATGCTCTCCTCCAGGGTGTTCGGCAACACACCGGATCAGATCCGGGGCTCCTACACGGCGGACAAGACCTGCCAAGTGGGAAACACCCCCGGAGCGGCCTCGGTGGCCTTCGGAGGCGTGGCGCACGGCGTGGCGCCCGAATCCCGCAAGACGACGGGCGAGGCCGACGTGACCGCGGTCGAAAACGATCTGAAAAACCCGGAGAGCATGCTCTTCGCGGCGGTGAAGGACGTCCTCTCCGCGGACCTCGGCGGTCTTCCCGGCGACGTCTCGGCGGGGCTTTCGGGCATGAACGCGACGCTGCACGACGCCTTCGCCTACGAGGACGTGCCGCTCGCCGACGCGTCGGGCGAGGGCGAGCTGGTCGTCGAGTTCACGGCCTCATGGCCGCAAAACGTCCGTTACTACGCCGCGTTCGCGGAGTACGAGGACACGGCGGCGCGAACCAAAGCTACGCGAGAGGTCGCGTCGCTCGCCGTGAAGGGGTACGTCATCCCCGAACGGGGCGTGCAGTTCGAGATCAAGCCGGGGCAGCCGCTCCCCGACGGCGTGACGCCGCCGGACTTCTACGAGGAGGGCGAAGGGCTGATGACCTGGCGCAGCGTGGTGAAGGACAACGGACCGTACGACCACAACCGGCGGATCGGCCTCGTGACCTTCCGGGTGTGCTCGATCCGCGCCGAGGCGCGGACGGCCTCTTCCGGCGGGTCGGGCTGCTCGACCGCGGCAGCGTCACCCTTCGCGCTCCTGCTCGGAGTCCCTCTGCCGCTCCTTCGGAGAGAAGCGCGGAACAGCCGCCAAGAACGGGAAGACAGACTGTTTCGAGCGTTGTAACTTATGCACCCCGGCTTGCTCTCCTCATTCACGAAAAGAGGTCTTACAAATGGACAACACCAGTACGAAAAAAATGTTTCGCGAAAAAACGCCTCCAAGGGTAAGAAAATGGAAGATACTGCCTGCAATGCTCCTTCTCGCGATCGTCTCGCTTCTGCTGACCGCAGGGACAAGCGCAGCCGCCAACCTAATGGTGACGAGCGGAAAAGACGACGGGTATCCGGGAACGCTGCGCCATGTCATATCGGTCGCCGCGGACGGGGACAGGATCATCTTCCAGAGCAACGTACAAAAAGTTGTGCTGACCGGCGATCAGCTTTTCATCAACAAATCGCTGACGATCGAAGGAGCCCTCTCCGGAAGGACGACCATTCAGCAGACCTCGTCGGGCAATCGCGTCTTCTATCTTACCCCGTCGATAACCTGCACATTCAAGAATCTCGTGATCACCGGAGGAAATCTTGGCAGCGAGAGCTCCGCTCTCGGAGCGGGAGTGCGAAACTATGGAACGCTGACGATGGAGAACTGTGTCGTGACCGGAAATACCGGAGGCGGGGGCGTCATCAATCAAAAAAATCTTACAATGACGCGCTGCGTCGTCAACAACAACACGGCGAACGGCAACACCAAAGCGGGAGGCATCAGCAACACCGACTACGGCTACAACTCCCCGGTGCTGACGATGACGGAGTGCCTCGTGGAAAACAACGTCTGCGGCAGCGGCGAGGCGGGGGGCATCTACAACGGCGTCGAGGGGACGCTTTCCATGAATAACTGCAAAATCTTGAACAACGCGCACAGCGCTCTTGGAGGCGGATTGTATCTCAGCTACTCCACAACGACGAGCCTGAGCAACGGTTGCGTCGTAACCGGGAACACACCCGACAACATCTGCGCCGGCTACGGCGTCACCTACACCACGGACGACACCTGCACCATCGGAACCGCTTCCGGAACCAGCGCGACGGCGCTCTCCGGATTCACCGAGGGCGCCTCCCCCTCCCTGCGCAAGACCTCGGGCGAACCGGACGTCGTCGCGGTGGAGCAGGACTTGGACTCGTCCTCAAGCGAACTCTTCGTCGTTGTGAAGAACCTCCTGGAATCCGACCTCGGAGGCCCTCAAAACGACGTTTCGGCCGGTCTTTCTGGCATGAACGCGACGCTCAACGACGCCTTCGCCTACGAGAACGTACCGCTCGCCGACACATCGGGAGAAGGAGAACTAATTATAGAGTTCACCGCGTCCTGGCCGGATCGCGTCCGTTACTACGCCGCGTTCGCGGAATACGAGGACCCCGCGGCGGGCGCGCAGGCCGTGAAGGGGTACGTCGTTCCCGAGCGGAGTATACAGTTCGAGATCAAGCCGGGACAGGCGCTCCCCGACGGCGTAACGCCTCCCGACTTCTACGAGGAAGGCGAAGGACTGATGACCTGGCGCACCATGATCGCGGACAACGGGCCGTACGATCACAACCGGCAGGTCGGCGTCGTGACCTTCCGCGTCGCCTCCATCCGCGCAGAGGCACGGACGGCCTCGTCCGGCGATTCCGGCTGCTCGACCGCGACCGCGTCGCCGTTGACGCTCCTTCTGGGAGTTCCGCTGCTGCTCATGCGCAGGACGAAGTAAACCTGAACGGGACATAAGCAAAGGGAGGATAACAGGATGAAAAAAAGCAAATGGAGGACATTTTCACATCGAACGCGCCTTCTTCTGATCGGCGTGCTGCTGTGCATCGCTCTTGTTGAAAAAAGCAGCGCGGCGACACTGAACGTAACGGACTACGGCGATTCGGGAACATCGACGCTGCGCGGCGTTCTGCAAAAAGCAAACGACGGAGATGTTGTGCGGTTCAGTTTTTTCGGAAGGACCGTCGCCCTCCAGACGGAACTTACGATCGATAAGAACGTGACCATACAGGGATGGTCGACAACGATCAAGCAGCAGGGAAGCGGGCAGCGCGTTCTTGTGATCGCCTCCGGCAAGACGGTGAAGCTGTGGGATCTCGTCATCCAGGGAGGGACGCAACCCTCCGATTACAACAAGTACGGCGGCGGAATCTGCAACAACGGAATTCTCGACATGCGCGAATGTACTGTGCGGGACAACACAACAGCCTTTCTCGGAGCCGGAGTCTCCAATTTCGGCACGCTCACCGCGACAAAATGCCTCTTCAGCGGAAACAGCGGAGGCCCGAACCTGCAGGGAGGCGGTCTGCTGAATCATAATCCGCCCGCTACGGCGACGCTGGAGGAGTGCACCTTCGAAAACAACTCGGCGACTTCCGGAGGAGGGGCGTCGAACTGGGCGAATATGACTATGAACAACTGCATAGTGCGAAACAACAGCGGGGTCAAAGGCGCCGGCGTTTTGAACATGGGTACGCTCGACATGACGGGATGCACCTTCGACAGCAACGCCGGACAGGGAACGTACGCTCTCGGAGGCGGGGTTGCGAACCAAAGCAAACTGACCATGACAGAGTGTACTCTAAACAAAAACAGTTCGGCTCAGGGCGGGAGCGTCTACGTGAACTACCTCCTTGACGGTTTCACGAACGTGATCGCGTGCACGATCACCGAAAACAGCGCTTCGCAAGGCGGCGGAATCTACATCCAGTCAGGCAAGAGCGCGGCTTTGAGCGACGGCTCCTCCGTTCGGCAAAACACTCCCGATCAGATATACGGGTACTTCACCACCGACGGTACCTGCACCATCGGCGACACGGCGGGAAAAGCCTCGGTGGCCTTCGGCGGCATCCCCGAGGGCGTCTCTCCCGAACCACGAAAGACCACCGGCGAGGCCGACGTAACGGCGGTGGAGAACGACCTGAAGAACAGCGAAAGCGATCTCTTCAAAAGCGTCAAGGGATATCTCGAGGCGGACCTGGGAGGGCTTCCCGGAGATGATTCGGCCGGACTTTCGGGCCTGAACGCCACCCTGTACGACGCCTTCGCCTACGAGGACATCCCCCTCTCCGACACATCCGGCGAGGGGAAGCTCGAGGTGGAGTTCACCGCCTCGTGGCCGCAAAACGTCCGCTACTACGCCGCGCTCGCGGAGTACGAGGATACTGCTTCGGGGACGTTTGCGGCGAAGGGGTACGCGATTCCCGAGCGGGGCGTGCAGTTCGAAGTGAAACCGGGGCAGCCGCTCCCCGACGGCGTAACGCCGCCCGACTTCTACGAGGAAGGCGAAGGACTGATGACCTGGCGCAACGTGATCGCGGACAACGGACCGTACGATCACGACCGGCGGGTCGGAGCGGTCACCTTCCGCATCGCGTCGATACGCGCCCAGGCGGAGACGGCTTCCTCCGGCGACTCGGGCTGCTCCGTCGGCGGCACGTCGCCCTTCGCGCTCACGCTGGGAGTTCCGCTGCTGCTCCTTCCGCGAAGAAATCGGCGAGGCTGAAGGCACACGATGTCGGAAAGTTTCATCGGAATATTTTTTTACTCCTTGACTCTCACACCGTGTGAAGGTTTATGATAACGTCTATGGAGAATGCGATTGTTCGTTCTTCGCGAGGAAGCGGCGAAGGAGGAATTCAGGTACTACAGCGGCAAACGCCGCACACCATAAGGAGGAGATCCTCGATGACGCAGGAACAGAAGAAGGTCGGAGCGAAGCTTGAGGAGCATCTGAAGCCGGAAGAACTGAAGAAAAAGAAGGTCGGCGAACTGGACGACACCGAGCTGGACGGAATCTCCGGCGGCGAGGGAATGAACACGGGGAAGATCATACCGTAGCGCTTTCCGAAGGCCGGAGAGAGAGGCGACTCTCTCCGGCCTTTTCTGTGTGCGTTTTCACTCGGTCTGTCTTAACGCACTTGTGCGATTCAGTCGAAGAAAGAGAAAGACGTACCCGGATGAATGATTCGCGGACTGCGGAGGGCAGCCGCGCTTGCAGCTCCTCCGCCGCTGTTGCTGATGATGTAAAAACGACACAAGGAGGTCGCGCCTGATGAAAAAGATGAATTTGTATTGTCTTACGATAACCGCGGCGATTGCGCTCTGCCTGACGGGATTCGCGCCGCGGGCGGAGGCGACGATATGGAAAGTCACGAGGACGGACGACGCCCCGTCGAATCCGGCGGCAGGAACACTGCGGCACGCCGTGAACAATGCGTGGAACAACGACATCATCACGTTCGAAGCGGCCGGGATGACGATCGACCTTGTGGAGGAACTCTCCATCTCGAAGACGCTCACCATCTCGGGCTCCGGGACGGTCAGCCCAACGACGATCCGGCAGACCGCTCCGGGCAAGCGCGTCTTCTCGATCGCGCCGGGAGTCTTCGGCCCCCGGTTCGAATACCTGATCATCAGGGGAGGCAACGTCGCGGACAGCGGCGGCGCCATCCTCAACAGAGGGTACAGCCTGACGCTCTACCGCTGCACGCTCGACGGAAACTCCGCGGCCGGCTACGGCGGCGGCATCGACAACCACGGAAAACTGACGCTGAACATCGTCACCATCAGGAACAACAGTGCGTCTTCGGGCGGCGGCATCAACAACCGGACCGGGAGTTCCTGCGACATGTACATGTCGACGATCACCGGAAACACCCCCGACCAGATCGTCGGCGCCTACACCACGGACGGACACTGCACCATCGGCGACACGGCGGGAAAAGCCTCGGTGGCCTTCGGCGGCATCCCCGAGGGCGTCTCTCCCGAACCCCGCAAGACCACCGGCGAGGCCGACGTGACTGCGGTGGAGAACGACCTGAAGAACTCTGAAAGCACGCTCTTCACGGCGGTGAAGAACGCCCTCTCGGCAGACCTGGGAGGGCTTCCCGGAGATGTTTCGGCCGGACTTTCGGGCCTGAACGCCACCCTGTACGACGCCTTCGCCTACGAGGACATCCCCCTCTCCGACACATCCGGCGAGGGGAAGCTCGAGGTGGAGTTCACCGCCTCGTGGCCGCAAAACGTCCGCTACTACGCCGCGCTCGCGGAGTACGAGGATACTGCTTCGGGGACGTTTGCGGCGAAGGGGTACGCGATTCCCGAGCGGGGCGTGCAGTTCGAAGTGAAACCGGGGCAGCCGCTCCCCGACGGCGTAACGCCGCCCGACTTCTACGAGGAAGGCGAAGGACTGATGACCTGGCGCAACGTGATCGCGGACAACGGGCCGTACGATCACAACCGGCGGATCGGCGTCGTGACCTTCCGCGCCGCCTCCATCCGCGCGGAGGCGCGGGCGGCGTCTTCCGGGGGGTCGGGCTGCGCGACCGCGGCAGCGTCTCCTTTCGCGTTTTTGCTCGGAGCACCGCTGTTCCTCCTGCGGAAAATACGGCGAATCTGAAGGCGCGCTGAATATACCGGATACACCGACACGCGCCGGGGGGGTGTGATACCCCCGATTTCTACGTCCCCGGCAAGAGACTCATGCTCGGCGTGATACTGAAAAAGAAATCACATCTTCCTGACTTTAAAGCATACGACTTTTTCGTAAAAGACAAATACTCGGCGAGAGGAAGCGAATACTTATGGTGCGACAACGGTGTTTCGGTTTTCGGGCTTTGAAAATGATCACGGTGATGGCATTGCTGCTCTGCCCCGCGTCGCGGGCGGCGGCCGTCGCGATGTGGAACGTCACGAGCGGAGCGGACGATCCGTCGAATCCCGCTTCGGGAACCCTCCGGTACACGGTGCTCCACGCTTCGCCGGGGGACACCATCAGGTTCTCCGGCGCAGGAACGACGGTCGTTCTGACGGAGCAGGTCAATATCGACAGGACGCTCACACTCAAGGGTCCCGCGACGATCCGCCAGGGAGCGACGAACAAACGCGTCCTTGAAGTTTCGGCGACGTGCACGATGAACGACATCACGATCACGGGAGGCAACTTGCTGAAGGGGGCCGGGATCTTCAACCGTTCGACGGGTGTCCTGACGATGAACTCGTGCACGGTGACGGGCAACACGGTCGGCGGCGCCATCGAGAATCACGGAACGCTGACGATGAATTCGTGCACGCTGACAAACAATACGAACTTCTGGGCGTTCGGATCGGCCATCACGAACAAGTACCTGGGAGGCGGTCTCCATACGACCGTCACGCTGACCGGCTGCACTATCGAAAACAACGACGTCGCGGGAAGCCTCGGCGGCGCGATCTACAACGGCGATATCCTCGTCATGAACGACACCGATATCCGCAACAACACGACCGGAAAGGGCAGCGGGCTGCTGAGCCGCGAGGGAGGAGGACTCTACGTGGGTTCACGCTCGAATACAACGCTCGCGAACGGATGCCGGGTGACCGGAAACGATCCGTCGCAAGTCTATAAGGAGGAGACGTACTTCTCGACGCCGGTCTTCACGTACGACAGCACGTGCGTGATCGGCGACGCGCCGAACAAGTCGGCGACGGCGTTCTCGGGATACACGGGCGAAACGGCGCCGGAACCGCGCTCGATCAAGGACGACGCCGACGTCGCCGAAGTGAAGCGCAAGCTGGCCGATTCCGGAAGCGATCTCTTCGCGGCCGTCAGCCGGGCCCTCTCTTCGGACCTCGGCAGAACTCCCGACGGAACGAGCGCGACGCTCGCGGGTCTGACCGCGTCCCTCTACTACGCGAACACGTTCGAGAACGTGGGCGTCGAGAGTCAGGATCTCGTCGTGGAGTACACGGCGTCGTGGCCCGAGAACGCGCGGTACTACGCGCTCTTCGCCCGCGCCGACAATTCGGGGTACGAGCTTGCGGAACGCGGTATCCAGTTCGAGATCAAGGCGGGACAGAGCCTTCCGGACGGGGCGACGCCGCCGGACTTCTACGAGGAGGGCGAAGGGCTGATAACGTGGAGAAACGTCGTGACGGACGGCGGGTCGTTCGACCTTGAACCGGCGGCCGGAATCGTAACCTTCCGCGTGTGCTCGGTCCGTGCTGCGGAGACGACGGAAAATCCGGGCGGCGGTAGCGGCGGCTGCAACGCGGTCGCAGGGGCGGGTTTCGCGCCGCTCGCGTTGCTGCTTCTCCTGCCGCTGTGCGCGTTCGCCCGCTCGAAGGACTCCATCGGGAAATAACTGAGCGGGACGCGAGGAACTCCTCCGGCGCCGTCCGCGAAGAGTTCCGTCTTCCTGGATCCGTAAGATCGCGGTTTCTCTTGACTCTGCCATGATGTCAGGGTGCATCATCGGCAGCGAACGACGGATCCACGTATTCACGAACAAACGAGATAGAGTACCTCAAACTGAAACGAGGGGGGTTGGGTTTTATGGAGCTTTGTACGAGATGGGGAAGGCGCGTGCGGCGTCTGGTCGCGCTCGGCCTTGCGGTGGGGGCGCTTCTCGGGGCGGGGACGCTCCCCGCCGACGCAATCCTGACGGTGCGCACGGTTTCGAAATCGGAGGATTCCGAGACGACGGAAGGAACATTGCGCTACTGGATGAAAAACGCGGCGGAGGGGGACATCATCGCCTTTTCGGGCGCCGGGAAGACCGTGAACCTGACCTCGACGCTGACGTTCAGCAAGACCCTCTCTCTTGCGGGACCGGCGACGATCACGCAGACGGGATCGGGGTGTGTTTTCCGCGTTCCGTCGGGAAAGAGCGCAGGTATGTCGAAGCTGACGATCTCGGGGGGGCAGGGCACTTCCTACGGCGGCGGCGTCGCGAACGCAGGAACGCTCGTAATGAACGAGTGCGTCGTGAGGAGCAACGCGGCGTCGGGGTCGGGAGGGGGCGTCTGGAACGAGGGGACATTGACGATGAAGGGCTGCACCATCGAAGGCAACACCTGCAAATACGCCGGCGGCGGAGTCGCCAACAACCACACTCTCACGATGGAGAACTGCACAGTGACGGGCAATACGTCCACATTCATGACCCATGACGGCGGCGGGATCTCCTCGTGGGGAACCGCGACCATCAAGGGCTGTACGATCACGGGGAACACGGCCGACAACGGCGGAGGCGTCCAGAACCGCGGAACACTGGATATGTACTCGTCGACGGTCACCGGGAATACGGCGAGAAAATCCGGCGGCGGCATGTACGTCTACGTCGGGACGAGGCTCTTTAGCGTCACCGTGTTGAACAACACGCCGGACCAGATCTACGGCGTCTGTTCGGCCGACCAATACTGCGTGATCGGAACCGGACCGAACAGCTCCGCGACAGCGTTTTCGGGGTATTCCGGTCCGGAGCAACCCGCGCCGCGTTCGATCACCGGCGATGTGGATGTTGCGGAAGTGAAGGCGGCTCTCGCGAATCCGGAGAGCGCGCTGTACGGCGCGATCAAACAGGCGCTCGCGGCGGATCTGGGGAAAACCGCCGCCGAAAAGACCGATGCTCACGCTACGCTCTCTGGAATGGGAGCGACGCTCTACTACGCGAACACGTTCGAGAACGTGGCCGTCGAGAGTCAGGATCTCGTCGTGGAGTACACGGCCTCGTGGCCGGAGAACGCGCGGTACTATTCGCTCTTCTCCAAGGCCGACGGCTCGGGATACGAGAACCCCGGACGCGGCATCCAGTTCGAGATCAAAGCGGGGCAGAGCCTTCCGGACGGGGCGATGCCGCCGGACTTCTACGAGGAGGGCGAAGGGCTGATGACGTGGAGAAACGTCGTGACGGACGGCGGGTCGTTCGACCTTGAACCGGCGGCCGGAATCGTGACCTTCCGCGTGTGCTCGGTTCGCGCGGCGGAGGCGGCGGAAAATCCGGGCGGCGGCGGGTGCAACGCGAGCGCGGGAATCGGCTTCACCCCGGCGATGCTGCTGCTTCTTGTTCCTATTCTAGCGACGAAGAGTGTCGTAACTGCGGGAATGGTTTCATCTGCGGAGCAGAAACGTGTTTTCGAATACCGAAGGGAGATAGCGAAGGAAGAATGAGACAAACGAAACCCCATGGTTTTTTTGTGTTGCTGCTGTTATTCACACTGATGCCGACGTTTTTTTCCGGGGCATCCCGCGCCTTTGGGGATACGGTTTCCAACGGTGTTGCAACGGTTCTGGAGGTCACGGACACATCCGATCTTCCGTCGGATCCGGCTCCGGGAACGCTCCGCTATCTGCTGCTTCATGCCTCGGACGGCGATATCATCCGCTTTGCGGAGGGAAAAAACGACATCTCCCTCAAGGCGACGCTCGAGATCGACACGAGCCTCAAGATACTGGGCCCTGCGACGCTGACGCAGACGGGAAGCGGCGCGGTCGTGGTCCTGAAGGCACAGGACAAGGACGTAACGCTCACACACCTGACGATCTCCGGGGGAACGGACAAGAACATGGGCTACGCCGGTTCGGGCGTCATCAACCGGGGGACGATGCACCTCTCCTACTGCACGGTGAGCGGCAACCGCACGATCCGGCAGGGAGGCGGCGTCTACAATACGAAGGAACTCGCTATGACCAACTGCACTGTGAGGGGAAATACTTCCGAAAGGGGCGGGGGCGGCGTCTACAACACGGGAACACTCGTCATACAGGATTCCGTCGTCGAGGACAACCTCTGTTATGAAGATATCGCCGGAGGCATCGGCAACGAGGGGACGCTGACCGTGAAACGTTGCGTTGTCCGGAACAACACAGCCAACTCGCCCTTGTCGCAAAACGACATGCTTCTGGGCACAAATCCGGGGTACGGCGGCGGAATCGGCAGCTTATCCGGATCGGTCGCCATATACGACTCTTCGGTCAGCGACAATGAAGGCTACTTCGGCGGCGGGATTTATGGCAAAAACGGGAGCATCACCCTCCAGGACTCGTCGGTTACGGGCAATACGGCCGGCACGTTCGGCGGCGGCATCTACTGCTTCAAGGGAAGCGTGACGCTCCGGACGTCGCGGATAACGGACAACTCCCTGACCGCGGATTACTACGGAGGCGGCCTCTGCCTCTCGTCGAGCACCGCCTCGCTGCTGGTCGAGACGGTCATCAGCGGCAACGCCCCGGATCAGATCTGGAGTCCCGCTCCGAGTTCTTGGACGAGCGACGGCACGTGCACGGTCGGCGACGCGCCGAACAGGAGCGCGACGGCGTTTTCCGGGTATTCGGGCGATGCCGAGCCTGAACCTCGCTCGATCATCGACGACGCCGACGTCGCGGAAGTGAAAACCGCCCTCGCGAACCCGGAGAGCGCGCTGTACGGCGCGATCGAACAGGCGCTCGCGGCGGATCTGGGGGAAAACCGCCGCCGAAAAGACCGCTGCGCTCGCCGGCATGGCGGTGACGCTCTACTACGCGAACACGTTCGAGAACGTGGCCGTCGAGAGTCAGGATCTCGTCGTGGAGTACACGGCCTCGTGGCCGGAGAACGTCCGATACTATTCGCTCTTCTCCAAGGCCGACGGCTCCGGGTACGAGAACCCCGGACGCGGCATCCAGTTCGAGATCAAGGCGGGGCAGAGCCTTCCGGACGGCGCGACGCCGCCCGACTTCTACGAGGAGGGCGAAGGACTGATGACGTGGAGAAACGTCGTGACGGACGGCGGGTCGTTCGACCTTGAACCGGCGGCCGGCGTCGTAACCTTCCGCATGTGCTCGGTTCGCGCGGCGGAGGCGCGGGCGGCCTCCTCGGGAGGATCGGGCTGCTCGGTGGGCGGCACAGCGCCCTTCGCGCTTCTTCTGGGAGTTCCGCTGCTCCTTCTGCGAAAAATGCAACGGCAACAACACCGCACATCACAAGGAGGGAATCAACGATGACGCAGGAACCGAAGAAGACAGAGGCAAAACAGGAGGATGGACTGAAGCCGGAGAAGCTCAAGAAGAAAAAGAAGCTCGGCGAGCTGGACGACACTGAGCTGGACGGAGTCTCCGGCGGCGAGGGGATGAATACGGGGAAGATCATCCCGTAGCGTTTTTCACAAGCTGGAAAGAGATTCGCGATCTCTTTCCAGCTTTTTTTACGGTGCGTTTGCTCCCGTCGTCCAAAGAATCCGCGCGCTGAAAATTACTCTTGACCGTCCGTCTCCTTGCGGCGTATCATCGGGAGCAGAAGGAGGCGATTATTTTGGAGCTGCAACTCATCCGCAATGCCACTGTAAAAATGTCGTACTCAGGAAAAACGCTGTTGCTGGACCCCTACCTTGGCGAGAAAGGATCGGGGCCTTCCTACGCAGGAAAGGAACACAGCCCGGTCGTTCCGCTGCCCATCCCCCTGGAAGAAGTGCTCGCCGGAGTCGAGGCAATCCTCGCCTCCCACGTACACTCCGACCACTTCGACACAACTGCCCGGGAGATTCTGCCGAAAGATCTTCCGCTGCTCTGCCAGCCGGAAAACGAGCAAACAATGCGCGACCTCGGCTTCACGGACGTGCACCCCGTAGCCGGAAAGCTATGGCTGGACGAAATTTCCGTCTCCCGCACGCCGGGACGCCACGGCTCGGGCGCGGTGCTGAAGGACATGGGCATCGTCTCCGGCTTCTTCTTCGAAGCGCCCGGAGAGCCAAGCATCTACTGGGCGGGAGACACCGTGCTCACCGACGAGATTCGCGAACTGCTTCGCGTCCGTAAGCCCGACGTCGTCCTGACGCACTCGTGCGGTGCGGTTTGGGGCGAGGGAACGCTCATCCTGATGGACGACGTGCAGACTGTGGAGGTCTGCCGCCTGGCGCCGGAAAGCACCGTCGTCGCCATCCACATGGAGGCGGTGGACCACGCCACGGTGAGCAGGACACAGCTCCGCGAAACGGCGAGAAAAAGCGGCATTTCCGACGAGCGCCTGCTGATCCCGCTCGACGGAGAGAGCGTCGCTCTTTAGGCGTTCCCGCCCGACAGCATGGCCGGTTATAGCGCGGGCATTGAGAACATCATCGAAATATCCCTTCATGAGAAAAACACACCCGCACTTCGGACTGTCCGGGAACGTTTTTCAAAAAATGGCGAATCTTAAAATTCCTCCTTGACTTTACCACTGTGTGAAGGTTTATGATAGCTCGCGGAACGACCCGAAAGAGAACGGACGGTCTTCTTATCGTTCTTGGCTGGAGCGGCATGAACCTAACCATGAAAAGAGGGTGAAAACGATGAGCGCAGTGGGCGAAAAAACGCGATACAAGAAGAGAGGACTTCTGTTGCGAAGTATACTGCCTGTGTTCGTTGCGGCGGTTCTGCTCTGCTTCGCGGGAGCGGCGAGGGCAGCGACATTCACGGTGACGAGGGGAGACGACGGCGGCGCGGGAACGCTTCGGAACGCCATCGGAAACGCGAACTCCGGCGACACGATCGTCTTCGATCCATCGGTGAAGACCGTCAACGTGAACAGCTATCTCTTCGTCAACAAGCCCCTGACGATCACCGGTCCCGTCACGATCAAGCAGAACGTAAGCGGGCAGAGAGTTCTCTACGTGACGGGCGACTGCACGTTCAACCAACTGACGATCACCGGCGGCAACACGGGGACGGGAAGCGGGTCGCAGGGCGCGGGCGTGTTCAGCTACGCGAACCTGACGATGAACGACTGCACCGTGAGCGGGAACGCGGGCGGAGGCGGCATTCACAACGAAAAAACCATGACGCTGAACAACTGCGTCGTCAGGAACAACACTGCGTCCGGCTTTCCAAGTGCGGGAGGAATCAGCAGCACCGACTACGGATACAACGCGACGACGCTGACGATGAGAAACTGCGTCGTCGAGAACAATACGTGTACCGGTGGAATCGCGGGGGGCATCTACAACGGCGTCAAAGGAACGCTCACCATGTACCGGTGCATCGTGAGGAGGAACAGTCTGAGCAGCATGGGAGGGGGGCTCTATATTTCGTCCTCCACAACGACGCATCTCGCCGACTACTGCCAAGTGACGGAGAACACTCCCGACCAGATATGCTGCGCCTACGGCGTCACCTACACCACCGACGGCACCTGCACCATCGGCTCCGCTGCCGGAAACTCCGCCGTGGCGCTTTCGGGAGTTGCGGAGGAGAGTTCGCCGGAACCCAGGAAGACGGCGGGCGAGAGCGACGTGACGAAGGTGGAGAACGACCTGAAAAACCATGAGAGCTCGATCTTCAAGGAAGTGGAGAACCTTCTCTCGACGGATCTGGGAGGCCTTCCCGGAGGCGTCGCCGCGACCCTCTACGACGCCTTCGCCTACGAGAACGTGCCGCTCGCCGACACGTCGGGGAAGGGGAAGCTGGAGGTGGAGTTCACCGCCTCATGGCCGCAAAACGTCCGCTACTATGCCGCGCTCGCGGAGTACGAGGAGGCCGCGGCGGGCGTCCGGGCAGTGAAGGGGTACGCCATTCCCGAGAGGGGCGTGCAGTTCGAGATAAAGCCGGGGCAGCCGCTCCCCGA
>CAXXRY010000002.1:0-20657 GCA_963668335.2 Aminobacteriaceae bacterium | reverse complement strand
AATGAACTTCGGCCGCCGTGGATTATCGACGAGGATATTCTCTCCGAACATGGAGCCCCTCTCGTGCTGCGCGGCGCCGCAGTCACCGAGGCGTTGAAAAACGCGATGCTCCGCCACGGTATTGTTTCGGTGCGCGTCCGCACGCGCCGACGAACACGCTTCCGCCTCAAAGCATCCTCTTCCGACGGGTTTGATCATCAAGGTGCGGCAAAATGTTCAAAAACTAGTCCTGAAAACCGTTCGCGAGCGGGCTATCTCCTCGAAACTGCTTTCCGAAGTTACCGAACAGACGGCGCGTCTGATCGACGCTCTTTTCTCGGGGGAAACGCCGGTCTTTTCCGAACTTCGTTCTCTCTCCAATTACGATGCCTACACGTACGAACACTCATGGTCGGTGATGCTCTTCTCCGTCGTCCTGGGGCGGGTCGCGTGGGAGGACGGTCTTGTACAAAAGCTGGACTACACTTCACGCCTCAACCTCGGCATGGGCGCCGTGCTTCATGATATCGGCAAGACGCTCATCCCTTCTTCTGTTTTGAAACAAAGCGGGTCCGCTCGACGAAAAAGAGTGGGAACAGATGCGCCTTCATCCGCAGCATGGCTTCGACCTTTTGCGCCCGTATAACCTGATCATGCCCATGATACGGGCTATTGTCGCTTTTCACCACCTTCGCCCCGACGGCAAAGGCTATGGACTCGCAAAAGGGAAGACGCTCGACGGCGAAGCAATTCCGCAGCTCGTCCGAATAGCCTCCATCGCCGACGCCTACGATGCGATGACGTCTTCACGTCCGTACCAAAAAGGACGGCTCCCTTTCGAAGCGTTGGATATCATTGACGCCGGCGCAGGAAGCCAGTTCGATCCCGGTCTTGTGTCTTTAATGGAGCGTATCGTCGTGCCTTTCCCGGAAGGAAGCCTCCTTTTTCTGAAAGATGGAACCGTCGCTTCGGTTCAGCTCCCGGGCGGATTGGGGGAACACCATGGGCGTCCCGAATGTGTGGTTGTCGCCTCTTTTGCCGGAGGAGGGCAAAGAAAACCCGGAGAGACATTCATTCTGAGGGACCGTTCCGTTATCGCACTGGGAGCGGCGAGCCCCGAGGATCTTTTGATCAGGGTGCTCGCAGAAATCTTTGGAAAATCTTCGACCTTCAAAGGCGTCATGCCCCTCGCGCTTCAATCCGCTCTTCCCGTCTGGAGAGAGCTTTTTCAAAACGCCCTCGAGAAAGTGAACAATGATCGCATGGGCGCGCCGGCGGTCTCTTGATCCGGTAGTCGGAGTCGTTGGTCCTTGCACTGTCGCTTTGGAGACGCGTTCGCCCTTCGAGCGCGCACAGCGATTGCGTTGGCGCCGGACATGCGGCTCAACGCCTTCTTTGCCTTCAGCGTCGTCCTCGGCATGGGGATCTCCTGGCAGGTCGCGCCGGCGGCGCTCTTCGTCGTCAAGGAGATATTCTTCTAGCGCGGCGGATGGGCACAGTACAATAAGCAAAGGGGAGCGTACCGAACCGCAGGGCGCTCCCCTTTGTCTATTGGCTGTCCGTTATCGCTTACCCGAAAATTGCCTTCGGGATCATGCCGTGCACTCCCTTGTCTCCGTCCACCACCTGCGTCACCCGGAAATCGACCGCCAAGCTGCACAGGGAATAGGCTTCATTCCGGGTGATCCGCTTCTCCCGTTCGAGGAAGCGGATCGCCTCGCGAATGGCCCCCTTCATCGCCTCGTCGAGGTCTTTATGGAAGGCCATCACGATCCAGTGGTCCGGCGTCTCCGCCATCGGGAAGCGCAGCGGAAGATCCTTGCGCACGATAAACTCGAGCTCGACCTCCTCGAAGTACGTCTCGGCGGCGGCGATGCTCACCTCACCGTCCCCCTGCGCGGCGTGCGCGTCGGCGGCCATGAAGAGCGCTCCCGGTACGTTCACCGGGATATAGAGCGTGCTTCCCGGCCCCAGCTCCTTGTTGTCCATGTTCCCCGCGAAGTAGCCGGGGATTGCGGGAGGGTGCTCCTCGCCGGGGCGCGGAGCCACCGCCATCGTCCCGAGGAACGGACGGACGGGAATCGTCACGCCGGGAGCGAAGGGGATGCTCTGGCGATCCTCCGAAAGGTACAGCGGTTTGAGATAGCCTGTCTCGAACCCTTCGGGCAGGCCACCGATTCCCGTATCGTCGGGGTAGATGTGCGTGACGGCGTATTTGCCGGGGACGATGCGCTTGATGCGGACTTCGAGGACGTCCCCCGGCTCCGCTCCCTTGACGAAGAACGGCCCGGTGAAGGCGTACACGCCCATGCCTCGCTCCTTCATGCGCGTGCGAAGGGCGAACATCTCGTCGAACGTCATCTCGGGCGACAGCTCTCCCGCCATCAGCATCACGGTGTTGAAGACAACCGTGTCGCCGTCCTCTATCGTGAGCGCGGGGGGGATGTCGCTCCGGAGCGTGCCGTTGTAGGCCTGTTCCTTCGTGATGAAGAAGGAGTGCGTCTTCGCCTCGGAGGGAGAAGCGGCCAGGAGCAGCAAAAGCGTCAGCGCAAAAAGCAGCATCGAAAACATGCGTGTTCCTCCTTGGATGTGAAAGTCTGAAGAAAGTATACCATCCAGGGAGTGAACGCGCCGTCAGCTTTCCTTCCCGGGGGAGCGCCCTCCGTTCCACGATTCGATGCCCGCGGGGGGGACGGCGAAACGCACCTTCGAGCCTGGACGAAGGCGGAGAGCCTGGTACGACTCGGAGGGGTGCTCGGCCTGCCAGAGGACGCCGTTCTCGGAGGCGAGATAGAGGCGGATGCTCCCTCCCAGCGGCGCGGTCTCCTCGACGACCGCGGAGAAGACGTTGCCACGGAGGTCGGGGTCGATCGGAAGGTCGGGGTAGAGGATGCGGATCTTGTCCGGGGCCACGAAGACGAGGCTCTCTCCCGGCGAATGCGCTCCCCCGTCGAGTGAAAGACTGATCCTCTCCCCCTCGAAGCGGCAGGCGCAGTCCGATTCGCATGGGGCGATCCTGCCCCGGAAGAGGTTCCCCCAGCCGAGCGCGCTCCATGCCTCGCCGCGCGCGCCCTTCTCCCAGAGGCGTTCCACGGGGAAGCTTTCGGCGGTTTGTCCGTCCCGGAGGACGAAGACTCTGTCGCCGAGAGAGCAGAGATCCTCTATTTGGTGTGTGACATAGAGGATGGGGATGCCCGCCTCGGCGCGGATTTCACGCAACTCGCGCCGGAGGCTCCGGCGCAGCGGGCCGTCGAGGGCGCTGAACGGCTCGTCCAGGAGCAGCAGCTTCGGCTCCGCGGCCAGGGCGCGCGCAAGCGCCACGCGTTGCCGTTGTCCTCCGGAGAGGCGCGCCGGAAGGCGGTCCTCGAACCCCTCCATCCGCATCCGGGCAAGCCACCGGGCGGCGTGTTCGCGCCCCTTCCTGCCCCGTGGAAGGGCGTATGCTACGTTGTCGAGCGCCGTCAGGTGCGGAAAGAGGGCGAGATTCTGGAAGAGCAGTCCGACGTTCCGTTCTCTCGGGGGGAGATTGACACGTTCTTTAGAGGAGTAGAGCGTCCTTCCGTCGAGGGTGACGCGCCCCTCCGAGGGCGTTCTGAGCCCGGCGAGCGTTCGCAGCGTCATGCTCTTCCCGGAACCGCTTCTGCCGAAGAGAACACCTGTCTCAACGCCCAGCGAGAGCAAGACGCGCATGGAAAAATTCCCGAAAGAGTCGGCGAACTCAGCATGCAGCACGGCGTTCTCCCCTCCCTTCTTCCAGCCGTCTGACGAGGTAGAGGCTGGCGAATCCCGTGCCGACCAAAAGGAGCGACGCCGCATGCGCGCCCGCGAAGTCGAGCGTCTCCACCCGGTTGTAGATGTAGAGGGGGAGCGTCTGCGTCCTCCCGGGGATGTTCCCCGCGATCATCAACGAGACGCCGAAATCGCCCAGGGCGCGCGCCGCCGAGAGAGCGAGTCCCACAAGAAGCGTGCGCCGGGCGAGAGGGAGCGTGATGGTGCGAAAGACAGTCCACTCCCCTTTGCCGAGGGTACGCGCCGCATCCTCCAGCTCTCCGTCCACCGAGGCGAATGCGGCTCGCGCCGACTGGATCATGATCGGGAGTGCGGAGAACGTCGCCGCGAGGACAAGCGCCGGGAAGGAGAAGAGGATACCGAGCGATTTCAGGAAGGGGTTCCTCCCGATGGCGAAGAGCAGGTAGAACCCCATCACCGAGGGGGGGAGTATCAGCGGAAGCTGAACGAGGAGCGAGACGAAACCCTTCCCGGGGAAATCGGCACGCGCGAGCAACCAGCCGATTCCTCCTCCAAGCAGAACAAGCAGGGGAACGGCGAACAGCAGCACGCGGAGGCTGAGGAGGAGCGGGGGGAGCATCGGCGTCATGCTGCTCTGCTCATGTGTGCCGTGGAGCGCCCTGAACAGAGGAGGAACAGCAGAGCGAGCCCCGATATACGAAGGAGAAAGGATAGGATAAGTGTATCGAACATGCGGCAGACCTCCAAGAGTGCAGAATGTGCTCATGGTATCAGGAAGACGACTTTGCACAAAAAAACGTTTCAGATCGAAGAATGGACGGAGCCAGTATGCCATAGTGCGTCGCTCCTCCGATTGCGTACGATATGCTGTAGAATAGTGGCTGCGGAAGATGTTCCGGCATGTTCACGGGTGTCCTTTCGCCCTGCCGGAGCGAATGCTCCGGCAGACTATTTTTCAAGAATACCGTCAAGGAGGTGATCGCAATGGTGCACACGCAACACGCTCCGGTGAAGCAAGACCGTCCGGGAATGTCCTTTTTCGCTCAGATGCTGATCGTTCTGGTTGTCCTCGCGCTGCTCCTATTGCTCGTCCTCGTCGCCGACACGTATCTGCACGACATCGGAAAAGACTGGTCGGACTCGACGTTCGTGAAGATGATTCTGGAGCGGAGGGAGGTCGTCCCTCTTTTCGAGTAGTCTCTCCGCTCCTGCGTGAACTGAAGTCGTGAGTTTACTTTTCGATTCCGAGTGTTCAACGAGGCGGGAGGAAGCCGAACTCCTTCAGGAAAGGCACGGCTTCAGGCGAGCGAAGGAACGTCCAGAACGCCTCGATCGCCGGAGTGCTTCGTCCCTTCACGACCCCGCCGAAGAGTGTCTGAGGCGCTGCGTCGAGGAGTGTCCACGATCCTTCGCCAAGCGCCGATGCGGTGCTCAACGGAAGGATGGCGAGATCCGCGCCGCCGCTTTTCGCCGCCAGCCCCGTCTTGAGCACGTCGCCCCCGATGATCAGTCTGCCGCTTGTTTCGATTGCTTCAAAAAATCCTTTTTCCATAAGGTACGCCTTTGCCCGCCTGCCGAAGGGCGCCGTTTCCGGATTGGCGATGGCCACGGTGAGCTTTTCCGAGCGCAGAATATCAAGAGAGGGAGCCGTCTCTCCGGAGTGCCAGAGCACAAGGGGCATCGTCGCGAAAGGAAGCGGCTCTCCATCGAGCAGCCCCTTCTCCTCGACGTAACGGGCCCATTTTTCATCGGCGCTCAAAAAAAGATCGAAGGGCGCGCCCGACTCGATCTGTCGCGCCAAGTTGCCCGAAGCGCTGTACACCCCCTGAAGTCCGGTTCCGTGTTGTTCGTTGAACCAGGGGATGGTTTTTGCCATCAAGGATTGCAGCGAGGCTGCCGCCGCAACCGTCTCCGCGTTCTCCGCCGAGGCAGGGAGCGCTGTGCCGAATACGAGAAAAAAAGCCAGAATGCTGAAAATCCACCTGTTTCGAAAACCTTTCATATCTGTTCCTCCTTTTTGCAACAAAGTTGCACCTATTCTAGGCTTCATCCCCGAAAAATGCAACTACGTTGCGGAAAAACGGAGTGTTCTAAAAAAAGAGGATTTCAAAGAATCCTCCCCTGGGCACGCCCTTTCTCCAGCCCTTCTCCGCCCTTTTCGCGGCACAGCGGTATGGCGCGCGAAGGCGGTTTCTTTTACAGCGCAATGCGCTCGATCTTCCCCCGTCGCATGAAGATTCTTCGTTGCGTTACGGCGTCCAGCCACTGGAGGTCGTGCGTCGCGATCAGGGGCGTGGTGTTCCAGCGCTTCCAGGCGTCGAGGACGGCCTCCGCCATGAGCTGCGCGTTCTCCTCGTCCACGTTCGCCGTCGGCTCGTCGAGAAGGAGTACTCTCGTCCGCAGCACCAGCCGCGAGGCGAGCGCGACGCGTCTGGCCTCGCCTCCCGAGAGCTGATACCACTCTCTCCGTGCGAAATCGGCGGAGAGCCCGGTCATCTCCAGCGCCTCGGCCACGCGATCCCGGAGCGAGGTCTCCCCCCGCGCCCGAAGCCCGTAGGCGATGTTCTCGAAGACGGAACGGCGGAGAAGGTACGGTTCCTGCAGGAGGAGCGTCGCCTGCAGGCGGGCGTCGTCGCGCTTTTCGGGGAGCTCCCCAAGGAAGCGCAGCTCGCCCGAGACCTGCGTTAGAAGGAAGGAGAGCAGCTTCAGCAACGTGCTCTTGCCGCTGCCGTTGTGTCCGACGAACGCAACGGGTCCTTCGTCGGGGATGGAGAGCGAATCCACCTGCAGAACAGGCTCATCCTCGTAGGCGCAGACGATGTTTTTGAGTTCGTAGAGCGGGGTATTGTGCATCACGGCGCGCACATCCTTTCGGCGGGGATCATGCCGCGCCCCTCCGGCGCAGGAAGGAGACGGCCCAGTTGAGAACGAACGAGAGGCAGAGCAGCAGCACGCCGAGCGCAATGCCCGTGGAGAACTCGCCTTTGCCCGTCTCCAGCGTGATGGCGGTGGTGACGGTCCGCGTATGCCACTTGATGTTGCCGCCGAGCATCATCGAAACCCCCACCTCGGCGGTCACTCTGCCGTAGGCAGTGACGGCGGCGAGTAGTATCTGATGCCGCCCCTCCCAGAGCGTGGAGAAGAGCAGTCGGCGACCCCGCGCCCCGAGCGTCAGCAGCGTGAAACGGAGGCGGGTATCGGCGCTCTCGACTGCGGAGGCGGTGAGCGCGAGGACGATGGGGAGCGCTAGTATGGTCTGGCCGATCGCCATTCCGGGAATTGTGAAGAGCAGTTCGAACCGGCCAAGAGGTCCCCGGTTCGAGATGAACGCGTAGACGAAGAGGCCGACTACTACGGTCGGTATCGAGAGAAGCGTGTCCACAAGAAGACGGAGAAAGCTCTTGCCGGGGAAGGTGAAGTAACCGAGGGCGAATCCTGCGGGGATGCCGAAGAGCAAGGTCACCAGCATCGAAAGGCCGGAGAGTTTCAGCGTCACCGCAACCGCCGACCAGACCTCCTCGTTTCCTGAGAAGATGAGCGAGAACCCTTGCAGAAATCCTTCGGAGAGATAGTCCAAAAATATACACCCCTTCGTGGCGTCTCCCCCGCGAGTGCGGAGAAGGCCCGCCGAAGCGGTCTTGTCCCCCTTTCCACACGGGAGGCGTCTCCGTTTCCGGAAACACCCTTTCGGTCGGAAGACCGTGGGCGGAACGCCTGTAGGTCTTGAGGCTCGGAGGAAGTTCCCGGCTATTGTATCTTTTCTCTGTCAGGGAAGCAAGAAAGAAGGTGAAATCCGTCAGGATGGAGGGGAGTGCCAGCCGTTTCGGCGAAGTGCGCAGGGGGAGCGTGAGGCATTCCCTCTGCGCACTTCCGACGATCGTCAGTTCTTCAGCAGCGCTTTGAGTGCGGCCGGGATTGACTCGTCAGCGCCCATCGCCTTCGGGCCGACGATATCCTGTCCCATCTCCTGGAAGACGGCGAGGCCGCCCTCGGGCGAGAGAACGAACTCGACGAACTGCAGCGCGCCGTCCGCGTTGGGCGCGTCCTTCGGGATCGAGAGGCCGTAGACGATCGGCTCGCCCTTGACGAGCATCTTCTTCCCCGGTTCCTTCCCTGCGAGTTCGACCTTCGCCGCCGCGTAGTCGTCGGCCTTGGAAGGCTCCATCAGGTTGATCTCCGGCGGCAGATCGAGGTACTTCAGCCCGTGCTGGACGGCCACCGATTTATACTCGAACGCGTAGTCCATCGCGCCGCTCTCCACCATGGAAACAAGTTCGATCGCCTTCTGACGGACGCCGCGGCCGGAGTGTTTCATCGCCCGCTCGTAGAGCGCCTCGTCGCCGTAGAACTTCTCCGCGAGCTGGAGCACCATCAGGCTCCGGTAGCCGCAGGGATCCGCGTCGGGCTCGGAGTGTCCCCACCGCACGTCGGGGCGCAGCATGACCTCCGTCCAGTTCTTCGCGCCGATCTCGTCGCCGTACTTTGATTTCGGCCCGTACATCAGGACAATGGCGTTGCTGGCGAAGAGGATGTTCCAGTCCGCCGTCGCGGGGCGCAGTAACTTTTCGATGACCATGTAGTCCGCCGAGAAGAACGCGTCGCACGCCCCGCCGAGATCGGTGATCTTACGCGCCAGAGCGGCGCTGCCGCCCGACTCGCGCTGGATGTCGACGCCGGGGTTGGCCTCTTCGTACATCGCTTCGATCTTCGCCATGGGAGCGGCAAGGCTCCCCGCATGGTAGACGACGACCTTCTCCGCCGCGAACGCGCCGGAGATCAGGAGAAGAAGAACCGCTGCCGCAAGGAACAACCTTCTGCACTGTTTCATGAACAACACCTCCGTTAAAGTATGATGCAGCATCTACAAAACATGAACCGAATCCGGGCTGAAACTCGCCCAGTATTCGCCGCCGACGGCGACCCCTCCCGAGAGAAGCGCCGAGGAAAGAACCCGTGCCGTAATGCGCATGCCGCCGTCCGTGCGTATAATCACTTCGAACGCCATCCCCCTTGGAACGATGGAGACGACCTTTCCCGGAAAGGAGTTTCGGGAGTCTCCGGGGTTTTCGATGCCGATGCCGACGTCCTCGGGGCGGATGCCGAGAAGCCGTTCGCCGGAAGCCGCCGCCTTGCCGAGGCGGAGCGTCGCGCCCCCCTCCGTAACGGCGGCCGTGCCCCGAATGCTTGCCGGGAAGAGATTCTTCATCCCGACGAACTCGGCGACGCTCCTGTTCGCCGGCGCCCGGAAGACCGACCGGACATCCCCCACCTGCTGCAAAACGCCGTCCGAGATGACGGCTACCCTGTTCCCGAGCGAAAGCACCTCGCCGAAATCGTGGCTCACCATTACCAGCGTCATGCCGCCGCGGTTGATCTCCGCCAGATAGTCCCGCAGTTCCTCCCTGAAGGACGGGTCGAGCGCGGAGAGCGGCTCGTCGAGCAGCAGGACCGAAGGCTTCACGGCGAGCGCGCGGGCGAGGGCGACGCGTTGCTGCTCTCCCCCGGAAAGCGTCTCCGGAGATCGCTTGAGCAGCGGTTTCAGCTTCAGCAGATCGACAAGGTGTTCCACATGAGCGTCGTCGGGGAGGGAGGCGAAGCGGAGGCCCCAGCGGATGTTCCTCTCCACGTCCATGTGGGGGAAGAGCGCGTACTCCTGGTAGACGAGCGCGACGTTCCGCCGCTCGGGCGGCAGGGGCGTGACGTCGCGTCCCCGTATCCTGACCCTTCCCCCCGCGAGAGAACGCAGCCCCGCGATCGATTCCAGCAGGATCGTTTTTCCCGCGCCGCTCGGTCCCACGATCATGAAAAACTCGCCCGGGGCTATCCGCAGAGAGAGCGATTCCAGCCGGAAGGTGCGCAGGTTCACGGAGAGATTTTCCAACTCGATCATATCTCGGCGTCCTCCTTCCGCTTTCCGGCGGCCAGTATTCGCAGGACGATGAACATACCGAGGCAGACGAGAATGAGCTGGACGGCCACCGGCGTGGAGTATTTCAGTCCGAAGGTGGCGAAGCGGTCGTAGATCAGCGTGGGGGCCACCATGGGATGGTAGGCGATGATGACGACCGCCCCGAATTCGCTCACTCCCCTGGCCCAGCTCATGATGAGGCCGGAGATCAGCCCCTTTCTCGCCAGGGGGAGCGAAATGCGGAAGAAGACGTGCGGAAATGAGGCTCCAAGCGTCCGGGCCACTTTCTCGGTCCGCGGGGAGACCGCGTAGAACGCGTCGCGCGCCGCGTCGACGTAGAACGGAATGGAGACGAACATGCACGCCAGGATGACGCCGAGGTTGCTGTTCACCGGCGAGAACCCCATGGAGGTGATAAGCGCGCCCGCCGGAGCTTTGGGCGAAAAGGCCATGAGCACGGCGATGCCCGCCACGGTGTGAGGAATCATGATGGGGACGTCGATGATCGCTTCAAGGATCGACTTTCCGCGAAAGGACTGGCGCGCGAGGAAGTACGCAAGCGGAGTTCCGAAGAGCGCGATGACTCCCGTTGCCGCCGCGGCCGTCCAGATACTGCGCCACAGTGCGGAGAGTACCTCTCCGTCATGGGTTGCCGAGGCGACGAGGTTCCAGTCGGCGCGCAAAAACAATCCGCCGAGGGGCCAGAGAATATACAGCAGTAAAAAGGAACCCATGGATAGCATGAAAAGACGCTCCCGAAGCGAACGAGGCATATTCCACCCTCCAGACACATAAAAAGGGCCGTCTCCATGGGAGACGGCCCTGGGATACACCAGCCGCTCCTCCTTTCCGAACGCGGGAGGCTCTCCCGTTTCCAGGAGAACCCGTCGGCCGTCTCCCATGGAAGGTTTTCCGTAAGGGAGCGAGGCTCGGAGGATGTCCGAAGTACTCGGACAAGGCAAGAATACCACGTGCTCCTTGAAATGACAATGATACTCTATATCAACTAGACGTGAAAAATGTTCGCTTCCATGCCTGTCGGCGGATACCTCGGGGCGGGGTTTTATGGTATGATATCCTCCAAACAACATAAGAATACTCGTTCTCCGAGCCCGTCCGCCTACAGGATACTCCCACGGCGGAGGGCCGTCAGGGTTCTCCCGGAAACGGGAGAGCCTCCCGTGTTCGGTAAGGAGATGGAGTCGGATGTCATTGCAGCCATCTTCCGCCGCAGAGGGGGAGATGGCTTTTTTCATGAACCAAATACATTTTCTACGAGGAGGAGTACACATGAATCTACGCAAGGTATGTGCTTTTGTACTGGTCGCGGCGCTTCTTTTCACCGGAGTCGGTACGGGAACGGCGGCCGGAGGTGCTCCGCATGGCCACCACAACCAGCACCGACAACACGGGACTGCTCGACTACCTCGCCCCGATGCTTCTGAACGAAAAGGGCATCGAGATCCGCTGGGTCTCCGTCGGCACAGGGAAGGCCCTTGAATATGGCCGGAACGGCGACGTCGACGTCGTGCTCGTCCATGATCCCGAGGCAGAGGCGAAATTCGTTGCGGAAGGCTCGGGAGTGAATCGCCGCCAGGTGATGTTCAACGACTTCATCATCGTGGGCCCGGTTTCCGATCCTGCGAAGGTCAAGGGGCTCTCCGTAACGGAGGCTTTGAAGAAGATCGCGCAGGACGGCGCGCCTTTCGCAAGCCGCGCGGACAAGTCCGGCACCGCATATGGCCGAGCTGCGCCTTTGGAAGGCTGCCGGAATGCCCGAGCCCGACAAGGAGAAGTGGTACATCCAGACCGGGCAGGGAGATGCTTGAAACGCTGATGATCGCCGGCGAGCGCAAGGGGTACGTCTTCACCGATCGCGGTACCTTCATCAAGTACGAGGATTCCCGCAAGGATCAGGCCGACCTCGCAATCATCGTCGAAGGCGACGCTTCCCTGAAGAATCAGTACAGCGTCATGGCGGTGAACCCCGCGAAGTGGGAGAACATCCGCTACGACCTCGCAGTGCAGTATATCGACTGGTTGATCTCCCCTTCGACCCAGAAGGCCATCGGCCGAGTTTCAGCTTCTCGGGAAGCAGCTCTTCTTTCCCAACGCCGCTCGCTGAACGGCGGCCTCAGTAAGTTTCACAGAATAAAAAAAGCCCCCGACAGGGGGCTTTTTTTGGTGTCCGATTCTTGCGTAAGGACTAGTCGACCGCGAGCATGACGCTGTCTCGGCCTTGACGACGGCGACAGCTTCGGAGCCCACCTTGAGACCGAGGTTGGTCACGGAGTCCATAGTGATCACGGAGACCATTGTCTGGCCGCCGCCGATGTCGAGCGTTACCTGAGCCTCCACGGCGCCTTCTTTGATGGCGGTTACCTTGCCGCGGATCTGATTGCGTGCGCTAATTTTCATAATATACACTCCCTTCTACTCTGGATTCTTACGGTATTATCGCAGCTAAACGCATCTTTTGCAAGTTTGTGAAGCAGAAAAGAGTTCAGATAGATTCTTCTTTTACCCGATAGTGAACGGAGTAGAGCTTCCTCGGGCGTCCAACCTGTGTAAATTCGTACTGCACTGAAATTTCACCTTCATCGGCCAGGTACTGAAGATATCGTCTGGCGCTCGACCTGGAGATGCCGAGCATCCGCCCCGTCTCCGAGGCGGAGAGGGGGCGGGACGACTCCCGCAGAAGATTGAAGAGCCTATTCAGAAGCGTCTCCTGAAAACCTTTCGGCACTGGCTGGGCGGTATCTGGAAGCTGTTTCCGGAATCCGGGAAGTCTGTCGATATCCTCCTGTCTCCACGGGCGTTTTCTGTCGACGAGGCTGCGATGGTACTCTCCGTAGGCGGCGAGCGCACGTTCGAATCTTTCCCACTCAAAAGAGGCTTTGATCAGGTAGTCGAACGCCCCCGAGCAGATTGTCCCCCTGACGATGTCGGGTGTTTTCTCCGAGGAGAGGATGATGAAGTCCGTCCTTGGAAATTCCGCGCGCATCGCCCGGAATCCTTCCAGGCTGCCGAAGCGAGGCAGAAGAATGTCCAACAGTACCATGTTGACGGCGGTGCAGGTGACGATTGAATGCAAAGCGTCGCCGTTGTCTGCGTAGCCGGCGAAGACATAGCCGGGAACTTCCGAGACGGTCTTTCTGTACAGCGCGCGAAGCATCATGTCCGGCTCGGCGATGAGAATGTTCAGCGGATACACTCCCAGCTCTCCCTTCTGCGGAATGTTCTGGAGATCCCCTCTCCCGAGGCGGGCGCCATTTTTGCTGATTGTGAGCGGCAGACTACGCGGCGGGAGCGGAAAATCACAATACAATACTATTATACATGAAGCGCCAAAGTATGGATGATCTGAAAAGCGGTATGCTTTCCGAAGCCGACTTGCATGCTGCAACATTGTTGCGTTTTCTTGCCGGGCATGGTATTCTTGCAAAAAATGCAACTACGTTGCATATTACAGGAGGTGCCTTCGTGTCCACACATGTAGCTCGAGTTTTTTTGCTCGTTCTTTTCCTTTTTTCTTCAGCTGTTTTCTCTCCGTCGCCCGGCGCAGCGTCCGAAGAGGACGTCTACGTTGCGGTATCGCCCGGCATAGCGCAGTGCGTCGAGGATATCTACGCTTCGTTCGTCGGCTCGGGCGGGGGAAAGCTCGTCTTCGTGAAGGAGGCTACCGGACCGCTTGCGCAGAAGATGGATGCAGGCGCTCCGTTCGCTCTCCTGGTTGCCGCCGATCCCGGATGGCCGAAGTGGCTTCACGAAAAAGGGAAGCTGAAGGATATGCAGGTCTGCGCCCGCGGCCATCTTGTCCTCTGGGCGGAAAAAGAGGAGCTGTGCAGCGAGGAGAAGCTTGCTTCGCTCCGTATCGCATCCCCGGATCCGGAGACGACATCCCACGGCGCTCTTGCCGCCGACTATTTGAAATCGCATGGAATCTGGGAGAAGAAGATGGAGTCGCAGGCCCTTGTCATTACGAAAAACGCGTTGCATGCGGTGATGTCGGTTCAGGCGGGAAGCACGGATGTCGCGCTCATTCCTGAAAGCCTCGCCATCGAAGTCGGCGGATTCCGCACCCGCCTTCCGGTTCCTCCGCATCCCACGGTCGGCGGACTGAGCACGTCGTTTCCATCGGAGGTCGCCGAGGCTTTTTGGGAGTATTTGCTCTCGTCGAACGCCGCGCCTCTTTGGAGAAAATGGGGGTTCGAGCCTGCGGAGGCCGTGCGGTGAATTGCGCTGGAACGCTGGACCGTCTCGCCGGAACTTTCTGGGAGCGTTTGCGAAGAGATTCTTCCGGCCTCTTCGGCGAGTTGCTCGAAATAGATTCTCTGGATACGGCGCACGCCATAGGGAATCCCGAGCCGTTTACCGACTTTGCGCTTCAGAGGGGGCAGGAGCGCCTGGTGGAAGCTCGTTTCCGGGATGCGAAAGGGCAGGCGTTCACCTCTTTTCCCTCCTCCTGGCAGGGAACCGTCGGCGATATTCTCCAGCTTTCACTGCAGGACGACCGTGAACGGGCTTTTTTCGTCGCCGCCGTGAACGCCGTCGGCAAGCATCTCGGGTGGGGAGAAAAGACAGTCCACTGTAAAGATTCCTCGCCGAAGCTGTGCGGAGAGAAAATAGGCGCTCGATTGGCGGATGAACTGGGAGCGAAGGGGAGGGTTGCGCTTGTCGGCTATCAGCCTGCGATTCTGAAAGGACTGACGGCCTCGCTCGGCGCGGACCGGGTGTGCGTGACCGATTTGAATCCCGAGAACATAGGGAGGAACGTGGACGGGGTGATTGTTCTCGACGGCGACAATGATCTGGAGCGCGCCGCCTCATGGAGCGATATGGCGCTGGCGACCGGGTCGACACTCACGAACGGGACGATCGACGACATTCTGAAGGCGTTTCAGGGGAAGCGAATTGTATTCTTCGGGACGACGATCGCCGTTCCGGCGGCGCTTCTGGGGTTCGAGCGCCTCTGTTTCGAGGCTGAATAGAATAAAAGACTGCTTCCATGCGTGGGGAAGACGTCATGCAACGGCGGAGTGTTTCAGCATTTGAGGAGGGAGTATTCAGTGGAAAACGGGTTGTTGAGCGTTGGAGAACCGATGAACGAGCCTTTGCACGGCTTCGCTCCGGGATCGCTGGAACGGAGTTCGCTTAAGGAGGCATTGAAGAGGATAGAATCCGAAGTCGTCGATATCCCGATAATCATCGGGGGAGAAGCGTTCCGGAACGGGAATACCGGAAAAGTCGTGATGCCGCACTGTCACGGTCATGTTCTGGCGACGTATCATAAAGCGGGGCGGGAAGACGTGGAACGGGCCGTAGCCCGCGCTCTGGAAGCGCGGCGTCTGTGGGAAAACACGTCGTGGACGGACAGGGCTGCGGTCATGCTCAAAATCGCGGAGCTGATATGCGGTAAATACAGGGATACACTGCTCGCGGCCACTATGGCGGGGCAGAGCAAAAACGCATATCAGGCGGAGATCGACGCCGTCGCCGAAAGTGCGGATTTCCTTCGGTTCAACGTACGTTACGCCTCCTCTATCTATTCCGAGCAGCCGAAATCGGGAGAGGCGAGCCTCAACAGGGTGGAGTACCGCCCTCTTGAGGGGTTCGTCTATGCGGTGACACCGTTCAATTTTACGGCGATCGCCTCGAACCTCGTTCTCGCGCCCGCGCTCATGGGGAACGTCGTCCTCTGGAAGCCCGCCACGAACTCACTTCTTTCGAGCTACTACCTTATGAAAATCTACGAAGAGGCGGGATTGCCCGCGGGCGTGGTGAATTTTCTTCCCGGGAGCGGCGCGGTAATCAGCGACGTCGTCCTGCGGGATCCAGCCCTTGCCGGCGTGCACTTCACCGGCTCGACGGAGGTGTTCACCACGCTTTGGAAAGGCGTCGCGGAAAATATTCGCTCATACAGGTCCTACCCCAGGCTTGTCGGGGAAACGGGGGGCAAGAACTTCATCGTCGTCCATCCTTCGGCGAATGTGCCCGCCGCGGTTACCGCCATCGTGAGAGGGGCGTTCGAGTATCAGGGGCAGAAGTGTTCGGCGGTGTCGCGCTGCTATATCCCTTCCAGTCTTCGAGCCCCCGTTCTCGAGACGCTTCGTGAGACGCTTTCCGGGATGGCGATGGGGAGGCCGGACGACTTCAGAAACTTCGTCAATGCGGTGATCGATGAGAGTTCGTTCGACAACTGCATGAGGTATATCGAACGGGTGAAACAGTCGTCGGAGGCGAACATCCTCTTCGGAGGCGGGGGAGACAAATCGAGCGGGTATTTCGTCGAGCCGACGGTGATCGAGACGAAAAATCCGCGTTCTCTCACCATGAACGAGGAGATTTTCGGGCCCGTGCTCACACTCTATATTTATAAGGACGAGGAGTACGAACATGCGTTGGCTCTGTGCGACGAAACGTCTCCGTACGGCTTGACCGGCGCCGTTTTCGCCACGGACAGGGAGGCGCTGCGTAGCGCCACTACGCGATTGAAGTATGCTGCGGGGAATTTTTATGTCAATGACAAACCGACGGGCGCCGTCGTGGGAAAACAGCCTTTTGGCGGCTCCAGGGCCTCCGGTACGAACGACAAGGCGGGTAGCATGCTCAATCTGCTGCGATGGACGAGTCCGCGGACGATCAAAGAGAATCTCCAGCCGCCGGAGCGTTATGAGTATCCTTTCATGAAAGAGGCGTAGAGGGGAGAAGAAGGTTGCATGAGACCGACGCGTCTTTTTTTGGAAGGACCCAGGGGACAAGGTAAAACAACGTTGTTGTTGAAAAACATGGGCGCCCTGAGGATGAACGCCGGCGGCTTCGTCGTGCGTCGTCTTCTGGACCCGGAGGGGAAGACCCGAGGTTTTTCGCTCTCATCTCCGGGAGCGTCGGACGCGGCTTCGCTCCCCTTCGCAAAGAATGCGGAGAACATCTTTCTCGAACGGACGGAGTCGGGAGTGACAAAGCGCCTTCATGTTCTTGAAGAGGGGATGCTCTCTCTTTTGGACGGATGCGAACATAGGAAGTTGATCGTCGTCGACGAATTCGGGGGAATCGAGCTTCTCTTGCCGAAAATCAGGGCTCGGCTGGCGGAGATTCTGCGTGCCCGCGTTCCATGTATCGGGGTGTTCAAGTCGCGGGACAACGCGAAAAACATGGCGGAAACGCTCGGTCTTCCTTCGGAATATTTCCGTCGTTACAACGAGTTGCGAGCGAGGATCGTCGATGATTTTCAAGCGGAGTTGCTTTTTTTCGACTCCCGAACGCGCCGGGAGACGGAGGAAGCGGTTGCTTCCTTTTGTTGCGGCCTCCAAGCCGGCGTCCCGGAGCACCCGTTGGAGACGTGAGGATGCAACCTTTTCGCGCGCGATTCGCTCTGGGTGTATCAGCGATTCTATTTTTCATAGTCTTCCTCGTTTCCATGGGCCTGGGGCGTTATTATATTCCGCCCTCGACGGTTCTCAGGGTGCTTCTGGAGCCTCTGCTTCCGTTCGATGGAGAGTGGCTCCCGCAGGCGGAAACCGTTCTTTTTCGCATACGGCTTCCGAGGATTCTTCTCGGGGTTTTTGTTGGAGCGGGCCTCTCATGTTCGGGCGCCGTCTACCAGAGTATTTTTCAAAACCCCCTGGTTTCTCCCGAGCTTCTCGGCGCATCCTCCGGAGCCGCTCTGGGCGCCGCGTTGGCCATCCACAACGGTCTTGCCTATCATGAAATATCTCTCTGCGCCTTTGCGACCGGACTCGCTGCGGTAGGGATCGTCGTGCTCGTCTCTTCCCGCTCGGGAGGGCGTTCCGTACTCAAGCTTCTGCTTGCCGGGATCATGGTGAGTTCCCTCTCATCGGCCGGCATTTCGTATCTCAAACTTATTGCCGACCCGAACAACACGCTTCCCGCCATTACCTACTGGCTTATGGGATCCTTGGCCTCCACTCGCCAACTCGATCTTCTTTTTGCGGCTCCTCTTATCCTTGCGGGGATCGTTATGCTTTTTTTCATGCGTTGGCGCATCAATATCCTCTCCGTAGGAGATGAAGAGGCGGGGGCGATGGGCGTCGATGTGAAGAGGGTGCGCGTTCTGGCTGTTCTGGGAGCGACGTTCATCACGGCGGCGTGCGTCTCCGTCAGCGGGGTAATCGGGTGGGTGGGGCTCGTCGTTCCGCATTTCGCCCGTTTCATTGCGGGGGCCGATTGCCGGTGGAGCATCCCCGCCTCCATACTGCTGGGAGGAACGCTGTTGCCCGCGACGGATGTTTTTTCCAGGATGCTCTCCACGAGCGAGGTCCCTATCGGAATTCTGACCGCGTTCGCCGGTGCGCCTTTTCTTCTTTATTTGATAGTGCGGGAAAGGAGCGGAATATGAAGAATTCGGCGTTGAGAGTCCGGGGAGTCGCGGCGAAGTATGGTCGACGCGAAGTTCTGACGGATGTTTCTTTCGACGTAGGAGGAGGCACGCTCCTTGGAGTTCTGGGGCGGAATGGATCGGGGAAGAGCACCCTTTTTCGGTGTATCCTCGGATTACTCCCGTATAAAGGACAGATACTGATCGGAGACAGGGACATTCGGAGCATGAACAGTGCGGAGAGGGCGAGAAGCCTCGCGTATATTCCGCAGAGTCACGAAAATGCGTCGGCTCATTCGGCGCTTGAGATCGTGCTTATGGGAACCGTATCCAGGTTGGGTTTTTGGGCCGTGCCCGGACGGAGGGAGTTCGCGAGGGCTGAACGTGCGTTGGAAGAGGCGGGGATAGAACATCTCGGCGAACGGCGTTACGACCAGCTTTCCGGAGGCGAGAAGCAGCTTGTTCTCATTGCCCGGGCGCTGGCGCAGGATGCGCCGGTGCTCGTTATGGACGAACCGTGCTCCAGCCTGGATTACGGTCATCAGATCCGAGTGTTGGAGTGTGCTCGCGATTTGGCGCGAAAAGGGTATCTCGTCCTTTTGTCCACTCACAATCCCGACCACGCCTTTTCTTTCGTCGACAAGGCGCTTGTGTTGCTGGACGGCCGCGCCCGACGCCCCGCCCCTCCCGTGGAAGCCCTTGATGTCTCCACTCTCGAAAAGATGTACGGCGTGTCGCTCGAACTGCATACGCTGAAAAATTCCGGGGTGGTATGCACCCCGAAGCTGGAAGAGCGCAGTATGAAATAAGAGCGCCTCGAAAGGGCGGAAAGGAGAAACAATGAAGAAATACTGGGTAGGCTTCGTCCTGTTGTTCGCGGCGGTTCTTCACATTTCCTGCACCTCGGCGGCGGGACCGGCGTTTGCCGGAGGAAGATCTTTTTCGGATTCCGCGGGCAGAAGCGTCGAAGTTTCGGAAACTATCGGTTCGCTGGCCCCCTCGGGACCTCTGGCGCAGATTGTTCTGTACACCCTTGCCCCGGAAAAATTGGCCGGGATAGCGGCGGACTTCTCCAGGGAAGCTCGGGAGTACATCGATAAAAAGTACTGGAGTCTGCCGAAATTCGGTCAGTTCTACGGAAAGAACGCGACACTGAATATGGAGGCGCTCATCTCCGCCGCGCCGCACGTCATCGTGGATATCGGAGAAGCGAAGAAAACGATCCGGGAGGACATGGATGCGTTGCAGCAACAGTTGGGTATTCCTGTCGTCTTTGTGAAGGCGACTCTGGATACTCTTCCCGAAACATATTCTCTGCTTGGCGAGCTGACCGGAGACACGACGCGCGCCGAGGCGCTTTCGGCATATTCCGACAAGGTATTGGAGCATGCGGCCTCCGTTCGCGCAGCGTTACCGGAGGATGAACGAGTTCGCGTGTACGCGGCGATGGGCAAAGCGGGGCTGAATACCAACGCCAGGGGCTCCTTCCATGCCGAAGTGTTGGAAAAAGTCGGCGTTCTTAATGTCGCGGACGTTCGACCCGACAGCAAAGGAGGCGGAAGCGCGGTTTCTTTCGAGCAGATTCTGCTGTGGAATCCCCGGATCATCCTTGCGGAGACGGAAGATGTCCGCAAGCATATTCTCGAAGATCCCGTCTGGGAAAGCATAGAAGCCGTAAAAAACGGGAGGGTCTACCGGATTCCAAGCGCTCCCTACAGCTTTATAAGCAATCCTCCCTCGGTGAATCGCCTGCTCGGAATCATGTGGCTCGGCCATCTTGCGTACCCCGACTATTACAGCCGGGAGCTGAAAAAAGATGTCAAGGAATTTTATGCGCTCTTTTACTCGATAGATTTAACCGATGCGCAGTACGAGGAAATCATGAAGAACTCCTATTGAGTACGACCTTGTATGAAGAACGCAAAAACGAGACAGAGGCGGTGGCCTATGCCTCCGTCTCGTTTGATCACTTGTCTTCGAGTGTCGTCTCCACTTCGGCCATGCGCCCTTTGGCGAGGCTCTCCGGGATGAAGACCTGCCCGCACGGGGGGCAGCGCAGCACAACTTTCGGGAAGACATGCCGTCGCTTCCGACATGTCTTCCTCTATCGTCCGTTTTCTTCTGCAAGAGTGTATGCTAAAATAACATAAAAAATATAATTCGTGCTACGAATCTTGCCTTGAAAAACAGGAAGTCCTTGCGGAACAGAGTTTGCTTCTTCCCGAGGATTTAGCCCGCATTCGTTTTTCACGGTTCTCTCGGTTCCGGTCTTTAGAGAGCCTCGAAGTGGCGCGAGAGCGACATGCCGTTTCGTCAATCGGGACAAAGGAATCCACTGTTGCAGCGACTTGAACCATGTTAGCCCAAACAAAGTCACCGGGATGAATTTGCGGCGATGATAGAAGCGAAGAAGGCCATTTGGGGCGAATTGAAGCGAAAGCGTCTGAAAATTTGAAATAAAGGCCCTTTGAGGAACATGGAAGAGGAGAACTTGGTATGGGACGATTCGGAGAGGGATGAAAGAGTAAGGGATGCTTCCCCTGAATAACCAACAGACAGGCTGAAGGATGCTGAAATCAGAAACATTAGGTAGAAATATGCTATTTTTATAATTATTCTGAAAATTTTTAGTGATAGCATCAGACAGAGTATCCTGTTGCTGAAGGAAGGAATGATCGAACA
>CAXXRY010000001.1:0-18937 GCA_963668335.2 Aminobacteriaceae bacterium | reverse complement strand
CAGCTCGTCCCACTTCCCCTGCTGCGCGATCCGTCCTCCGTCGACGACGACGATCTTGTGCGCGTCGCGTATCGACGAAAGGCGGTGCGCAATCACGATGACGGTTTTGCCTCTCATGAGCGCGCTCAGTCCTTCCTGTATTCTGCTCTCATTCTCCGGGTCGGCGAAGGCCGTAGCTTCGTCGAGCACAAGAACGGGGGCGTTCTTCAAAATCGCTCTCGCGATGGCCACCCGCTGCGCCTCGCCGCCGGAGAGGCGCACGCCGCCCTCTCCGACCACGGTACGGTATCCGTTCGGCATGGCGTCGATGAAGTCGTGGCAGCACGCGGCCTTCGCCGCCGCGACCACTTCGTCGAACGGGATATCGCCGCGGCCCATCCTGATGTTCTCCCTCCACTGTATCGTGGAAGAGGTGCACATCCTGAAAGACGAACGAGACCGTTTTCATCAGCTGCTCCGTCCCCATATCCCGCACGCCGACGCCGCCGATGGCGATGCCGCCGGACTCCGCATCCCAGAAGCGCGGGATGAGACTCGCGATCGTGGACTTGCCCCCGCCCGAAGGCCCCACCAGCGCCGTGATCTCTCCCTCCTCCGCGGTGAAGGAGACGCCGGAGAGCGCTTCTTTCCGAACGGCCGCGTTCTTCTCTTCGTAGGAGAAGGAAACGTCGCGGAACTCCACGGAAAAAGAGGAAGGAATTTTCGGCGCGTCCGGCTCGCTCGTCGGCGCGACATCCAGGATCGCGTCGATGCGTTTCACTCCCTCGGAGATCAGGCGCATGTTGCCGCCCAGGTACATCAGCTTGAGCACCGGCGTGGAGACGCCCGGCGCCAGCACGAGAAAGAGCGTCAGGGTCAGAGCGAGCGCCGCGTCGTGCGGGCGTCCGCTCAAGAGCAGCACGCCGACGGGCAGGATGAAGGCCAGCAGAGAAGCCAGCACGGTCGTGAAGAGAATGTAGGGGCGCTTGCAGAAGCGGGTATACTCCACGGCCCAGTTGCGGTACTCCATGATGGACGCGTGAAAGCGGAAAAAGGTGTCCACTGTCAAGCCGAAGACCTTCACCGCCGGCATTCCGCGAACAAATTCTATTCCCGCCGCGTTCATCTTCTCCAGGGCGTTGTGATACTCCCCCACCGCCATCTTCGCGCCGGGACCGTAGAACACCATATACTGGAAGACGTAGACGGAGGCGAGAGGAATGAAGCACGCCAAAGCGAGCCGCCAGTCGAGAGAGAACATCCCCGCCAGCAGGACCGCCGGGAAGACGATCGCGCCGACAAGATCCGGAAGTTGGTGCGCTATGAAGTTCTCTATCTTTTCCACGCTCCACTCCAGCGTCTTCTTGACCGCGCCGCTCGAGCCGCGCGTATGGTACCCGAGAGGGAGCGCCGCAAGATGGCGCGCCAACCGCATGCGAATGGCATACAACGTGCGGAAGGCCGCCACGTGCGAGGCCATGATACCGCCGTACAGAAGGAGAAGCGCCGCTGGAAGCGACCAGAGCGCCCTCCACCCCCACAGGCGGATGATTTCCATGTCGTTGGCGGAAGGAGCGGCCGCGTTTTTCAGCAGCTCCGCCGCGATATAATACACAGCCACATACGGAACGAACATCAAAAAGGTGCTTGCTACGGATAAGACACATGCTCCTGCCAGGAGACCGCGTTTTTCATCGGCGATCTCCAACAGCCGCCCGATACCGCTCTTCTTTGTCGCGGAGGCGCTGTCGCTTTTCATACCAAAGTCATCTCCAGTCATCATTTTTCACAGTGTTTCTTTTGCGCATATCCGCCGCATCCGCAGCATCCGTCGCATACCCCGCCCTTCTTCGCGGCGGCCCGCCACCGCCGGTAAAGATACCCGGCGGCGGCAAGCGTAACAAGGGCGACAATTACATAGTCGGCCCGCATGACGAACCTACTTCATATCCGTTGCCTGGACCCAAATGACGGCATCCTGGGAAAGCTCCTTGCCGTTGAACTCGCTGTCGGGCCCGGCGCCGAGGGCGCAGAATCCCCACCACCCCGCCCTGGGGATACCGAAAGCGAACTCTCCCTGCGCATTCGCCTTGATCGTGAGCGTAGTAAACACGTCGAACGGCGCTTCCACCTGCGCTTTCTTGTCGAAGGCGTTCTGCTCCATCAAAGGTGCATGGTTGAGATACTCGACTTCGATCTCCGCGAAGGGAACCGGTTCGCCGTTCCCTTTCACGATCCCGCGGAAGACGTTGCCGGTCCACAGAGCGTACGGCTTGTCCAGGGGAACGATCTCCGCCTTGAGGCCGATCTCCGCGTCCCAGTCGGTGGGAAGACCGCCGTTGTTGACGATCATCTTCGTGATCTGCTGAATGTAGGCGTCCTCAAGCTTCTCGTAGTACGGCGCGGGGACGAGGCAAAAGACGTAGTCGCCCATTCCGCGGATCGCATATTTCGCCTCATAGGCCTTCGCCATGTTCTCCGCCGCCCACATGATGGGCGAAAGCGTCTTCAGAAGATCCGTCCGGCGCTCCTTGTTCACCACGAAAAACTCCTCGGGCTGCCCCATCGCCATGGTGTGCCCGGCCTCGAAAGGATGTGTGAAGACCAGTTTCAGGTCGATCTCGGCGCCCTTTTCGAGCAGCGGCTCGGGAGTGTAAACCATCTGGAAGTGCGCGAAGGCGGGAAACGCAAAAGAAAGAACGGCCAGAGCGGCCAGAAGCACGACTTTTTTCATAGTAAAAATACCCCTTTCACATCGAAATTCACTGTCTGCCGAATCCCCCGTACGAGAAGCTTCCGGGGGGAACTGTCCCAAGAACGTCCGCTACTTGACGATGCTCTCGCCCTGCACCTCGATGGAGTGCCCTGGCCCGCCGTTGAAGACGACCACGAAAGGGACGTCCGGCCGATCGAACGTCGCTTCGCCGAACTTGTCGAGCTTCGTGGAGGAGACGACGCTTCCGTCTTTCTTCTCCACACGGATCTCGACTCCCGCCGCGGAAGAACCATCGGAGAACCCCCCCTCGCACGAGATCGTGCCGTCGCCGTTGTCCCAGCACGTAAAGAGCGGGGTATGCGCGAACGCCGCGCCGGCAAGAACGAAAGAAAACGCGATGACAAGCAGAACGGACATGATGTTTCTTTTCATACTGAACACCCTCCTGGAATTTCATTTTCAAGCCCCCGAGGGACTTGTCCATAAACAAAAACACGCGGATGATTCTCTAGCCATCACCTCCCGTGTTCTGCGGAACGACCGCTTCCAACGAAGCCCATGGCCAGGGTCAGAAGAAGGGCCATCCCGTAGAATACCCACATAGCCTGCTCGCCCGTCAGCCCCAGTGCAGTACCGCCCGAGAAGACGAGCACCGCCGCCGACAAACCGAGAACCAACGGATAGAAAAACGAAAAAAGCATCCATTTCGTGGAACCGGTCTGCACCCTCACGGCAATCACCGTCGGGAAGCAGGGCGGGCACATCACCATGAAGAGCATCAGCGCGAGCGCGTGCAACGGCGTCAGGTCGGATTCTCCGGAGGCCATCCGTTTCTCCAGCGCCTCGCTCTCGCTCCCCTCTTCCTGCTGATAGAGCGAGCCGAGCGTCGCCACGCTACTCTCCTTCGCAGCCAGAGTGCTCAGAATAGCGACGTTCACTCTCCAGTTGAAACCAGCCCATTTCGAAAAGGGTTCCATCGCTTTGCCGACGGTTCCAAGTACGCTTGTCTCGATCTGCTCTTTCCGCATCTCGAGCATGATCGTGCGCCGTTCGTCGACGAGCGTACGCAAAGCGTTGTTCGCCCGCTTCGCCGCCGGGTCGCGCCTGTCCTGCAGGATTTTGTAAAAAGTCGGATTGCGGGCCTCGAAGTCTCGGGCCATCGCCTCGGAATCCTCCGGCGTCTTCACCTTCATCCTCGCCGCTCGAAAGGCGTCGTTGTAGCGCATCAGCCCGAGTATCCCCTCTTCGTCGAGCCCCCCGGCCAGAGCATTGCCTTCCGTCGAGCGCTGAAACTCCGCCACGGCCGTATCCTTTCGCTCCTCGTAACGGACACGGCTTTCGTCCGAAAGACCGGGAAACTGGAGCAGCGTGAAGAGCAGCACGGAGACCGCCGCCACAACGGTGGTGATCTTCCGGACATACAACCAGACGCGCTCGAAAGCCCTTCCCAGAACACCGCGAATCGTGGGCATGTGGTACGAAGGCATCTCCATGATGAACGGGGCGGTCTCCTTGTTCTTCAGGACGGTCATTGTGAGAATCTTCGCCACGGGGAGCACCAACAGCAGACTGACCGTCGAAATGAAGAACATGGAGACGTCCTTGCTTCCGGCGAAGTAGATATTGATGAGCAGTATGTACAGCGGCGTCTTGGCCAGGCAGTTCAGCATCGGGATGGTGAGGATCGTCGCCAGGCGGGATCGTTCGTCGGGAATTCCCTTGGTGGACATCACGGCCGGGACGGCGCACCCCCCCACCACCACGCCACCGAGGACCATCGGAAGCGTGGACTGCCCGTGAAGGCCGAAACGGCTCAGGATGCGGTCCATGATGAACGCCATGCGGGGCATATACCCGCTGTCCTCAAGCACGGCGATGAGACCGAAGAGGATGAAGAAGATCGGAATGTAGTTCAGCAGCGCGTTGATGCTGTCCACGAACCAGAGCGTAAAGGCGCGCAGAAGGGGAACGTCGATGAATCCGGTCGCGGGAAGCAGGGATTCGACGAAATCCCGGAAGGCGGCGAGCAGGGGCCATGTGTAGTTCGTCAATTCGTACCCCTTGACGATCGCCAGAAAGTACAGAGCATAGATTACGCCGAGGAAGAAAAGCGGCCCGAGGATTTTATGGCAGACAAGGTTGTCGATACGGCTCGTCAGCGACGCCTTCGTTGTTTTCTTCCGAACGGTGAAGAGACCGGCCACCTCCGCCGCCTTCCGGTAGCGGGAACGGGCGATGTACACGTCGGCGGTCTCGCCGTGCTCCGTCTCGAAGGCCGCGCGCACCGCCTGTGCAGCTTGGGAAATCTTCGTCCTGCCCTGCGCCGCTTCCTCCACAAGACGGCGCGCCTCGCGGTCTCCTTCGAGCAGCTTGACCGCGAGCCATCGCGGGGGATACGCCGCAAGCGACTCCTCTTCGCCGGACAACATGCCGGAAAGCTTTTGCAGCGCATCTTCAAGCGCCGGATACTCGAGAACAGGCACATACGCCCCGGTATTTTCGGAGAGCGCAACGGCCTCGACGGCGTCGCGAAGAGCTTCTTTCCCGCCGCCGCTTTTCATGACGGTGGGAACGACCGGAATGCCGAGGTAGCGCGACAACCCCTCGACGTCGATAGTCAACCCGGCATCCTCCGCCGCGTCCATCATATTCAGGTTCATAACGACCGGAACGCGCATCTCCAGCAGCTGAAACGTAAGATAGAGACTCCGCTGGAGGTTCGACGCGTCGAGGACGTTGACGACGACCGAGGGATTTTCGTGAAGCAGAAAGTCCCGCGACACCCTTTCCTCGGGGGAGTACGACGTCAGACTGTACGTCCCGGGAAGGTCCACGACTTCCACGTTCATTCCCTTTTTTGCATACCATCCGGTCATTTTCTCCACGGTGACGCCCGGATAGTTCGCGACATACTGCTTGGCTCCCGTAAGCCCGTTGAAAACAGTCGACTTGCCGCAGTTGGGCTGTCCGGCAAGAGCGATCTTCGCCTTCTTCATCTCGCCGCGCACACCTCCACAAAACGTGCTTCTTCGTGGCGAATACTCACATACGAGCCGTCCGCCTCCACTTCCATCGGATCTTCCAGCGGGGCGTTCCGGATCACCCGTATCTCCACGCCGGGGTAAAGCCCCATATCCATCAGCCGCTGCGCCAGAACACCCCTCGCCGTCACCTTTTCCATTTTTCCGGATTGCCCCGGACAGAGCTCTTCAAGAGTCATGCGCGTCTCGCTCCTTTTTCCGCCTTCTCGCTCAACATGTTAGCCATTACTAACTTTCATGTGCGCCTGGAAGCCCCCTCCTCGCACTCGCGAAGCGCTTGAAACCGGAAAGCAAAACCAGTACGGGGGGGTTACTGTGTCAGAGAGGCACAGAAGGCGTTAGTTAGATTAATAAAACACACTCGGGAGTCTACTCCTACTCCTTGCATGTGTCAAGCGATGAATTCAAAAATACACATCGTATATCCCGAAGCGTTTTTACTCCAGCACGCGCGCACCGGCGTGCTCCACAGCCTGCGCGAGCGCGCTGACGCTTGATCCGGCGAGCATGAAGACGGGTTTTCCGTACTTCTTGCCGAGATTCTTCACGACGCCGCACGCCGTGTGGCTGTTGCAGTTCACCGGGCAGAGCACCATGTCGGCCCTGCGGATGACGCCTTCCAGTTCGCGCGCCCCGTTGCGCATGTAGCCGTCGTGATACTCGAAGACGCCGCCCCGAGTCTCGACGACTTCGCGGTAACGGTTCTCCATCTTAGTGATGCCTCCCACCATGAGCACCCGCTTTTGACAGAGGTCGCAGGCGGCGCACGAGCGTCCGCATCCGGCGCACGTTCCGTTGGAAGCGGAACAGACTTCAAGGATAGCCCGTACTTTTTCAGCGCGTTTCTTCGGCATGGCGTTTCCTCCTCGACGTTGATTATGTTAGTTCTATCTAACTTAATAATTCTACTTGATTCTCTCCCTCTGTCAAGGGGGTGTCCAACGCGTCAATCCGCTTTCGCGTTCTCGCCGCTTCCGTCGCGCCTAGAACGACGGCGTATGAATGGATTTTTCGACCGGCGCGGGCCTTTGAACAAAAATCGCCCGCAAATCGCTTTAGGGGCGACTGCGGGCGGGCGATGCAGATACGTAGTATCCTTGCTTGTGTCGTGCTTTTGAAAGAATTCTAGCGAGGCAGAAGCCCGGCCTTTTCTTTCACGACGGTGAACTCCGAGAGCAGCGCCTCGATCTTTTCGGCGTTCGCCAGAAGCTCCTGCGCCTCGGCGGCGAGATCCTGAGAGGCCTTCACGGTCTCCCCCGAGGCGCTCTGGATGATGTGCAGGGCATCCATGACCTCGCTCGTCGAACGGGTCACCTGTTCGACGCCCGCCGTCATCTGCTGCGCCGACGCGGCCTGCTCTTCCGCGGCGGCGGCGATCCCCTGCACGGCGTCGCTGGTTCTCGCAATCTGGTCCATCGCCTTCCGAAGCTCCGCAAGGGCCTCCTCCGCGGAAGAAACGGTCTGCTTCATGATCTCCTCGGCCTCGCCGGTGACGGCGAGCGAACTCTTCGCTCCCGCCTGAAGCCCCGCGATGAGCTTTTGCACCTCCTGGGCCGCATGACCGGACTGCTCGGCCAGTTTGCGCACCTCGTCGGCCACGACGGCGAACCCGCGGCCGTGTTCTCCGGCGCGCGCAGCCTCTATGGCGGCGTTCAGCGCCAGCAGATTCGTCTGATCGGCGATGGACGTGATGGTGGCGACAAAACCGGAGATTGACTCCACCGAACGGGAGACGTTCTCCATCTCCCTCGCGGTCTGGTTGACCTTACGGCCGCCCTCCCGGATGAGGGTGATGGAGTGTTCCACCTCTCCGACGGCGCGCTCGCTGATCTCCTTCGTCTGCCCCGCAGCCTCGGCGCCCTCTTCCGAGGAACGCGCCGCCGCGGAAGCGCTCTCGGCGACCTCGTGAACGCCCGCCCCCGTCTCCTCAAGCGCGGATGCGCTTTGCTCGGAGAGAGCGTTCGCGCGCTCGAGGGAGGCCCCTATCTCCTCCATCGACGCAAGGCTCTCCTCGGAGAGCGCTGCAAGCGCCTGCGCCCGCTGAGCAGTGCCCTGGGCATCCCCGCGAAGCTCGCCGATGACTGTACAAAGCTTCTCCATCATCGAGCCGAGGGCGTCCGCCATGTCGCCGATTTCATCCCGCGAGCGGATGCCGAAGTCCTCCCGGGTGTAGCAGAGTGTCCCGGTTTCCGCTTCCTTCATGAATCGCATCATGGTGCGGATACTCCGAACGATCTTTCTGACGAACCACCCCTGAAGCAGCACGCCGAGCACGAGGAGCGCTCCGGCCAGAAGCAGCACGGTACGGACGACCGCCCAGCGGGCGGCGTTCACCTCTGCCATCGGGATGCCGGAGAAGTAGATGCCGACTATTTTTCCGTCGGGCCCCTTGATGGGGTCGTATGCGGTCACGTAAGGAGCCCCGAGGATATTCGCCGCGCCGTAGTAGCTCTCCCCTCCGAGCACGATGGCCGCTATGGCGGGATCGAGCTTCGTTCCCACCACGCGATTGCCGTCCTGCACGATGGTCGTCATCAAGCGGACGTCGCCCGCAAAGATAGTCATTTCCGCGCCGAACATTTCCTTCGCCTGCTCGACGAAGGCCTCCCGTGAAAAGGAGAGACCTGCGGAGAGCGCGCCGACGACAGCGCCGGAGGCGTCCTTCAACGGCACGCCGGTGCGCACCGAGAGCGGGATCTGCGTCCCCGGCTCTATCGCGGTGGTGATCTCTCCCCTCAGCGCGCCCTTCACATTCGCCTGTCCGGCGAGCGAATCGCCCTTCTTGTCCGGTTCATGCAGCCGCACGACGACGTTTCCTTTCGCGTCGAGCACGGTGACAAAATCCAGGTCGCTCTCCTTCCACATCGGGGTGAGCTTTTGCAGCAGGGCGTCGGCGTTCCCCGCCGCTACGTCCTCCACAATATTCCCGTACCTAGCCAGGAAGAGGCTGACTACCCTGCTCTCCTCGCGTTTTGCCTCCAGGATGACCTCAAGGCCGTGAACCGCCGCCTCGGACTTTTCCCTGGCATCCCTGTCAAGGTAGTTCGAGAAGATCGCCACGGCCGATCCCGCGGTAATCACCACCAGAAGCAGTGCCAGGAGCGCGGTGCCGCCGCCGAGCTTCGCCATCAGCGAGAGACGCCTGCCTCGCTTCGTCCTTTCACCTACACCAGGTTCGTTCGTTCTCATTGCTTTCCCTCCGTTTTCATCTATAGATATCTACATTTTCAAACATTGCATCAGTTCACAGGCAATATTCCCCCTTTAAGCACATGTATCTGTATAAAGTGATTCAACTCCACCTAATATTCAGATGGAAAGCGCACAAAAAAAGCCGGAGCGCTCCATTTTCAATGAACACTCCGGCAACTCGTTCTTTCTTGGGACGGAACTCTCTGGAGGCCGCTCAAGTCTCTCTCTTCGGAACGATTGCAGACGTCGTTCCCCCACCGTCTTTTTCAACCTGGAAGCGGTCGGTCATCCGCCTGAGCTCCTCGGAGGATTCGCTCACCTCGTTCGCGCTGGCGACGACGTTTTCCATCGCCGCAGAGGTCTCCTTCAAGCCTTGTTTTTTATTATAACATTTTTATCGGAACGCGCAATAATTCAAATACACCAAATGCGAGAGGATCCGCTCTTGTGTATCAACTAGATAATACTGCTTTTTATAAAAAATAACTGTACGAGAATATACACTTTATAAAAGTTTTTGACCTTATTCTTTCCGTTGTTCGCGCCATCTTGACTCTGACACCGTGTCAAGGTGTATTATTTTTCCTATCTTCCGCTTCTTTGAACGAGTTCATTACAGAGCGTAAACACAAAAGGAGGTGTATTTTTATGGCAAGTTCCGCAACACATTCACAAAAGGTAAACAGGACCTCGTTTTTTCGCGCCGTCCCCCCATTCAGGTATTCCCGGCGAAGGAACGTTTTCTATGGCGTGTTCGCTTTACCGCTGCTCATTCTCTCTTTTATATCGGTTCCCTTACGGCCGGCTACAGCATCGGAACGCGCAGGGGAAACGAATCCATTCGCGAGCGCGCCGTTCATTCTGCTCGACGAGGAGATGCTGCTGCTGACGGTGAACGACCGCGGCCCCGCAACGGACGTCTTCATGCCGAACGACGCCGGCTTTCACGACGGGGAATGGCGCGATCTGCAGGACAGACATTCTGCCTGGGCGACGAAGCCCCCGCTGCTGAAAGGAAAAATCGGCGATTCCCTCACGATGCTCCGCGACAGCGCAAACACGCCGTTTCTTGCCCAAGTGTGGGGCGGTTCGTCACTCACGGCTTCGTTGACCCAGCTTGATCAAGGGGGGTTCAAGAGTGAAATTGCCCGTTTCCCTTGGAACGATAGCGACGACGCGCCGGTCGCCGCCGCGGGCGATTTCGACGGAGACGGCGCTACGGAGCTGCTCGTCGGCTACAGAGCAAACGCGGAAGGGAAACCGAGTTTTTTCATCGCGCGCGCCTCTTCCGAACCCGACCCCGTCTTCTCTGCCGATCCGAATATCCCGCGCGTCCATGCGAACTCGGGTCTGCGCATTGCCACCGGCGATGTTGACGGCGACGGAAAGCCGGAAGCGGCGGCGCTCTACGTCTCGACGAAGGAGAAGCTGGTCGTCGCGCTCTTCTCGGTAAACAACGATCTGAGTATGCTAACTCTGGGCGTGCATGAACTCGATGCGGTTCCGGCAAACCAGGCTCCGGAGCATTTCGATATCGCGTTCGCCGATTGGAACGGCACAGGGAACGAGTTGCTTCTGTGCGCTCTTCTGCCGACCTCGCCCGCGTCCACTGCAAAAACGCGCCTGGTGAATGTCGAGATGAAGAGCGGAGCGCCCGTTTTTTCCACCGCGATGTCGGAGGATTTTTCGCTCTTCTTCTCCTCTCTCACGGACAGTATCCGCGTCGCTGCGGGCGATCTGGACGGAGACGGCGTCGACGAGCTGCTCGTCGCCACTCCCTCGCAGCTTTCAAACATGACGCCGTCTTATTCCGCCGAAGTGCAGGTCTTCTACCGCACGCCCTACAAAGGAACGCCGACAGGGTATCGGAGGACGTTCGCAGGGATCGGCGAAGGTTTCCTCGCCTCGGGCAAGACGATTGATCTGAAGACGGGCTCCTTCACAGGGAAGCTCCACCCTTCCGCGGCATCGAAGAACAAGTCGCAGGCCGTGCTCTCCGTTTCGAGCGAAATAACCTCCACGTCGCTCCATCTGCTCTCTTTGAGAAGAGACGGAGACAGCGCATTATTGAGCGAATACGGTTCTCTCAGCCTCGGCTCGACGAGCATCCATCGCCTTGCCATCGGCGACCTGGACGGGGACAGCATGCTGCTGGGCGTTCCCACGCACATCACGCTGGAGAACCAGATCACGCCTCTTCTCTTTCTGAACGAACCGCCGAAACACATCGACCCCGACGCCTCCGGCGCCGTGACCAACTACACCCGGTACAGCGAGATGTTCATCCAATACGCACAGAGCGAGACGGAATCCACAGAGACGACGAATACCCTCGACGTGGAGAGCAACATCGGCGCATCGATCACCGCGGAGGAAGAGGTAGGCGTCGACATCGGCGTTGCAGAGGCGTCCACGAAGGAGAAAACAACCATCTCCGCCTCCGTCGGCGCGAAGTACGAGGACATCGAGAAGGACTTCTCCTCGCAGTCCACATCCCTCACCGGACAGACAAACCGCGACGACTTCGTCCTCTACCGTTGTCACCTTGTCGACGTCTGGCGCTACCCTGTCCTCGGGTGGAAGCGGAAGGCCGAGGGTGCCGCATCCGAAGGGCAGGCATTCTATCAGGTCGTCATCCCCGGGGCGAGCGCCGAGGATCTTGATGTGCACCTCATCGCCGGACGGAACATCGACTGGTACCACCCCGTGCACATGAACGGGAACGTCCTCTCTTATCCTTCCGACAGCGCGCAGATCCCCGGCTTCACATCGGACAATCTCCTCTCCGGGTTGGTCACGCTCGACGTAGGCGGCGGCAACAGCGCGACGCGCACCATCGAGTGGAGCAACGAGACGTCGAAAGAGAAGGTGAAGTCGCTCAGCGTCTCGATGAGCGTCGATGAAGAAATACAGTTCAGCGCAAGCGCGAAGGCGGAGTACCTGAAGGCCGGCGCGTCGACCACGGTCGATTACCACATGGACAACCGCGCGACCACAACGGCCTCCTCGAAAACATCCGTGACCAAGGAGAACGCATTCGACGTCGAGGTACCGGAGATCTCGACGCCTCTCTCCTATTCGATTACGCCGCTGATGTACACCACCAAAGGAGGCGTCCTCAAAACACCGCACGTCGTGGGGAACATCGCCGGACATACGGCGTGGACCTCGCGCTACGCCTCGGCGCCGGACCCTGGCTTGAATCTTCCCCGAATCTGGATGTTCAAGGATATAAAACACCCGACGGACGAGGAAATCTGGGAGTGGGTCGACGACGAGACCGAGAACCCCGACGCCCGGAAGATCCGCGGCATCTTCTTCCGGGATGCCAAAGGGGTCGATTTGGGCGCGGCGATTCCGCTGGGCGATACCGCGACCATCGCCGTGCGCGTCCACAACTTCAGCTTGGCCGACTGCGCCTCGACGACTGTCCGTTTCGAGGCAGCCCCTTACGACCCGGATACCGGAAATACGGGAAACGCCTTCACGCTAGGAACGGTACAAACACCCCGGATCGACCGATGGGGCGCGCAGAATCCGAACTGGACGGAGGCGACTTTCGACTGGGATACTTCAACTCTCTCCGAGGGGAATTACAAAATTTTAGTCACGCTCGACCCTTCAGGGCAGATCGGCGAACTTCCCGGGCGCGCGCTGAACGAACCGTTCGACAACAACCGGGGATGGTTCCCCGTGTTTCTCCACAAGAAGGACAGCATCGCGGCCGCAGAGCGCGCGACCACAGAAAGAAGCGAAAACGAGCTTGCCTCGAATCTGAAGGGTGCTCTGAGCGTGACTAACGCCCCCTCGAACGGCAAGAGCTTCGCGCCCGAAGAGAGCGTCCTCTTCAGGGGGAGTGTTTCGAACGCGGGCGACGTCTCCGTTCGTTCCATCAAGGTCCTCTTCTTCGACGGCGACCCCGCAAAGGGCGGCAAGGCATTCGCGGGGAAAATCGTTCCGGGCGTTCTTCCGGGCGCATCCTACTCCCTCGTTGTGAAACACGCCTTCGAGACTCCGGGAACGCATCGCGTGCACATGCGCATCGTTCCCAAACAGGGTGAATTCTCGTCCGACGACAACACCGCCGTCGTCGCTGTACAGGTGGGCGACGCCGCCGAATCGGGCGGCGGATGCTCGACGGGCGGCGCGGGCATGTGGAGCGCGTTGCTTCTGCTGAGCGGCCTGCTGCCGCTGTGGAGAAAACAAATGTCCTTTAAATAAAACACGCTTTTCAACAGACGCATCATTTTTTTATGATAGACTGTCATCGAGCTACTTTCGTTGACATGTAAAACAATCAGCGCTTCACCATCCTGAAGGGGGGTATATTCGTCTATAGCACTCCCCTCCATTTCGATATGCGGCAAGAGCTTCGTACGTTTATGCTTTTTTACAACATACTCGCAAAGGAGGTTCACACCATGCACGACGCACCAAAGAACAGCCTGCCGCTCCTCTCGAAACGTTTCGGATACGCCGCTCCCCTTCTGCTGCTGACGATATTTCTCTTCTCCGCCTCGGCGAGCGCGGATACTCCGCCGGCGGCCGATAATCCCTTCGCAAGCCATCCGTCCATTCTTTTGGACGAGGAGATGCTGCTGATCACGCAGCACGGTACCGGAAGCGCCGCGGACGCGTTTCTTCCGAACAGCGCGAACTTCGACGACGGCGACTGGAAGAGGCTGAACGACAGCCACTCCTCGTGGACGAGCCGACCGCCCCGTACGTACAACGACCGTATCGGCGACGAGATGACGATCCTCCGCACCGACCAGAACAAGGCGTTCCTCGCCCAGGCGTGGTCGTTCCCGGCCCCGAGCGCCGACGAGAGCCCGTACGTAGCGGTATCGCTCACCCCGGTCGACAACAACGGACTGAAAAACGAGGCGGCAAGCTTTTCACGCCCCGTCGGCGACGGCAACGGCGTCGCTGTCGCCGCGGCCGACTTCGACGGCGACGGCGCGACCGAACTGATCGCGGGCTATCGGGGAAGCGGGGGAAATCCGGGTTTTCTGATAGCGTACGCCTCGGATTACCCCCAACCGGTCACCCGGGATGTTTCCGGCGTTCCGAACGTGCATCAGGATTCCGGGCTCCGCATCGCCGCAGGCGACGCGAACGGCGACGGCATACCGGAGATCGCGGCGCTCTACGTCTCCACGGACGGCAAGCTGACCGCGGCGCTCTTCTCCGTCGGCTCCGTCGACGGACAGTTCCAGATAAGCGCCTTGGGGAGCACCTCTCTCGACACGGGGCCGTCGAGTTCGACATACTACTCCACGGACAACTTCGACATCGCTTTCGCCGACTGGAACGGCGGCGGAAACGCCATGCTCCTCTGCGGGACGTACAAAGATTCGGACCAAAGCGTTCAACTGCGCCTGCTGAGCGTCGACCTTCAAAGCATGACGTTCGCCAACGAACTTTCGCAGACAATAAGCAGATCCGGAGAAGTCGAAATCTCTCGCATTCGGATGCAGGGAGCGGACATGGACGGCGACGGCATCGACGAGCTGATCGCCGCGTTCGCCCACGGCATGAACCTCTTCGTCCCTCCGGGAGTGCATCTTCAGGTCTTCTACCGCACCCCCTACCAGCAACCGCCGTCGGGATACGCCTCCGCGTATTACCCGATCACTTACAATAATCTGTCCAACGGCAAGGATTTCAACCTCAAGACCGGAAGCTTCACGGGAAAACTCTACCCCTCGTCGGCGACACGAACCACATCCCAACCCGTCGTCGCTCTGCGGAGTTCGAAGAATACGCGCCTGATGCTCTTTACTATGGCGAGGAGCGGCGACAGTGCGAGCATCCACAACCCCTCCACCCTCGACCTCGCGACATCGGACGCGCATCATCTGGTCACCGGAGACCTGGACGCCGACAGCATGCTGCTGGGCAAGCCGACGCATATCACGCTGGAAAACCACATCACCCCGCTACTCTATCTCAACGAACCCCCCAAGCATATCGACCCGGACGCTTCGGGCACGGTGACGAACTACAGTCGCTTCAGCGAGATGTTCGTTCAGTACGCGCAGAGCGAGACGGAATCGAGCGAAACGACGAACACCCTCGACGTGGACAGCAATATCGGAGGCTCTCTCTCCCTGGAGTCGGAGGTCGGCACGAATCTGGAGGTCGTCTCCGCTTCGGAGAAGGAGAAGCTGACCATCTCGGGTTCCGTGGGGAAGAAATACGAGAACATCAAGAAGAACTTTTCTTCGCAATCCACCTCGCTCACCGGACAGACGAATCGCGACGACTTCGTCCTCTACCGCTGCCACACCATCGACATCTGGCGCTACCCGATCCTCGGGTGGAAGCGTGTTCCAGTGGGCGCCACGTCGCCGGGACAGGCGTTCTACCAAGCCGTCATCCCGCGGGGGAACGCCGAGGACGAGGCCGTCCATCTCATCGCCGGACGAAACGTCGATTGGTACCACCCAGTCCACATGAACGGGAACGTTCTCTCCTACCCGTCGGCCGGCGCGCAGATTCCGGATTTCAGCGACGACAATCTCCTCTCCGGACTGGTCACGCTGGACGTGGGGGGCGGCAACAACGCCAAGCGGACGATCGAATGGAGCAGCGACACATCCAAGGAGAGCGTTAAAAGCCTCACCGTTTCAATGGGCATGGACTTCGAAGCGCAGTTCAGCGCGGGGGTCAAAGGAGAGGTGCTCAACGAAAGCGCGAAAGTGACGCTGGACGTCCATATGGACCGGCGCTCCACCTCCTCGTCGGCCTCCAAGACCTCGGTGACGAAGGACAACGCGTTCGATGTGGAGGTCCCGTCCATATCGTCCGTCCTTGGATACTCCGTCACGCCGCTGATGTACAAGACCGACGACGGCGTCCTCAAAACGCCGCACTTGGTCGGCGGCATATCCGACCAGATTCCCTGGACCGCACTGTACGGATCGGCTCCGGATCCTGCGTTGAACCTTCCCATGATATGGATGTTCCAGAGCGTCAATCATCCGACCGAGGACGAGACCTGGAAGTGGGTCGACGACGAGACGCAGAATCCATACGCCCGCAGGATACGAGGCATCTTCTTCCGAGACGCCGAAGGCATGGACCTGGGAACGGCGCTCCCGCTGGGCGACACCGCGACCATCGCCGTGCGCGTCCACAACTTCAGCTTGGCCGACTGCGCCTCGACGACGGTCCGCTTCGAGGCGGCAACGTACGATACCGACACCAATACTACGGGAACCCCCTTCCTCCTCGGCACTGTGCAGACTCCGCGGATCAACCGATGGGGCGCTACATCCCCCAACTGGGAGGAAATCACCTTCGACTGGGACACTTCCAGCCTGTCGGAAGGCAACTACCGTGTTTTCGTCACGCTGAACCCCGACGACGCCGTCTCGGAGCTGCCCGGGCGCGCGCTGAACGAGGCGTTCGACAACAACCAGGGGTGGTACGATATCTTCGTACATCAAAAGGACAGCGCCGCGGACCGCCTCTCTCGCAGCGAAGGGACTGAAGGCGGAAACGCTCGCCTTGAATCTGAAGGGCGGGCTGAGCCTGGGCAACGCCCCCTCGAACGGCAAGAGCTTTGCGCCCGAAGAGAGCGTCCTCTTCAGGGGGAGTGTTTCGAACGCGGGCGACGTCTCCGTTCGTTCCATCAAGGTCCTCTTCTTCGACGGCGACCCCGCAAAGGGCGGCAAGGCATTCGCGGGGGGAAAATCGTCCCGGGCGTTCTTCCGGGCGCATCCTACTCCCTCGTTGTGAAACACGCCTTCGAGACTCCGGGAACGCATCGCGTGCACATGCGCATCGTTCCCAAACAGGGTGAATTCTCGTCCGACGACAACACCGCCGTCGTCGCTGTACAGGTGGGCGACGCCGCCGAATCGGGCGGCGGATGCTCGACGGGCGGCGCGGGCATGTGGAGCGCGTTGCTTCTGCTGAGCGGCCTGCTGCCGGCGGCGCTCAGGCGGAAAAGACGGTAGAAGGATTCGGGAGAGAAGCGTATTTTCCTGAAAGAAATTCCATGTTACAATTCTTCCGGACCAGAGCATTCGGGAAGGGAGACTCATCATGATTGCAACGCCAATTGCATTTCTTGCTGGAGAGACGGAGATCCGCCGTGAAAAACCGGAGCTCGTCAAGGCGGTTATTTTCGATCTCGACGGCACCCTGATCGACAGCGAGGAGAACCATTACGAGAGCGACCGGGTTCTCCTCGCGCGGCGCGGGGTTTCGTTTTCACGGGAGGACAAGAAGGCTTTCGTCGGGAAGGACATCAGCGAGATGGTCCGGCGGATCAAGGCCAACTACGGCCTTGCGAGCGACGCGCAAAGCCCTGATGGACGAGAAGAACGCCATCTACCGCTCGCTTGCGCTGAAATCCAGCCGTCTGTACCCCCCCATGAAAGTCGTCCTCGAGGAGTTCCGCAAACGCGCGCTCCCGATGGCGATAGCCACCGGCTCCAACGCCTCCATCGCGGACGAGATTCTGGCGTCGCTCGGCGTGCGCGGCTTTTTCACCATGATCGTCTCCTCCTCCGAGGTCAAGACAGGGGAAACCCGAACCCGACATTTTCCTTGAAACGGCGCGCCGGATGGCCATTGAACCGACGGAAGCCATCGTCTTCGAAGATACCCGTTTCGGCGTCGAAGCCGCCCTTCGAGCGGGCATGACCTGCGTGGCCCTCCCCGCCCCGGACGACGACGCCGGCCACAAACTCTTCCAGCAGGCCGACTGCCTGATCAAGGGCGGACCGGACGAGCTGGATCCTCAATCGTTCTTCTGGTGGTTCGACACCCCTCGCAAAACTCTGATTCACGCCCCGCACCCCCATCCGCAGAGGCGACGCGCACCGTCCATCGACAGCTCCCCGCGTCGCCCCGCAGATTTCCTGCAGAAACTGCAAGGTGCTCCTCTCCGCAGAACAGATATGAGCCTCAAGATTCTCACGCGGTCGAACGCATCTGATACAATCTTTTTGAACCTCCATGCTCAGGGGTGGTATGAACAGGAGAAAGGAGATTCCGGGAGATGTCCAAAACGTCGCTTCCTTCTCAAGGACCGTACTCCGCTGTTTCGGGCGTCAACGGGACAGTGCGCCGCGCATGGGGAACATTTTTTCTCGACGTTTCTTCAGACCATGGCTCCCGTCTTTTTCCTGATCCTTTTCCTTCTGATCCTTCTCCTCTATTTTTTCCTCCCCCCTGCTCGAAGAAAGCTATCTTCACCAGAAGCGCCTGATGTGCAAGTACCTCGTTCAGGTCCAGATGACCTACCTCGAAGCGCTCCATGAAGACGTCCTCAAGGGAACGCTCTCCATGGAGGAAGCGCAGGGACGAGCCCTGCGCCGCCTCAGGATGCACAGATTCGGAGACGCTGAAAAGGACTACTTCTGGGTACTGGGGCCGGGACGGACGTTCGTTATGCACCCGTATCGACCGGATCTTGAAGGAGTCAGCCCCGACGAGGCGAAAGGACCGGACGGGGAGCTGCTGCGCGCTCTCTTCGACGGCATCGAGGCAGCGGCGGCGCAGACTCCGGAGGGAGGATACCTCGACTATTTCTGGAACTTCAAAGACAACCTGGAAAAACTCTCGGCGAAAACCTCGCACGTCGCCCGCTTCGCTCCGTGGGACTGGATCATCGGGACGGGCGTCTACCTCGACGACATACACCGGGAAATCGCCTCGTGGCGGCGGCGCTTCACACTGTTGGGACTCTTGGCGGTACTCGGTGCGGGCGGTCTTTCGCTCTTTTTGAGCATTCGCGCGGTCCTCCTGGGGAGAAAGGCGGCGCTTCTCTCCGTCGCGGAACGTTCGCTCCACGAGAAGACCCACGCGCTCATACAGACGGAAAAACAGCTTGCGATTATCACCAGCGTCTACGATCATGCATCGGAGGGAGTCGTCATCACCGGACCTGACGGCGCAATACTTCGCGTCAACCGGGCGTTCACCGAGATTACCGGTTTTTCGAAAGACGAAGCCATAGGACAAACCCCACGGATTCTCAAGTCGAACACAC